>CAZYEY010000281.1:0-16021 GCA_964646585.1 uncultured Thiobacillus sp. | reverse complement strand
GGGCGAAGTTCTGCTCCCGGTTGCGGGCGGTGATGCCCCAGACATTGTTCTTGTGGTGGCTGAAGTCCTTGATGGTGACCAGGGTGGCCACGTTGCCGGTCACGTCGGTGACCCTGGCGTGGAAAGGCCTGGGGCCTTCCTGCCAGACGAACTGGTTCACCAGCAGGGTGGGCACCAGGGGGCCGGTGAGCCGGTAGTAGGAACGGCCATCCTTCTGCCAGCTCTCCATGCCCTTGCCGTGCTTCTCCCAGAAGTCGGCGGGCAGTTCCAGCACGCCGGTGTAGAGCAGGTCGGTGTCTTCCAGCACCTTGTCGTTGAAGTAGTCCTCCGCCGGGATCTCCAGGGCCCGCGCCTTGATGCGCATGTTGATGTCCTTGGAGACCAGGATGACCTGACGCTCGGGCTCCCGCGCCTTGAGATAGGCCACCACCCCCAGGATCTGGTTGTCCACCTTGCTGTAGGGCAGCACGGCGGTGACGTCGCTGGTGATGGGATGGGTCTGGAGGAACAGCCGGCCGGTGGCGGCCTTGTGGCTCTGGAGCGAGAGGGGGGCGCCGTCCTGGATGGAGAGTTCGGCAGGGCTGACGATCTCATCCAGGAAGCGGGTGACCTGGCGGGCGTTGCGGGCCACCTCGGACATGCCTTTTTTGTTGTGGTCCAGTTCCTCCAGGGTCGCCATGGGCAAGTAGATGTCGTGCTCCTGGAAGCGGTACAGGCAGGTGGGGTCGTGGAGCAGGACGTTGGTATCGAGTACGAACAGCTTGGTTTGCTTCTTGCCGGTTTTGCGCGCCATCGGGATCGTCCCAAGTTGGAGGGATGGAGTGGAAAAATCTCAGCCCAGGGTACGCACGAACTCCAGAACCTCCTGGGCGTGGTTGGGCACCTTCACCCCCCGCCAGGCCCGGGCGATGCTGCCATCCGGGGCGATGGCGAAGGTGCTGCGCTCGATGCCGCGCACCTGTTTGCCATACAGGTTTTTCAGCTTCATGACACCAAAGTACTCGCACAGCGCCTCCTCCGGGTCGGACAGCAAGTCGAAGGGGAAGCCCTGCCTGGCCTTGAAATTCTCGTGGGATTTCACAGTGTCCCGGGACACCCCCAGGACATCCCAGCCCAGGGCCTGGAACAGGGGATGCAGCTCGCTGAAATCCCGGCCCTCGGTGGTGCAGCCCGGAGTGCTGTCCTTGGGATAAAAATAAAGGACGACGCCGCGTCCCTTGAAGTCACTGAGCTTGATGCGCTTACCGCCGGTGGCGGCCAGTTCGATGTCGGGCGCGGTCTGGGGTTCCATGGGCAGAGAATGGATCAGGGACGGACCCATTATCCGGAGCCCGGGGGAACCCGGCAACCGGCAGGAAAGGCAAGAACGCCCCGACGGGCGGGGCGTTTCATCTGGCGGAGAGGGCGGGATTGTTCGCGTCTCGCCTTGCGGCGATCCACGAATCCCTCCGCTGCGCTGCGGGACCGCCCTGCGGGCGTCCGGCCGAGCAGTGCTCGGCTCGTCGAACCCGAACGCGGTTTCTCACCCACCCTTCCCTGAAACTAAAAACGCCCCGACGGGCGGGGCGTTTCATCTGGCGGAGAGGGCGGGATTCGAACCCGCGGTGGGGTATTAGCCCACACACGCTTTCCAGGCGTGCGACTTAAACCGCTCATCCACCTCTCCGGAAGGGGTGGGAGAATACACGCAGGCGTTGCTTCAGGCAAGGCGAGAGCGCGGCTGATAGAATCCGCCGGCCTTCCGAATTTTGGTGCGAGCATGTCCACGCCCCCCTTCGACGAACGCCTGTCGGTGGTCGTCCCCGTCAAGAACGAAGCCGAGAACATCGAACCCCTGATCCGCGAGATCGTCGCCGCCGTGTCGAGCCTCGCCGATCACGAGATCGTCTACGTGGACGACGGCAGCACCGACACCACCCTGGCCGAACTGAAACGGCTGGCGGCCGAACTGCCTCAACTTCGCATCGTCCGCCATCAGACCAGTTGCGGTCAGAGCACGGCCATCACCTCGGGCGTCCTGGCCGCCCGCTTCGATTGGATCGCCACCCTGGACGGCGACGGCCAGAACGATCCCGCCGACATCCCCGCCCTGCTCGCCCGCCTGCGCGCCGCCAAACCCGGGGAAAACCTGCACATGCTGGCAGGCTGGCGCGCCAACCGCCGGGACACCTGGTTCCGCCGCTTCTCCTCCAGGGTGGCCAATGGGGTGCGCTCCAGTCTGCTGAAGGACGCCACGCCGGATACCGGGTGCGGCCTCAAGGTGTTCAGCCGCGCCACCTTCCTGCGTCTGCCCTACTTCGACCACATGCACCGCTTCCTGCCCGCCCTGGTGCAGCGCCACGGCGGCCGGGTGGAATCGGTGGTGGTGAATCATCGGCCCCGGGAGCGGGGCACCTCCAAATACGGCCTGCACAACCGCCTGTGGGTGGGCATCGTCGATCTGTTCGGCGTCATGTGGCTGATCCGTCGCGCCAAAAAGCCCGTCGTGCTGGACGCCTGAAACCGGCCCATGTCGCCCCGCGCCATCCTCAAGGGCCTGCTGCTCATCGCCTCCCTGGCGGCCCTGGGCTTCCTGGCCAAGCATGGCCATCTGGCCGACATGCTGTCGGAAGGCTGGATCGACGCCGAGGTGCGCGGCAAGGGCTGGAGCGGCTACCTGCTGTTCCTGGCCATGGGCGCGGCCACCACCGCGCTGGGCTTCCCTCGCCAGGTGGTGGCTTTCCTGGCCGGCTACGCCTTCGGCTTCATCAGCGGCACCGCCCTGGGTGTGGCGGCGGCCCTGCTGGGCTGCATCCTGGCTTTCTTCTACGCCCGCTGGTTCGGCCGTGGCCTGGTGGCCCACCGCTTTCCCGGCCGCATCCGCAAGGTGGATGACTTCCTGCGCGGCCACCCCTTCAGCATGGCTGTGGTGATCCGCCTGCTCCCGGTAGGCAGCAACCTGGTCACCAACCTGCTGGCGGGGGTCACCAGCGTGCGCGGCCTGCCCTTCTTCGCCGGCTCGGCGGTGGGCTATCTGCCTCAGACCCTGGTGTTCGCCCTGGCCGGCAGCGGTGTCCATTTCAACCCCGCCCTGCGCCTGACCCTGGCGGGGGTCCTCTTCGTGGTCTCTAGCCTCATCGGCGTCTGGCTGTACCGCAAGCACCGCCATGGCGTCGCCCTGGAAGCGGACCTGGATGCGGCTCTGGGGGAGACCCACACCCCGGCCCCGGAAGGCAAATGAGCGGGCGCGGCAGCCGTCCCGACTGGATCATCTGGATCGTCTGGCTGGCCTTGCTGGCTGGCATCGCTCTCGCCAGCCGCCCGGCCCTGCCCCTGGACGAGACCCGCTACCTCTCCGTGGCCTGGGAGATGTGGCTGCGGGGCGATTTCCTGGTGCCCTTCAAAAACGGCGAGCCCTACAGCCACAAGCCTCCCCTGTTGTTTTGGCTCATCCATGCCGGCTGGTGGGTGGCGGGCGTCAACGACTGGTGGCCGCGCCTGATCTCGCCGCTGCTGGCCCTTGCGGGCACCTGGATGACCTGGCGCCTGGCCCGCCGCCTGTGGCCGGCTTCCACCGAGACCGCCCACCTGGCGCCTCTGGTGCTGCTTTCCAGTCTGCTCTGGCTGCTCTACGCCCAGGCCCTGTTCTTCGACGTGCTCATCGCCCTCTGCGCCCTCGTCGGCCTTACCGCATTGGTGGAGGCGGCCCTCACCGGCCGCCGGGGCTGGTGGGCGGTGTTCGGTCTGGGCGTGGGACTGGGGGTGCTGGCCAAGGGGCCGGCCATCCTGGTGCATCTGCTCCCGGCAGCCCTGCTGGCACCCTGGTGGCTGCGCCATGCCCGCCGCCCCTTCACCTGGTCCGGGTGGTATGGGGGCGTCGGCCTGGGCCTGCTGCTGGGCGTGGCCATCGCCCTGGCCTGGGCCATCCCGGCAGGCCTTTCCGGTGGCGAGGAATATCGCAACGCCATCTTCTGGGGCCAGACCGCCGACCGCATGGTGCAATCCTTCGCCCATCGTCGGCCCGCCTGGTGGTATCTGGCCGCCCTGCCTCTGTTCCTCTTTCCCTGGCTGTTGTGGCCACGCCTGCTGGGCCAATTGGGCCAGACCCTGGGGACCGAATGGCGGGACGCGGGCCTGCGCTTCGCCCTGATCTGGTTCCTGGGCGGACTCCTCATCTTCTCCGCCATCAGCGGCAAGCAGCCCCACTACCTGCTGCCGGAGCTGCCCGCCGCCGCCCTGCTGCTGGGCCATGCCCTGGCCCGCCATCCGACGCGTTCCAGGCCCTGGTTGCCGGCCCTGATCCTGATCGCCCTGGGCCTGGCCACGAGTTACGTGGCGCTGACCATGGACGCAGCCCAAGGCATCCTGGGTGTCCTCGCCGGACTGCCCGCCTGGTCCGGTATCGGCTTCGTCGTCGCGGGCCTGCTGGCCCTGTCGAAACCCGGCCATCCACTCCGCCTGGCCTGGGCTTGCCTGCTGGCCATGGCCTGGCTGCTGATCGCGATCCTGCGCCCCCTGGCGCCGGCCTACGATGTGGCGCCCATGGCAGGGCAGATCGCCAGCTACCAGGCCCAGGGGCGACCCGTGGCCAACGAGGGGAAATACCACGCCCAGTACCAGTTCGCCGGCCGCCTCAGCCAGCCCCTGGAAGCCATGCACGCCAGCCAGCTGGCGGACTGGCTGGAATCCCACCCGGACGCCGTGGCCGTGGTCTATCTGGGCCGGAATGAA
This sequence comes from uncultured Thiobacillus sp., assembly GCA_964646585.1. Taxonomy (GTDB): domain Bacteria; phylum Pseudomonadota; class Gammaproteobacteria; order Burkholderiales; family Thiobacillaceae; genus PFJX01. The sequence goes on along the minus strand of CAZYEY010000281.1, from coordinate 11,311 downwards.
GACCCGAAGCCCTACCAGGCCCTGTTCAGCCACGCCTACCGGGGTGGAACATCATTGCTCATCGACCGGCGCGGCGCCGCCGCCCTGCGCGGCCAGACGACGGCGCCGGTGGAGGAAAGCGAGGATTAGCATGGCGATGGAATACCGCTCCCTGGGGAGCCTGAAAGTGTCGGCGGTCTGCCTGGGTACCATGACCTTCGGCCAGCAGAACTCGGCAGCGGAGGCCCATGAACAACTGGATTACGCCTTCGAGCGGGGCGTGAACTTCATCGACACCGCCGAGATGTATCCGGTGCCGCCCCGGGCCGAAACCTTCACCCGCACGGAAAGCATCGTCGGCGAATGGCTGGCGCGGCAGCCCCGGGACCGGGTGGTGCTGGCCACCAAGGTCACCGGTCCCCGCCGGGGCCTGAACTGGATTCGCGGTGGTCCGAAGGCGCTGGATGCGGCCAACATCCAGGCCGCCCTGGAGGGATCCCTGACCCGCCTGCGCACGGATTACGTGGACCTCTACCAGATCCACTGGCCGGAACGGAACGTGCCCATGTTCGGCCAGTACCGCTTCGACCCGGCCCTGTAAACCGACGCCCCGGTGCCCATCCGGGAACAATTGGAGGTGCTGAGCGCCCTGGTGCGGGCGGGCAAGATCCGACACATCGGCCTATCCAACGAGCATCCCTGGGGCGTCATGGAGTTTCTGCGGCTGGCACGGGAGCATGGGCTGGAACGGGTGGTGTCCATCCAGAACCCATACAACCTCGTGAACCGCACGTTCGAGACCGGGCTGGCGGAGATCGCCTTTCGCGAGGGCCTGCCCCTGCTGGCCTATTCGCCCCTGGCCTTCGGCCACCTGAGCGGCAAATATCTGGCGGACCCCGCCGCCGTGGGCCGGGTCACCCTGTTCAAGGGCTTCGCCCAGCGCTACGAGAAGCCCGGCGTCCAGCCCGCCGTCGCCGCCTACGCCGAGCTGGCGCGGGAACTGTGCCTGTCGCCGGCCACCCTGGCCCTGGCCTTCGTCTACCGGCGCGGGTTCGTGGCCAGCACCATCATCGGCGCCACCAGCATGGCGCAACTGCGGGAAAACCTGGATGCCTGGGACGTGGTGCTGCCGGAAGCCGCCCTGGCGCGGATCGAGACCATTCACCTGAGTCGCTTCAATCCCGCGCCCTGAATGAAAAACCGCCGCGCTGAGGCGGCGGTTCAGTCCTGGAAAGACGGATTACTTCTTTTTCTTGCCCTTGGCGTTGGCGGCGGCGCTGAGCGCGGCGCCGGGCTTGAAGCGCACCACCTTCTTGGCGGGAATCTTCATTTCCTTGCCGGTCTGGGGATTGCGGCCGGTACGGGCCTTGCGTTCCTGGACGCTGAAGGTGCCAAAGCCGATGAACTGCACGCTATCGCCCTTGGCCAGGGCTTCGGAGATGGCTTCGATGGCGGCGGCGACGATGGTGGCGGTGGCCGCCTTGCTCGCGTTGGCCTTGGTGGCGACGATGTCGATCATTTCAGCTTTGTTCATGGCGGGAGTCTCCTGGTTGATGTCATGGGGAATGACGGGGCGGATCATAGCAAGGCCGGGGCCTTTGTGGATTGCCCGGGCTCACTAATTTCTAGCAATTCCGTATCTTCGTGGCGATAGGCTGGGCTGCAGAAGCACAGGATGCGCAAGGGCGTGTCGCCGAGGTTTTCGATACGGTGGGGGGTGCCCGGAGGAATCAGCACCGTGTCGCCCGCAGCCACCTCGAAGCGCTCCACGCCTCGCGTCATGCGCCCGTGGCCGGCGGTGACGTGGTAGATCTCTTCGCTGGCGTGGTGCTGATGCAGGCGGGTGGCCGCTCCCGGGGCCACCAGGGCCTCGGCCAGACTCTGGTGGCGGACACCATGGTGATCCGGGTGCATGAGTTCCCGGATCTCGGAACCATCCAGGGTGACGTAGGGCGCGATGTCGGCGTAGCGGGTATGCACGGGAGGGATGCTGTGGATTCCAGCGTGGCAGCTTACCAGTTGGTCTCCCGCTCCGCCGTGGCGGAAATGCGGTGGATGGATAGGTCGGCGCCGTTGAACTCCTCTTCCGCGTCCAGACGCAGGCCCACGCTGAACTTGAGAACGCCGTAGACCGTGGCGACGCCGATCAGGGCAATGGAAATGCCGGCGAGGGTGCCCACCAACTGGGATGCGAAGCTGACACCACCCACCCCCCCCAGGGCCTGGAGCCCGAAGATGCCCGCGGCGATGCCGCCCCAGGCGCCGCAGAGGCCGTGCAGGGGCCAGACGCCGAGGACGTCGTCGATCTTCCATTTGTTCTGGGTGATGGTGAACATGACCACGAACAAGCCCCCCGCCACCGCACCCGTGGCCAGCGCTCCCACCGGATGCATCAGGTCGGAGCCGGCGCACACGGCCACCAGGCCGGCCAGGGGGCCGTTGTGGATGAAGCCCGGGTCGTTCTTGCCCAGCACCAGGGCCGCCAGGGTGCCGCACACCATGGCCATCAGGGAGTTCACCGCCACCAGGCCGGACACTGCCTCCAGGGTCTGGGCCGACATGACATTGAAGCCGAACCAGCCCACGGTGAGGATCCAGGCACCCAGGGCCAGGAAAGGAATGCTGGAGGGCGGATGGGCGGACATCATCCCATCCTGGCGATAGCGGCCCCGGCGGGCACCCAGCAGCAGGACCGCCGGCAGGGCGATCCAGCCGCCCATGGCGTGGACCACCACGGAGCCGGCAAAATCGTGGAACTTGGCGCCGAAGGTGGCGTTCATCCAATCCTGGAAGCCACCGTTGTTATTCCAGGCCAGTCCCTCGAAGAAGGGATAGACCAGACCCACCAGGACGAAGGTAGCGGCCAGTTGGGGATTGAACCGGGCCCGCTCGGCGATGCCGCCGGAAACGATGGCGGGGATGGCGGCGGCGAAGGTGAGCAGGAAGAAGAACTTCACCAGGTCGTAGCCGTTCTTCGCCAGGAGATGGTCGGCGCCACTCATGAATTCCACGCCGTAGGCCACGCCATAGCCAATGAAGAAGTAGGCGATGGTGGAGACGGAAAAGTCAGTGAGGATCTTCACCAGGGCGTTGACCTGGTTTTTCTTGCGCACCGTGCCCAGTTCCAGAAAGGCGAAGCCCGCGTGCATGGCCAGGACCATGATGGCGCCCAGCAGAATGAACAGGACGTCGCCGCCCGCTTTGAATGCATCCATAGTGCTCTCCTAAAAAACGAAAAGCTCGAAAGCAAGAGACATGCCTTCTATTGGGGCACCATGCACCCGATCTGTGATTTACGATGAAAAGACGAGGGCAACCCCACCAGGCCGGCGGATCCCTGGATACATGCGGGCTTGGCGGCAGGATGCCCTGGTCTTCCCGGGTCACGCCACCATCCCGGGGCACGGATTTCGACAGGGGGAGAAAAAATAAAACGCCCGATAAACGGGCGTTTCGATTCATCTTGCACCATAGGAGTGCGTCAATTGCCGGGCTTCTGCTCTCTTTCGATGCGGTCCAGTTCCGCCTCCAGTTCTTCCTCCGACAGGGGCCTGTAGGGCGCCTCGTCCGGGGGCGACGGTTTGTTCCTCACCACCCAGCCGGCGACGATGACACCCAGTTCATAGAGCAACCACAGGGGCACGGCCAGCATGATCTGGGAGACCACGTCCGGCGGCGTGAAGATGGCACCGATGACGAAGGCGCCAACGATGACATAGGGCCGCCCTTCCTTCAGCTTGGCGACCTCGACGATCCCCGTCATGGCCAGGACGATGACCACGATGGGCACCTCGAAGGTGATCCCGAAGGCAAGGAACATGGTGATGACGAAGTCCAGGTATTTTCCGATTTCGGTCATCACCGCCACCCCCGCCGGGGCGATCCCGACGATGAAGCCGAACACCACCGGGAACACCAGGAAATAAGCGAACGCCATGCCGCAGGCGAACAGAAATACGCTGGCCACCACCAAGGGCAGGATCAGCTTCTTCTCGTGGGCGTAGAGTCCAGGCGCGACGAAGGACCAGGCTTGGTAGAGGATGTACGGCAATGCCCCCAGGAAGGCGGTCATCATGGCCACCTTGATGGGGACGAAAAAAGGCGTCACCACTTCGGTGGCGATCATCTGTCCACCTTGGGGCAGCTTGGCTAGCAGGGGCTGGGCCAGGATGGTGTAGAGATCGTTGGCGAAAGGGAAAAGACAGACGAACAGCACGATCCAGGCGATGGACGCACGCAGGAGCCGGTCCCGCAGTTCGATGAGGTGGGAGATGAAGGTTTCCTGACCTTCGAATTGCATGGCTCGGCTTTCTCAGGCCACCGGGGGCGGCGTGGGTTTGTCCGGCGCCGGCTGCGCGGCGGCTTCGACCGGAGATTCCGGCGCACTCACGGCGGCCGGCGCGGCTTCGAGGGTGCCGGCCGCTGCGGCGGTCTCCGCCTGGATCTTTGCGAATTCCTGCTTGGCCAGGCCGCCGTCGGTGACGCTCATGGCCTCCATGACCCGGCTGATCTGGTCCGTCCCCTGGGCCACCGTCTCCTCCACCTCCCGGGCGGTCTGGTTGGCCAGGATCTCGTATTTCTGGGCCGTCTCCCGCATCTCCTGCTGCATCTTGCGCAGTTCTTCCAGCTTGATGTCCCGGTCGATGTCCTGCTTCACCTGGGATACATAGCGGTTCAGCTTGCCCAGCCATTGCCCGGCGGTGCGCGCCACCTTGGGCAAACGTTCGGGGCCGATGACGATGAGCGCCACCAGACCAATGATCAGGAGTTCGGAGAAGCCGATGTCGAACATGGATGTCGAATGGGGGACCGCGCCGGACGATGAGAGGAAGCGTCAGCCTTGCTCCCTGGCTGCAGCCCGCGACGGTGGGTTCAGGATTGCTGCTTGTCCTTGATTTCGCCCTCGATGGTGGTGCCGCGGGTCTCGCCCTGGCGCGGCAGCTCGCCGGGCTTGTTCTTTTCTTCGTTCATGGCGTCCTTGAAGTTCTTCACGGCGCCGCCCAGGTCGCCGCCGATGTTGCGCAGCTTCTTGGTGCCGAACACCAGCAGCACGATCACCAGGACGATCAACCAATGCCAGATGCTGAAAGAGCCCATGATGTTTCTCCTCGATCAAATTTCGCTTAAAGGGGGCGCGGCCCGTTGCCGCCGATGACGTGGACGTGGAGGTGGAAGACTTCCTGGCCGCCGCCCCTGCCGGTGTTGATGGCGGTGCGGAAACCGTCGGCCAGGCCCTGCTCCCGGGCCAGCCTGGGGGCCAGCAGGAGGATCCTGCCCAGCACGGCCTGGTGACGGTCGTCGCATTCCGCCAGGGATGCCACGTGGACCTTTGGAATGAGCATGAAATGCACCGGCGCCACGGGATGGATGTCGTGGAAGGCCAGCACGTCATCGTCTTCGTACACCTTGCGGCAGGGAATCTCGCCCGCCACGATCTTGCAGAAAATGCAATCGCTCATCGCTTCTTCTCTCGCTTGTCTAGCCGGGTCGGGAAGCCTTCTCGGCCAGCCCGGACAGGCCCTCCCGGCGGGCCAGCTCATTCAGGATCTCGTCCGGGTGGATGCCTTCCCGGGCCAGCAGAACCAGGGAATGAAACCACAGGTCGGCGGTTTCATAGATGATTTTTTCGCGTACGCCGTCCTTGGCGGCCATGATGGTCTCCGCCGCCTCCTCGGCCACCTTCTTCAGGATCGCGTCCAGGCCCTTGGCGTAGAGCCTGGCCACGTAGGAGGACTGGGGATCCGCGCACTTGCGCGCCTCCAGGGTCTCCGCCAGGCGGGCCAGGATGTCGGATGACGGGCCGCTCATTTCTTGTAGATCTCGTGGGGATCCTTGAGCACCGGATCCACCGCCACCCACCGGCCCTGCTCCAGCTTCTGGAAGAAGCAGCTGCGACGCCCGGTGTGGCAGGCGATGCCGCCCACCTGCTCGACCTTCAGCAGCAATACGTCCTCGTCACAGTCCAAACGCAATTCCACCACCTTCTGGGTGTGACCGGATTCCTCGCCCTTGTGCCAGAGTTTTTTGCGGGAGCGGGACCAGTACACCGCCTCGCCGGTTTCCACCGTGCGCTTCAGGGAGTCCCGGTTCATCCAGGCCACCATCAGGATGTCGCCGGTCTGGGCATCCTGGGCGATGGCAGGAATCAGGCCATCCTCCGACCAGTTGATCTTGTTGAGCCAGGACTCGTTCGCCGTCTTGCTCATCGCCTTACCTCGATGTCCCGTTCCGCCATGTAACGCTTGCACTGTTCCACGGTGTATTCGCCGAAGTGGAAGATGCTGGCCGCCAGCACCTCTTCGGCGCCGCCGATCTTCACGCCGTCGGCCATGTCTTGCAGGTTGCCCCCCCCGCCGCTGGCGATGACGGGGATGTTCACCGCGTCCACGATGGCCCGGGTCAGGTTGAGATCGAAGCCGATCTTGGCCCCATCCCGGTCCATGCTGGTGAGAAGGATCTCGCCCGCCCCGAGTTCCTCCATCTTCCGCGCCCATTCCACGGCATCCAGGCCGGTGGGCTTGCGGCCGCCGTGGGTGAAGATCTCCCATTTGGGCGTGGCGCCCCAGACGGTCTGCTTGGCGTCGATGGCCACCACGATGCACTGGCTGCCGAAGCGGTCGGTGCAGTCCTTCACCAGTTGCGGATTGAACACGGCGGCGGTGTTGATGGAGACCTTGTCGGCGCCGGCATGGAGCAGCCGCCGCACGTCCTACACGGCGCGCACGCCCCCCCCCACGGTGAGGGGAATGAAGACCTGGGCGGCCACGTCCTCGATGATGTGGAGGATCAGATCCCGGTTGTCGGAAGTGGCGGTGATGTCCAGGAAGGTCAGTTCGTCGGCCCCCTGCTCGTCATAGCGGCGGGCGATCTCCACGGGATCGCCGGCGTCCCGCAGGTTGACGAAGTTGACCCCCTTCACCACGCGGCCGGCAGTGACGTCCAGGCAGGGGATGATGCGTTTGGCGAGGCCCAATTCGGTCTTCCGTCACGTATTGCCGGAAAGCTCGTCGGCCAGCGCCTGGGCGGCGGTGAAATCCAGGGTGCCCTCGTAGATGGCCCGGCCGGTGATGGCGCCCATGATGCCTTCCCCTTCCACGGCGCAGAGCTTCTTCACGTCATCCAGGTTGGTGATGCCGCCGCTGGCGATGACCGGAATGGAGAGGGCCTGGGCCAGCTTCACCGTGGCCTCGATGTTGACGCCGGAGAGCATGCCGTCCCGGCCGATGTCGGTGTAGACCACGCCCTCGACGCCGTAGTCCTGGAACTTCTTCGCCAGGTCGATGACGTCGTGGTGGGTCACCTTGGACCAGCCCTCCACCGCCACCTTGCCGTCCTTGGCGTCCAGGCCGACGAGGATGTGGCCGGGGAAGGCGGTACAGGCATCGTGGAGGAAGCCCGGGTTCTTCACCGCAGCGCTGCCGATGATGACGTAGGAGATGCCATCGTCCAGATAGCGCTCGATGGTGTCCAAATCGCGGATGCCGCCGCCCAACTGCACGGGGATCTCGTCGCCCACCTCGTTGACGATGGCCTTGATGGCCGCCTCGTTCACCGGCTTGCCGGCGAAGGCGCCGTTCAGGTCCACCAGGTGCAGGCGGCGGGCGCCGCTAGCCAGCCATTTCTCGGCCATGTCGGCGGGGTTGCTGGAGAACACGGTGGCGCTGTCCATTTCGCCCTGCTTCAGGCGCACGCACTGGCCGTCTTTGAGATCGATCGCGGGAATGATGAGCATGATTACCTCGGATTGCCGTCCCAGGACACGAAGTTTTGCAGCAGGCGCAGGCCGGCGGCCGCGCTCTTCTCGGGGTGGAACTGCACGGCGAACAGGTTGTCCCGGGCCACCGCGCAGGTAAAGGGGAAGGGATAGCTGGATTCCCCGGCGGTCACTTCCGGGTCGGCCGGCTGGGCGAAATAGCTGTGCACGAAGTAGAAGCGGGCGCCATCCTCGATGCCAGCCCACAGGGGATGGGCCATGGCCTGGCGCACGTTGTTCCAGCCCATGTGAGGGACCTTGAGCCTGTTGCCGGCAGCGTCGCGCATGGCGGCATCGGGGAAGCGCTTTACCCGGCCCGCCATGAGGCCCAGACAGGGGGTGTCCCCTTCCTCGCTGTGGTCGAACAGCACTTGCAGGCCCATGCAGATCCCCAGGAAGGGCTTTTCGGCCGCTGCCCCCAGAATGACGTGGCGCAGGCCATGGGCCTCGATCTCCGCCATGCAGTCGGGGGCCGCGCCCTGGCCGGGGAAGACCACCCGGGTGGCGGCGGCGATCAGGGCCGGGTCGTCGGTGACCGCCACCTCGGCGCCGGGGGCCACGTGTTCCAGGGCCTTGCGCACCGAGTGCAGGTTGCCCATGCCGTAGTCGATGACGGCGATATCCGGCATTACAGGGTGCCCTTGGTGGAAGGCATGACGCCGCCCATGCGCGGGTCCGCCTCGATGGCCATGCGCAAGGCCCGGCCGAAGGCCTTGAACACGGTCTCGGCCTGGTGGTGGGCATTGATCCCACGCAGGCAGTCCACATGCAGGGTGACGCCGGCATGGTTGACGAAGCCCTGGAAGAACTCCCGAAACAGGTCCACATCGAAATCGCCGATGCGGGCCCGGGTGAATTCCACGTGAAATTCCAGGCCGGGCCGGCCAGAGAGGTCCACGACCACCCTTGAGAGAGCCTCGTCCAGGGGCACGTAGGCGTGGCCGTAGCGTCTCACTCCCTTCTTGTCGCCCAGGGCCGAGGCTACGGCCTGGCCCAAGGTGATGCCGATGTCCTCGACGGTATGGTGGGCGTCGATGTGGAGATCGCCCTCGGCCACGATGTCCAGATCGATCAAACCGTGGCGGGCCACCTGATCCAGCATGTGTTCGAGGAAAGGCACGCCGGTGCGGAAAGCGGACTTGCCGGTGCCGTCGAGAGCGATTTTGACGGTGATCCGGGTTTCCAGCGTGTTGCGGGTGACTTCGGCGCTGCGCATGTCATTGGTCCAGTTCGGCCGCCAGGGCGGCCAGGAAAGCTTCGTTCTCGTCCGGAGCGCCCACGGTCACCCGCAGGCACTCGTTCAGCAGGGGATGGCTACCATCCAGGCATTTGATCAACACCCCCCTGGCCTTGAGGCCGGAAAACACCTTTTTCGCCCGGGCGACCCGGAAAAGGATGAAATTGGCCTGGCTCTCGAAGGCTTGCACCCCGGGCAGTGCCGCCAGGGCCTGGAAAAGTTTCCCCCGCTCACCGACCAGAGTGGCCGCCTGGGCCTCCAGCACTTCCACGTGCTCGAGGGCATGGCGGGCCGCCACCTGGGTCAGGACATTGACATTATACGGTAGGCGCACTTTGTCGAACTCCCCGATCCACGCGGGTTTGCCCACCATGTAGCCGAGTCGCAGGCCGGCCAGGCCCAGCTTGGAGACGGTGCGCATGAGGACCAGGTTGTCGAAGCGGTCCAGGGCGTCGAGGAAGGAAAGGCCGCCGGCGAAGGCGTGGTAGGCCTCGTCCACCACCACCAGCCCCGGCGTGGCGGCGATGACGCGCTCCACGGCGCCCCGGTCGAACACGTTGCCGGTGGGGTTGTTGGGATAGGCCAGAAAGGTCAGGGCCGGTTCTTCCCGCTCCGCGGCCTCCAGCATGGCCGCCTCGTCCAGGGAAAAGTCCTCCCGGAGAGGCACGCCCACGTAACGCAGGCCGGCGAAGCCGGCGATCATGCGGTACATGACGAAGGAGGGCTCCACCGCCAGCAGGGTGGCGCCGGGCCTGGCCAGGGCCAAGGCCAGGATCTGGATCAGTTCGTCGGAGCCGTTGCCCAGCAGGATGTCGTATTCCGGCCCGATGCCGAAGGCGGCGCGCAGGGCCTGCTGCACGCCCGGGGCCTGGGGATGGGGATAGCGGTTGATGGCCGCCTCCGCCAGCAGAGCGCCCAGTTCGCGCCGCAGCGGCTCGGGCAGCCGATAGGGATTCTCCATGGCGTCCAGCTTCACCAGGCCGCTGGCGTCGGCGACGTGGTAGGCGGACAGGGCCAGGATTTCAGGACGGATGAGCTGGTCGGGGGTCATGGCGTGGGCTCGAGCCCGAAAGATACCGGATTCCGGAGGGCGCGGGGTGCCCGCTGGCGGGCTTGCCTGCCGGTCAGTGTCCCATCCGGTACTCGGCCGAACGCCCGTGCGCCTGGAGGCCCTCGCCGTAGGCCAGGGCGGTGGCGATCTCGCCCAGGCTCTTCGCCCCCTGTTCGGAGACGTGGATGATGCTGGAGCGCTTCTGGAAGTCGTAGACCCCCAGGGGCGAGGAGAAACGGGCCGTGCGGGAGGTGGGCAACACGTGGTTGGGGCCGGCGCAGTAGTCTCCCAGGGCCTCGCAGGTGTTGCGCCCCATGAAGATGGCGCCGGCATGGCGGATCAGCGGCAGCATGGCATTGGGATCCTCCACCGACAGTTCCAGATGTTCCGGGGCGATGAAGTTGGCGATCTCGGCGGCCTCGGCCAGGTCGCGGCAGTGGATCAGCCCGCCCCGGTTGCCGATGGATGCGGAAATCACGTTCTGGCGCGGCAGGGTGGGCAGCAGCTTCCTCACGCTGGCTTGCACTGCGTCCAGAAAAGCCGCGTCGGGAGAGATGAGGATGGACTGGGCCAACTCGTCATGCTCGGCCTGGGAGAAGAGATCCATGGCAATCCAGTCCGGGTTGGTCTTGCCATCGCAGATCACCAGGATTTCCGAGGGGCCGGCGATCATGTCGATGCCGACGATGCCGAACACCCGGCGCTTGGCCTCGGCCACATAGGCGTTGCCGGGGCCCACGATCTTGTCCACCTGGGGGATGGTCTCGGTGCCGTAGGCCAGGGCCGCCACCGCCTGGGCGCCGCCGATGCAGAACACCCGGTCGACGCCGGATACCAGGGCCGCCGCCAGCACCAGGTCGTTGCGCACCCCGTCCGGCGTGGGCACCACCATGATGAGTTCCTTCACCCCGGCCACCTTGGCGGGAATGGCGTTCATCAGCACCGAGGAGGGATAGGCCGCCTTGCCGCCGGGCACATACAGCCCCACCCGGTCCAGGGCCGTGACCTGCTGGCCCAGCACGGTGCCGTCGGCTTCCGTGTAAGTCCAGGATTCCTGGCGCTGCCGCTCGTGGTAGGCCCGCACCCGCTCCGCAGCAGCCTGCAAGGCTTTTTCCAGGCGCAAGGGCAGCTTTCCCAGGGCTGCCCCCAGGTCCGCCCTGCCCAGTTCCAGACTGGCCAGGGCCGGCGCGTCGGGGCGATCGAAGCGCGCGGTGTATTCCCGTACCGCTTCGTCGCCCCGGGCCCGCCAGCCCGCCAGGCGGCCGGCGGCGGCATTTTGCCACCGCCGGCG
>CAZYEY010000280.1:0-6572 GCA_964646585.1 uncultured Thiobacillus sp. | reverse complement strand
GGGGGAGGCGGGGCGTGGGCGACATGGCGGCATGATAGGGGATGCGTTCAGGCCTTGGCCTGTGGCCTGCGCTCCGGCCCGCCCTGCTGCCGACGGCCCTCGCCCAGGAAGGGGATGCGCCCATCGGCGCGGTAGCGCCGGGCCGCGCCGGGCCGGTACACCCAGAGCACGACGGCCAGGAAGGCCAGGGGCAGGCCGAGGAACAGGCCCCAGGCGGCCAGGGGTTGCCAGGGAATGGTCATGATGTCCTCCTTTCCGCCGCCCCCGGATGCTCCAGGGGACGGCGCGTTTCAACGGTTCAAGGTTCACAGCTTGCCGATGGCCTGGCCCAGCAGGTTCTTGAGATTGGCCATCTCACCCGGATCGGTCTTGGCCTGGCCATTGAGCAGGCTGTCCATCATGGCGCGGGCATCCTTGATGAACACCTCGGCCTCGCTCCTGCCCGCCGCGGCCTTGGCCGCCTGCTCCAGGAAGTCCCGGGCGCGGGTCAGATCCGCCCGGGCCTGGTCCGGGGACTGGGCCACATTGGCGTCGATGTCCGCGTAGGCGGCATAGCGTTTGGCCTCGATCAGGTCGGCGCGTGCGGGGCCGTGGTTTCTCAGCTTGGCCCAGCCCACGGCGGTGGCCTCCTTGGCCCGATCGGCCAGGGCTTCGGTGTGGCGCCAGAGGCGCTTCAATTCATTGACCGCCCCGGCATCCTTGCCATCCAGGCGGCTGGCGAGGGCCTTGGCGTCCGTCCGCAGCTTGTCCACATCGGCGCGGCTGTCCGGGTCCGCCGTCTTCGCCGCCTTGTCCAGCTGGGCGATGGCCCGGTTCACGTCGGCCCGGGCCGCCTCCGTCCTGCCGGCCGCGTAGTGGGCGTGGGCCCGCTCCAGGTTGATGCGGGCAGCCAACAGGGGTTCATCGAGATACACGCCGCTGAAATCCACCGCGTCCTGGGCGGCACGCAGGGCCTGGTCGGCCTCGGTGTAACGCTTCTTGCCCAGCTCCGCCTGGGCCACGGCGATGAAGTGGCGCGTGGCGTTGACGGGCAGGTCCAGTTCCTCGTAATACAGCACCACGTCGTCCGCCTCCGCCTCTTCCCGGGGGGCGGCCTTGTCGTTGGCGCCCTTGGTCTTGTCGTTGGCCTCCGGCTTGAGCCGTTCCGCGTCGAACACCACCCGCTCGCCCAGGGCGCCGTAGATGGGCACGAAGGCGGGGCCCACCTCCTCGGTGTTCTCGTATTTGAGCTTGTCGTCGGTGGTGGCCAGGCGCTCCTTCACCACGGTGGTGGGAGCGGTGCGCTGGATGATGCGCATCAGGGTCTCGGCCTGGCGCAGCTCGCGCTGGGCGCTTTCCATATCCTTGCCGGCGATGGCCGTGCGGGCCCGGGCCACGTGGCGCAGCACCCGCTGGGCGGCGGCGGAAATCAGGGCCTCGTCGTCGGCGCTGATGCTGCGCCCCGGACTGACGCTGATGTCCTCCTTCAGGCTGGGCTGGGGCGCGGCCCAGGCCGCCTGGGTGGTCAGCAGGATGCAGGCCAGAGTCAGGGCCAGGGGCTTCATGGGGGAAGGAACGATGGTGTTCATGATGATCTCCTTGGATGGTTGGTGAATTGCGTGGGTCTGCCACGCCCGTCCCCTTGCAGTCGCCGTGCCAGAACGCAACACATTGAAAAATCAAAATTTTTTGCATGGGGATGGAAAAACGCGGGGGATTTGAACCAGGCCGGCGGTGGAATCCCCCCGTAGGTCGGGTTAGCCCGGAGGGCGTAACCCGACATGGCGGCACAGCCGGGGGGAGGGAGGGTCGGGATCGTCGGGTTACGCTGCGCTAACCCGACCTACGCCCGGACGGAGCCCCGTAGGTCGGGTTAGCCCCAAGGGCGTAACCCGACAGGACACACGGCCCACGCGAGCGAGCCTCAGCCGTGACGCTCGTCGTCGTCTTCTTCCTCCTCGGCCGCCAGCACCTTGGCGTTGCCCGCGTCCACGGCGATCTCGGTGGTGCCCCGGTCGTGCTTCACGTCGATCTGCCAGACCAGATAGCCGTCCTCCCGGTCGAGCCGGGCCTTGACCACCTGGCCCGGCAGGACCGCCAGGGCGGCGGCCTCGGCCTGCTGCTGGGTGATCTTGGCGTGACGCGCCAGATCGGCCTGGGACTTCACGCCCCGCGGCAGCTTGATGCTGGCGGCCTTCACCTCGTCGGGCAGTTGCAGGGTGCCGGTGGCGAAGGCCGTGCCGGCGGCCAGGGCGGACACCAGGGTGACGGCGGAGAGGATTTTTACGGTACGGTTCATGGTGTTTCCTTTCACTCGGAATGCGGCGGTATTGCCGTGATGGGAAGGTTACGCAGCCAACTTCGCCGCACCCTGGCGCCCGGATTACCGTTTGGCGAGCTTGCCGGCGGCGCGCGATCAGGGCACGGCCCGGTGCGCCAGCTGCTCGACCGCCGCCGCGCTCTGCCGGCGCGGCGTTTTGCTGAAGAAGTCGCCGGCGGCTCCGATTCCCATGCTGGCAGGCAATACGGCCAGGAACTTGCCGGCCAGATCGCTGCCGCGCGTATTCCACATCGCCTCGAACTGAGCCCGGCTGTAGGTACGGTTGCCCAGGGAGGGGTCGGCCAGCCACACGGTGCCGCCGTCGATGCCGCGCAGCACCGAGAAGTGGTCGTCCTCGCGGTGCCTGACATAGATGATGACCGGCATCTTCAGCCGGGCAAGCTGCTCATACGTGGCGGCAAAGCCCTGCGCCTTGAAGCCGAACTGCGCCAGCCCCCGGCTCATGTCGGCAAAGCTCGCCCGTCCGTCGTCCTTGTCCATGGCCTTGAGCAACTGCTCTTCGCTGACGTTCAGGCCGTAGTGCGCGTTGAGCAGGGTGGCCAGCGAGGCCGCGCCGCAGGAGTAGTCCAGGTCCTGCTTGACCACGCGATCGTCGCGTAGCCGCTTCCAGCTCCGGACGGGAATGAGGCCGGACGCGGCGTGGGTTTGCAGGATCACGCCTTCGGGGCCGGGCACGGGAGGAACGGTGGGTTCGGCCTGGGCGATGCCGCCCGCGAGGGCCAGCGCGCCAGCGGCGAAGAGACGCCTCATCAACCCATGCCTTCAGGACCTGCGCCGACAGGCGGCGTGGCCACGCCGAGCATGGCCAGCACGATGCCCAACACGGCAAACAGCAGGCCCGTGACGAGCATCGCGGGAACCAGACTCAGCACAATGCCGCCGATGCTGTAGCCCAGGCTCGCCTTGGGGATCGCGCCGGAGAGGGCATTGCCGCCCACCCACACGGAATACACCCACAACGGCAGGGTCAACAGCCCCGGCAAGCCCAAGGCGGTCAGTCCCGTGCCCAGAGTGTCGGCCACCAGCCACGAGGCGGCCACGAGGTTGAAGAGATCGCCCTGCCCATCCCAGCGGCCGTCGCGCTTCATCCACCACTTGAGCATGGCGAGGATGATGAGGAAGGCTGCCCAGACCGTCAGCGCCATGAAGGGGATGGCCAACCACAGCGGCAGGCCGGGCATCTCTGGTGTTTCGGCGCGCAGGGCGGGATCGAGGCCGGCGAGCACGCCGATCAGGGTGACGGCCAGCACGGCTTGCCAGCGGGGGAAATCGAAATGCGGGAAAGGGAGTTCGCGCAGAAGGAAGAGGGAAAGGGCGGGGGAGAGCATTCGGAGATGGAGTAGGTTGTTCAATCAATCCGGGGTGTTGGCCCAATTAGGCATAAAGCGATTCGGCCAACGCCAGCGGGCAGCTAGCAATAAGGAAAAAGCGGTAAGAGAGGCAATGCCGAAGTGTTGTCCAAATAGGGCAAACCATTCACCGGGTGAGATATGTTTCTCTCCACCCATATGCGCTTGCTGTATATCGAAGGCTCGCGACAGGAAGAAAGTTGAGAGCCCAATGCCTGCCGCTTGCAAAATGTTGCTCAAAATTTCTTCGTGCCTGGGCGGCTTGAGGAACCCGCGTAGCAGCGGAAAAAAAGCCAGGCCCACTCCGGCAAGCGCGCACAAGCCTATCGCTGGCGGATAGAGCGAGAGAAATGGCAATGTGATCAAAACAACCACCATGGCAATCAGGGCAATTCGTCCGGCGTTGTCGTACAAGCCCTGGAAATGTCCCTCATAAGCCAGCCGCTCTCCATTAAGACGGGCTGCATCGGGCAGCGCGAGGTGTGGAGCGGCTTGCCGGACAGCAGCCAGAAAACCCGGCCAATCGTCGAGCAGCACCGGAACATAAACCGTGCAAGCCCCTCCTCTGAAAGCCAAGGCTTGCATACCCGGACTGAAATGCACATCACGAACTTCATGCCAACTTAGGCGACGTGGCAAACCCCACCTCGAGTATCCCAACAAATCCTCATCATCGACCTGTATTGCCATACGCCATATTTCGAAGCCGAGAATACTGGCCAGCCCGCCCATCAACACGGCCAACACCATAGCGATAGGCCAGTCAGATGGTTTGATGTTCTCAGGGGGAATCTGCGCAGCCAATACGAACAGACTACTCGGCCCGGCGATCGCCAACACCAGCCCGACGATGCGCAAACCCTGGGACAAACGAAAGCGGGCCACGCCGGACTCCTCCGACGGTGGCGCGACGACACTCCAGCGAAGGAATAGCCAGACGAGCCAAGGTGACAGGACACCAAGAAAAATGCTGAGTCGTATCAAGCTGTTCGTATCTGTCGTGTCCATTTCGACCATTCCCTAGCGAAACACGGTACGGAGAGATTCCGAACCGTGTTTCTGATCATTGATTACCAGCGCCAGTTGGATATGTAGCTGCCGCCGAAACCACCAGCCAGAGTTCCAGCAAGAGAACCAAATCCGCGAACAGGATTCAGCGCACCCGCAAATGCACCGCCGCCAAATGCGGTCAGCGCACCCCAGCCGGTTTGCTGGTATCTGGGTACGGAAGCAAAGTAGCCATAGGTTGAAGAAAGTCCACCCGCGAATGCGCCCAGAGCATTACCCCAGAACGCCCCCTCCGTCTCCTTCATTTCGACCTCCGACAGGGCGGCAAGCTGCATGGGCTTATCCGAGGACTCGAACAGCGCCGTGAGATCGGCCTCGGAGAAGGTGGTGACGGTCTGGCTGGGCAAGACGGCGGCTTCGACCTGCGCCTCGCTGGCATGGGCCTGGGCAGACAGCACCCCGGCGGCGGCCAGGGCAAGCACGGTATGTTTCAACTGCATGGTGTAGATTCCTTTCATTCATGGATAACAACGACAAGCCTCGACAGATTCCCGAGGCGCCCTTTGGCGACGTTGCCGCGTCGCCAAAACCTTTGCGGAGTGATGCGCTCACCCCACCCTCTCCCGGCGGGGAGAGGGGCGTTCTTTGCAAGCGGCGTTCTGCCGCTTTCGCCTCCGCGCGTTCATTTGAAGGTGTACAGCCAGTTCATTCTGACTTCCGCCCCATCGCGGCCGCTGACGTTGGCCTTGGCCGTGAAATTCAGGGTGTTGCCCTTGTCGAAGCCGTAGCCCGCGCCCAGCACCAGATCGGTGGCGGTGCGCGTGATGCCTTGCTTGATGCCGTCGCGCCGGTCGGCCTGCCGATGGGTCCATTGCAGGCCGGTGGTCAGCGTGACGCGATCGTTCACCGCAAAGCCCACTGCGGGATTGATGAGCAGCAGGTGGCCGGGTTCGTAGTCCTGTCCGCCGTCCTGGCGGCTCAGGCTTGCGCGGAAGCCGGCGGTGAGCGAGAAGACGACGGGATCGATGGCGTGATAAGCAGTGAGCCCCAGCATGGCCGATCTGAAGCGGGCGGAATCCTGGCGATGCTTCTCGGCCAGCGCCACTTCCGCGAAGCCCAGCACGGCAGGCGTGGCGTCGTCCTTCTTGAACTGGTGGTTGATGCCCGCCCAGGCATCGGCGAAGCGGGACTCGTTGTTGGATGACGTGCCCAGGACACCGCTCACCCGCTGGCTGGAGGCCAGGCCGCTCACGCGCGCGTAAAGCTCCGTTTTCGCGGTGAGTCCGTAGCGCAGGCCGAGGGTGCCGACGAGGGTGTCGGAATTGAACTGGCTCGCACCGATGACGGTGGGGAGGGTGACGAAGGAGGCGGGACCGGTCTGGATGAGGATGGGCTCGCCCACGGACACGCCCTGACGATCCGCATTGGCGTACGCCAGGGAGAGATCGAGCTTGACCTTGCCTTGGTCGGTGATGAGGTCTTCGACGCTGAGGGGCAGATCGGCGAACGCCGGGATGCAATACGTGGACAAAGCGGCGCACAGGCCGAGAACGACCGGCAGGCGAAAAGGCATGGAACTCCCTGTAGGTGACTTGTGGTTTTGGGTGAATCTATTCTGCCCCCCCCGCGCGCGTCAAGTGAACGCCGTGCGGCCAAATGTCGCGGCGCCCGGATTACCGTTTGGCGAGCTTGCCGGCGGCGGAATCTGGCTATGCTCACGGCATGCGACTGCTCATCATCGAAGACGACACCGCCGCCGCCGGCTATCTGCGCCAGGGCCTGACCGAGGCCGGCCATGGCGTGGACCTGGCCCATGACGGCGAGACCGGCCTGCAGCTGGCGCTGGCAGGCGAATACGACGTGCTCATCGTCGATCGCATGCTGCCCCGGCGCGA
>CAZYEY010000279.1:0-6466 GCA_964646585.1 uncultured Thiobacillus sp. | reverse complement strand
TGTGTCGACGGCGATGGTCAACCACGCGGCGGGACCGCGGGGCATGGGGGCCAAGGTCCACGCCAGGTTTGCCAACTCCTCCGGCGTGCCCGCCGGGCCAAAGGCGGTCGGCCAGCCCAGCCCCGCCAGGACCGCGCGTCCCGCCCCGATCTGCTCTACCGGCGCCCGGAGGGTCTCGGCGGGGACGGCGCCGGCGGTAATCGCCACCCGGTTCGCCCCGGCGGCCAAAGCCGCCAGCCAGAACTCCAAGCCTAGGCTGGCCGCTTCGTCCACGACCTGGGGGAGCCAGCCGTCCGGGATTTCTTCCGCCAGAGCGGGGGTGGCGATCCAGACGCCCGCGGGCCCGCCGCCGGCCTCCCGCCAGGCCGACAGGGCGGCTTGCAGGCGGGTCAGGCTGAATCCCGGGCCGGGATGGGCGTAGCGTACCGCGCCGGACGGGCAGACCAGGGCGCAGGTGCCGCAACCCTGGCAGAGATGGGGTTCGATCCGGATGCTTTCCTTCCCGGCGCTGATGGCACTCGCCGGACAGACCGAGAGGCAGGCCTGGCAGCCCGGGACTTCCTGGCGCCGGTGGGCGCACAGGGACTCGGTGAAGTCGAAATAGCGCGGCTTCTCGTATCCGTTCCGCAGACGGCCGGCGATTTCCAGCAATGCTTTTTTCAGGGACGGGAAATCATCCACGGCCAAGGTGTAGTACCCCGGCGGAGGCACGGCGGTCCGGGGCGAAGCGCTGAAATCCAGCACCCAGTCGAAATGCCCGTCTTCATGGAAGGACAGGAGCGCCAGGTCCACGGCTCCATCCCGGCCTTGGGTGCGGGCACGGAATGTCCCCATCCAGCCGGAGACATCGGCGAGTTCGCCGGATAGGGCGCGCAGCCCCCGGGGCAGGACTTCCGGATCCGGGAAATCGGTGCACAGCAGGGTGGGACGCAAACCCGCCAGGCGCACCGCTTCCAATCGCTTGAGCAGGGTTTCAGCGGGGCCGACGAGCAGGGCGCAATCGCCGGGCGCATAACGCACGCTGTCCGGGGTGGGAACTGCCAAAGCGGCGCCGGCCTCTCGGGCCGCGGTAAGGAAGGGGGATGGCATGGGTTTCAGAGTTCTCCGTGGGGGGCGACGCGCATGACCGGTCCGTAAACGCGCCCCGGCCGCTGCTGCATCGGGGTCAGGGGGTTTCGCGGGCCAACTCCGCCAGTTCCAGCGCCGCCTGGTCCAGGCCGGCCTTGAGCAATCCGGCCAGGGCCGCGAACAGGGGAAGACGGGCTTGCCGGATGACGGCGTCGGCCCAGCGTGGCGCCCAGATGGCCAAGTGCCGCTTGAGGAAATCGCTTTGCTGGATCAGGCGTTGACGGGCGCCATCCTGGTTATCCGCCCGCCAGGCCTCCGCTTCGCGCAGGGCCAACAGGGCGATGAACTTGAGCTCCACGGCCACATGGTCCTGGGGCCCGGCCTCCGGGTCGATGTCGGCGAAGCCGGCCTCGGCATAGGCCGCGACCACCTGGGCGGTGGACTCACCGAGCAGGCGGTCTTCGCGCCAGACCGACTCGAAGGGCGGCGGCGGCCCCAGGCTTTCCAGGACACCGCCGAGCAGGCGGGTGAATTCGCAGCCCAGTTCATCCAGGGAAACCGTCTCCGGATCGGGCGCGGCGTTGGCCAAAGCCAGCCAGGCGCCGTCCATGGCGTCCGTGGGCGGTTCGGCCTCCATCGTCGTGGGCAGGCTGGCCAGCGTGTCCCGGCCGGGCGGTGCCAAAAACCACTCCGCCAGCCACCAAAAAAAACGGCTTCGATCTTCCGCCGAAGCCGCGTGATCAATCTGGGTCATGGGTTTCCGTTCGTTGAAGGATTCCTTGCAAGCTTACCCCGCCCGGGCGGGCGGGGCGGGCTCGATCATCACTTCGGGTTGTAGAACACGGTGGAAAGACTGCCGCTGGAATGGCAGCCGATGCAGAAATGGCGCTGCACCGCCCGTACCTTTTCGCCATCCACCTTGCGCGGGAACTCGTCCTTGCGCAGGTAGAGATAGCTGGGCGGATACTGGTCGGTGGAGTGGCAACCGCCGCACTTGATGTCCAGCAGGGGCTCGCCATTGAGGCCGGGCACGCCGGCATGGATCATGTGGAAACGTCCGGTTTCCCTGAGGGAGTATTCCTTGCCGACGTTGATCTCGCCCTTGCGGATGGCCTCGGCGGTCTTGCGCACGCTGCGCTCTTCGGCGTTGGCCGAGAACGAGGCGACGATACCGATCAGGCCAACCAGGATGGCCCGGGTCATGATGGTTCCGAGATGGGTTTTCATCAGTAGTCCCCTCCAGTGAGCACGTAGTAGACCTGCGGTTTTGTACCGAACTCCTTCTTGAGCTGGGTGGCCTTCTTCCTCGCCACATACGCCGAAACCGCGCTTTCGGGATCGTCGATGTCGCCGAACACCCGCGCCTGGACCGGACAGACCAGGTCGCAGGTCGGGGTGTATTCCGGCACCTTGCCGATCTGGTCCACCTTGCCGGCATTCACGGCCTTTTCCAGCTTGTGCCAGCAGAAGGTGCATTTCTCCACGGTGTTGGCCTTCTTGCGATGCAGGGGATGGCGGTCCTGGGCCGGAATCGCTTCATAGGGCGTTTTCCCGGCGCCGGGATACAGCTGGGGCAGGGACTGGTCGTGCTGGGGCACGCCGTAGGGACAGGTGAGGAAGCAATAGCCGCAGCCGATGCACTTCTCGTAGTCGATCAGGACCACGCCCAACGCGTTCTTGCTGATGGCGTGCACGCCGATGTGGTCGCAGGCCGCCTTGCAGGACGGGTGCTCGCAATGCATGCAGTTCATGGTGACGAAGTTGCGGGCGACGTTGGGGTACTTGCCGCTCTCGTACTCGATCATCACGTTCCACGGGGCTTCCGGCGTGAAGTGGTTTTCCACCTCGCAGGCGGCGACGCAGGAGCGGCAGCCGAAGCAGCGCTCGGTGTCGATGACGCGGACTAGTTTTGCCATGTTGTCTTCTCCTTAGGCCCGGTAGAGCTTGACTTTGGTGTCGTTGAAGGAATTCATGCCGGAAATGCGGTCCGGATGCAGTTCCATGGCCTGGTTGATCCAGGTGCCCTTCTTTGCCGAATCGGGGAAACCCAGGCTCCAGTGGCCGTAGTGGTAGGACACGGCGATGGTGTCGGGGCGGATGCCCTCGGTCAGTTTGGCTTTGCCCTTGGCGCTACCGACCCGGCTTTCCACGATCACCGTATCGCCGTCGCGGATGCCCAGATCCTGGGCGGTCTTGCTGTTCACGGCGATGAAGTTCTCCTGGGTGTCGGCCCCCAGCGCGTTGAGGATCGGGTTCTGGGCCGTGTTGCCGGCCTGGTTGCGATACATGCGCTTGTGGGTGATCAGGTAGAGCGGGAAGTCCTTGGCCTCGCGATGCGGCGTCGGGAAGGCATGCTCCTTCAAGGGCAGGGGCGAGTAGGCCACCTTGAACTGGGCCAGGTCGATGTTGGTGATGTTGTTTTCCTTCACCGTCTTCTCGACCTTGTTGTAGCTCTCCACCAATTGGTCGGCGTAGAGCTTGATACGCGGCTTGCCGGCGCCCTTGCATTTTTCCTCCAGGCCGCTGAGGTAACGCGCCTTGGTGTCGACCTTCTTGCCGATGAAGGCATTGTCCAGCGCGTACTGGAAGGGCTGATGGGCCTTCTCTTCCCACAACAGCTGCACCATTTCGCGCGGCGTGTAGTCGCGGCCCTTTTCGAACAGTTTTTCCTTCATGCCCCACTGCTTGTTCAGGTTCTCCGCGTAGGCGTCGCGGATGCCCAGGCGCTTGGCCAGCTCCCAGAGGATGCTCTGGGCGTCGTGGGGGATGTTGTAGACATTGGTGAGCGGCTGGCGGATGGCCGTGTGCTTGCGGTTCGGGGTCCAGCGTGTGGGCGAGAAATGCCAGGCTTCCAGGTAGGTCAGGTCTGGCAGCAGCATGTCGGCGAACTGGCAGGTCTCGGTGTTGACGATGTCGATCACCACGTTGTAGGTCTTCTTCATGCCGTCGAGCTGTTTCAGCGCGTCGGACGTGGAGAACGGCCGGTTGGTGGCGAAGAAGATCTGCAGTTCCGGCTGGTAGCCCAGGCCGTAGGCCTTGGGATCGTTCACCGTGTACTGCACCTGCTGGCAGACGTCGTGGTGGCCGTGGGGGTAGTACACGGTTTTGGCCAGGTCGACGCGTTTGGGCGGGTACTCGCACTTGGAGGCTTCCAGATAGGCCGGGTTCTTCATCACGTCGTGTAGGTGCAGGCCGCCGACCGCGTCCATGCTGCCGATCAGCATGTTCAGGATCAGCGCGGCGCGGGAGTTCTGCACGCCGAATTCCTTGGCCGCCAAGCCGCGGAAGGTATAGGCCACCACGGGACGGTAACGGATGGGCTGGCCGTCGATGACCATGGTGGAACCGATCTTGGCGGCGTCGGCGATCTCCTTGGCCAGGCTCTTGATGCGCGCGGCGGGCACCCCGGAAATCTCCGCGGCGGATTCCGGGGTGATGTCCTTCATGCTGTCGATGAGCACCTGGAAGGCGGTCCGGTAGGCCTTGCCGCCGATGTCGAAGCCGCCCTTGAGTGCGGCCACCGCGGTGGCATCGTCATAAGCCTTGGCGGACTTGGTCGCCTCGTCCCAGACCTGGGGCTTGCCGTCGGCACCCTTCAGGATCAGGCCGTCGGCGCCCACCAGTTGCGTGGCGTTGGTGTAGGTGGTCAGGAAGCCGGTGTCGATGGTGTTGTTGTCGATCAACTGCTTGCACAGGGCCAGGATCAGCGCGGCATCCTTGCCGGGACGAACCGGGATCCACTCGTTGGCCTTGGCGGCGGCGTGGGAGAAGCGCGGCTCGATGACGATCATCTTCATGCCCCGTTCCTTGCCGTCCATGATGGCGTGGTCCAGCCAGCGCGACCATTGCTCGCCCTCGAAGGGGTTGGTGCCGAAGGAGAGGTAGAGCTGGGTGTATTCCAGGTCGGGCAGGTGGCCGTGGTAGCCCCAGGTCAATTCGTCGGCCACGTGGCGCGAGGATTCGCAGGTGGTGGTTCTGTGGATGACGTTGGGCGTGCCGTAGGCGGCGGCGAAGGCCTTGGGGAACTGGTCGCCGATGGTGTATTTGCCGTGGCCGTGGTGCCAGACCAGCTTGCTGGGGTTATCCGCCTTGATCTTGGCGAGCTTCTCGGTGAGGGTCTGGAAGGCTTCGTCCCAGGAGATTTCCACCCACTTCGGATCCTCGTGCAGCCCCTTGACGGGATTGGTCCGCTTCATCGGCTTCTTCAGCCGGTAGGGATTGTAGGTGTTGAACACTCCCGAGGCGCCCTTCGGGCAGATCCCCCAGTTGTAATAGTCGGCGCGGGCCTTGTCCGGATAGATGGCGCGGATCACCCCGTTCTCCATCTGCGCTTCGATGCCACAGAAATTCACGCAATGCACACATGTGGATTTGACCGTGGTGCGATTGGCATAAGCCGCCTTGACCGCCGCGGCTTCCGCGTTGGTGGCGGCCTGGGCGATGCGGGGCAGGCTGAATCCGGCGCCGAAACCCACACCGCTCGCGCCGGCTACCGCGCCCATGCCCTTGATGAAACCCCTACGTGTAACGTTCATCTTTTATCTCCTCGTGACGACTAAGGGACCTACCGCCCCGCGCCGGCGGATCCGGCGCGGGGCCAAACGGAAATCAGGCGAAGGAATCCGCCATGATGTTCTTGAGCCAGCCGACGGCGTATTCGGCTTCCAGCTTGCGCTGGAGCGCCATGGCCGCGTCGCTGTCCATCTTGACCGGGCTGATACCGCCTGCCTCCTGCACATAAACCAGCTTGCCGTCGACCACCTTGTAGACGTGCACCACCGAGAAACCCCAGCCGGGGGCGGTGATGCTGTAACAGGTGTTGACGAAGAAGGGTTCCGGGGCGGGCAGGCCGCGCAACTTGGCGACGATGGCGGCGGCAGCGACCTTGGCCTGGGTGCTGGCCGAGTGGGCCGACTTGGGCGCGGCGTAGACCGGCAGGTCGCCGTGCACGCAGGAGTCGCCCACCACCCAAATGTCCTTATGCGCGGCGGATTCCATGGTGAGCATGTTGACCGGGCACCAGCCCTTCTCGTTGGTCAGGCCGGTGTTCTTGGCGATCATGCCGGCGTGGTGCGGCGGGATGATGTTGACCACGTCACCCTTGAAGTCGTTGAAGTCGCTGGAGGCGGTGTTGGTCTTGGCGTCGAACTTGACCACCTTGCCGCCGGAAGCACCCGCGACCCATTCGATCATGCCGGGGTATTGCAGCTTCCAGGATTGCTCGAACACGCCCTGCTTGGAGAAGGAGTCGTTGGCGTCGGCGATGAGCACCTTGGACTTGTTCATGCCATGGTGCTTGAAGTAGTTGGCCACCGGGGCGGAGGGCTCGTAGGGGCCGCTGTCCGTTATACACATCGGACGCTGCCGACGATCGACTCTCTGTAGAGCCGGGTGGGCG
>CAZYEY010000278.1:0-6576 GCA_964646585.1 uncultured Thiobacillus sp. | reverse complement strand
CTTGGTTCGACTGATTAGTCACGTGGATCATCGTCGTACTTCTGTCTTTTTTGTTACAGACACGGCAGCCACCGAATGCAACCCAGCGGAGATCGTCGGCCGCGTCAGAGGAGTATAAGCGCCAGCCTCCTGGCCTGGCTGGCCCGGCTGTTCACCAACATCGACATCCATCCCGGCGCCAAGCTGGGCCGGCGCTTCTTCATCGACCATGGCGCCGGTGTCGTCATCGGCGAGACCGCCGAGATCGGCGACGACGTGACCCTGTACCACGGCGTCACCCTGGGCGGCACCACCTGGAACAAGGGCAAGCGCCATCCCACCCTGGAGGATGGCGTGGTGGTCGGGGCCGGAGCCAAGGTGCTGGGGGCCATCACGCTGGGCCGCAACGTGCGGGTGGGGGCCAATTCCGTGGTGGTCAAGGATGTGCCCGCCGAGCGCACCGTGGTGGGCATTCCCGGCCGGGTGGTACTGCGCCAGGACGACCCGGGGCCGGAGAATATCTACGGCATCAACCTGGACCACCACCTGATCCCCGACCCGGTGGGCCGGGCCATCGCCTGCCTGATGGAACGCATCGAGCTGCTGGAAGACCGCCTGCGGGAGCGGGGCGAGGCCGTGGAAAGCCAGTGCGCCGCCTGCGCTGCCGACGATCTGTGCGGCACCGAGGTGGCGAAGAAAATGAAAAAGGGAGGCTGAGGCCATGGATCTGATGGATTTCGACCAGGCCGCGCTGTACTACGACGACCCCGCCCCGCCGGAGGTGGAAGGACTCCTGGCCGAGGCCGCCGCGAGCTATGGCGAGGCGGTGGCCGAGGCCCGTCTGCTACGGGCCTACTTCCTGGCTCCGGAACAACTCCTGGTGCTGGTGGCCCTGTATCGCTACTACTTCTACCAGCACCGGCTGGAGGACGCCCTGCGGGTCGCCGACCGGGCCCTTGGCGTGGCTGCCCGCCGCCTGGGCCTGCCAGACGATTGGCGACGCCTGGAACCCGCCCATGTGGGCCACGCGGTGCTGCGTTCCATGGGGCTGCTGCGCTTCCACCTCATGGTGCTCAAGGCCGCCGGCTACCTCCACATGCGTCTGGAACGCTTCGGGACCGGCCGCGCCATGCTGGAAAAGCTGGTGGAACTGGACAGCCACGACCGCCTGGGCGGCAAGGCCCTGCTGGACGTGATCACCGCCGCCGTGGCCGCCCGCATTGAGGAAGCCGCCTGAATCCCCATGAACCAAGGAGAACCGAAATGGACGAACTGACCCTGGAAGAGGCCCTGGACGAACTGTCGTCGGCCGAGGATTTCCTCGACTACTTTGGCATCGCCTACGATGCCGCGGTAGTGCATGTGAACCGCCTGCACATCCTGCAACGCTTCCACGACTACATCGCCAGGGCAGGCGAACTGCCCGAGGACGAGACCGGGCAGAAGGCCGTCTACGCCAAGCTGCTGACCCGGGCCTACCAGGACTTCGTGGAGTCCGACGCCCTCACCGAGAAGGTGTTCAAGGTCTTCCACATGCACGAGCCCCAGACCGCCTTCGTGCCCGTCACCGCCATCGGCATTGCCCCCAGGCCCAGTGAGCCGCCCATGCCCCCAGCAGGGACCGGCTGCGGGTGCGGCAACACCGGCCCCTGCCACAGTTCCGGGCCGGCGGCATCCGCGTGAGGGAGCGCCCAGCGCCATGCAAGTCCGCTACGATTTCGGCGACCCGGTGCGGGTCACCCGCAACGTCCGCAACGACGGCACCTTCCCCGGCATGGATCCGGGCAACCTGCTGGTGCGGCGGGGCTCGGTGGGCTACGTCATGAACGTGGGCACCTTCCTCCAGGACCAGATCATCTACACCGTGAACTTCCTGGACCAGGACCGCATCGTGGGCTGCCGGGAGGAGGAGCTGATTCCCGCCGACGCACCCTGGACCCCCAGCCGCTTCGAGACCCGGGAGCGGGTGGTCAGCCGCCTCAACCTGGCGGTGGGCGGCGAGATCCGGGTGCCCCTGGGCGCCGTGGGCGAGGTGTTGAAGGTGGTGCGCGACGAGGGCGAAGGAGTGCGCTACCACGTGCACTTCTCCGGCGGCCAGGTGCTCCAGGTGCCGGAAAACGCTCTGGATGCCGCCCCAGCCGACGCCCGCATGGAGGCCCGGGTGACCCATCGGGAGGAGGATGACCGTGACTGAGCCCCCCCGTGCCGGAAGCGATCTGGCCTACCTGATCCTGAAGACCGCCCACGGCTTGTTCCATCGCGGCCCACGGGACCTGGCCGATGCGGAGCGGCAGCAGGTGGAAACCCTGGCCCGCCGCCAGCACCGCCTGGAAACCCTGGTGCTGTCCGCCCCCGAGGCCCGGGACGTGGTGGTGCCCCGGGCCACCCTGGAGGCGGCCTATGCCGAGATTCGCGGTCGTTACCCGGACGAGGCGGACTTCCTCGACGACCTGGCCGACAACGGCCTCGACCCCACCAGCCTGCTGGAATCCCTGGACAGAGAGCTGAAGGTGGACGCGGTGCTGGACAAGGAAGGCGCCCGCGCCGCCCAGGTCAGCGACATCGACGTGGCGCTCTACTACCACTACCACCCGGAACAGTTCACCCGGCCCGAGATCCGGCGCGCCCGCCACATCCTCATCACCATCAATGAGGACATGCCCGAGAACACCCGGGCCCGGGCCCGGGAGCGGATCGATGTCATTGCCGCCCGTCTGGCCAGGGATCCCGGCCGTTTCAAGGAGCAGGCCCTGAAGCACTCCGAGTGCCCCACGGCCATGAATGGGGGCTTGCTGGGGGACGCCCGCCAGGGCCAGCTCTATCCGGAACTGGATGCCCTGCTGTTCGCCATGGAGGCCGGCCAGATCGGGCCGGTAGCCGAATCCCCCATGGGCTTCCACCTCCTGCTGTGCGAGCAGATCCAGCCGGCCGGGCCCGTGCCCTTGCATCAGGTGAAGGCGAAGATCCGCGAGATGCTGGAAGGCCGGCGCCGGCAGTCCTGTCAACGGGCCTGGCTGAAGCGCTTGAAGGAAGGGGTGAAGGAGGCAGCCTGAGCCTGGCGACTGGCTACCCGGGCGGCTAGAATCCTTCGCCTCAAGCGGGTGCCGCCCCACCCCGGGCGCACCGCGAACCATACCGACAGGAGTACTTCCATGCGTTGCCCGATCTGGGCTGCCGGCCTGTTGCTTGGCGCCCTTGCCTCGCCTGTGCCCGCCCTGGATTTCCACCCCCTGGAGTCCCGGGAGCTGATGGGCGGCCACTATCGATTCGACCAGTTCATCATTCCCCAGGGGGTCACGGTCACCCTGGTGGGGGAACCCCGGACCCTGGATCTGGAAATCGCCGAATACCTCCGGCTGGACGGCGATCTGGTGTTCGGCGAAGGCTGGAGCGTGAACGTCCTGGTTCATGGCACGGTGGACTGGCATGGCGATGCCGGACCCCTCCCCGATCCGGCCATTCTGCATCTGTCTCCCCCTCTCGATGCCCGCCGTCCCCTGCCTCAGGCGCTGGGCATCCTCGCCGGCGGCCCTCCGGAAACCCCGGGCCTCACATCAGCGGTGCCCGAACCCACCACCTGGCTCCTGCTCCTCGCCGGCCTGGGGCTGGTCTACCTCATCGTCACCCGGGAACATCAGTACCGGGAAAAGCAGCGCCGCTTGCGGGCGCCCACCCGGCTCGCCCCATCGGACCCGGGCGGAAAGTCCGGTTTCCACCCAGAAGGGCGCGAGCTCTCCCAATCCGGCCAGGATGCCTGATCCCGGCGGGGGAAAGCCTGCCGGGGTGAGCCGGAACCCATCGCTCGCCACGATCCCGGTCGAGGCGAGCACCCGGATTCGCGCCGCCTGTCGCCCCATCCCCCATCGCCTTCCACCGGATGCCCGCCGGGACCGGCCCTCGAGGCCGTGGCAGGCTCATCCGGCGAACGCTCCGGAGCGAAGGCCCCGTGAAGCCACATGACCTTGCGATGCCCGGGGCGCCATGGACCGCGCTTCAGGATTTTCCAGGTATGCATTCCCCTGTTTCCCACTATCGTGGCGGTAGAGGGGCGTCGCATGGCCGCATCCCGAATTCCCAGAACCATGGCTTGGAGACGACATGGAAGGTTGCTATCTGAGGTTTTACCTGCATGAGAACCAGCGCTGCCACGGCCGCCTGGCCTGGGAATGGCTGTTGGACCAGGCCAACCGGATCGGCATCCGGGGAGGCTCGGCGTTCCGCGCCATGGCCGGATTCGGCCGTCACCACCACCTGCAGGAGGACCACTTCTTCGAACTGGCCGGGAGCCTGACGGTGGAGGTGGAGTTCATCGTCACCGAGGCGGAATCCCGGCAACTGCTGGATCTGCTGCACCGGGAGAAGCTGCGTGTCTTCTACGCCCACATCCCGGCCCGTTTCGGCGTGGTGAACCCGGATATGGAAGAGCTTCCCGAGGACTCCACGTCATGACCGAGATCTGGACCCAGGCCGCCCTCTGGCTGGGGTTGGCCTTGCTGGCCTCCCTGTTGTCGATCTGGCTGCGGGTGGCCACCGCCCTGTCGGAAATCGTGGTGGGCACCATCGCCCAGCTCATCATCGGCGCGCTGCTGGGCAGCGCCCTGCTGGCCGGGGACGCCTCCTGGATCAAGTTCCTGGCCGGTGCCGGGGCCATCCTCCTCACCTTTCTGGCCGGCGCCGAGCTGGACCCGGTGGTGTTCCGGCGCCAATGGAAGCAGGCCACGGCCATCGGCCTGGTCAGCTTCGCCGCGCCCTTCCTCGGTTGCGCCGCCCTGGCCCGCTGGGGTCTGGGCTGGAGCATGGAGGCGAGCTGGCTGGCCGGCATCGCCATGTCCACCACCTCGGTGGCGGTGGTGTATGCCGTGATGCTGGAGTTCGGCCTCAACGCCACCGACTACGGCAAGACCGTGCTGGCGGCCTGCTTCATCACGGATCTGGCCACCGTGGTGGCCCTGGGCCTGATCTTCGCCCCCTTCACCTACAAGACCCTGGTGTTCCTGGCGGCGGGCGCGGCGGCCTTCGTCCTCCTGCCCCGCCTGATCCCCCGCTTCTTCCGGCGCTATGGCGGCCGGCCCTCGGAACTGGAGGCCAAGCTCCTGATGTTCTGCCTGTTCGGCCTCGGGGCCCTGGCCACCTGGGCGGAGAGCGAGGCGGTGCTGCCGGCCTATCTCCTGGGCATGGTGCTGGCTGGCACCGTGGGCAAGGACCACGCCCTGGTGCGGCGGCTGCGCACCCTCACCTTCGGCCTGCTCACCCCCTTCTATTTCATCCGCGCCGGTTCCCTCGTCTCCCTGCCGGCGCTGGTGGCTGCGCCACTGGCCTTCATCGCCCTGCTGCTGGCCAAGATGGCGACCAAGATGGCCGGGGTCTACCCGGTGGCCCGGGCCTATGGCTCGCCCAGGCAGGAAGGCATGTACACCACGCTGCTGATGTCCACGGGGCTGACCTTCGGCACCATCTCGGCCCTGTTCGGCCTCTCCCACCAGATCGTGGACCAGGCCCAGTATTCCGCCCTGGTGGCGGCGGTGATCGGCAGCGCCGTGCTGCCCACCCTCATCGCCAACGCCTTCTTCCTGCCCCGGCACCTGCTGCCGGCCAACCCTCCGGGAGACCAGCCATGATCCGCAAACTGCTCATCGCCTACGACGGCTCCGATTCGGCCAAAGCGGCCTTCGACTTCGCCCTGGATCTGGCCAGCAAGTACGGCGCGGAACTCTTCGTGCTGGCGGTGGCGCGGCCGCCGGAGTTCGGCGAGGAGGTGGAGACGAAAGCGGTGATCGCGCAATCCCGCCGCCACCATGCCCACATCCTGCAACCCCTGAAAGCCCGCGCGGCAGGTTTGACGGCCCATTTCGAAGTCAAGGTGGGCCACCCCGCCGAGACCATCGTGCTCTTCGCCGAGGACCACGGCATCGACCACATCGTGGTCGGTCACCGCGGCCACGGCCTGTTCGAGCGCTGGCTCATCGGCTCGGTGGCGCGCCAGGTGATCGCCTACGCCCCCTGCGGGGTGACGGTGGTGCGCGCCTCGCGTGGCTGAGCAGCTCTGCCCTGCCTGCTACCGGCTCATGCCAGCCGGGGCGCGCGTCTGCCCGGCCTGCGGGGCGGATCTGGACCGCCTGTCGGCGCGGGATTACCGGGACAAGCTGCTGGCCGCCCTGGAGCACCCCCTGGCCGACGTGCGCATGCGCGTCATTTTGGCCCTGGGGCTGCGCGGCCAGGCGGACGCGGCGGACGCCCTGGCGACCTGCGCCCTGCGCCATCCGGTGGACGTGGTGGAGGGATTGGCCGTGGTGCAGGCATTGCAAAGGCTGGGCGAGGCGGGCCGCGCGGCCCTGGCCCATCTGGCCGCCACGCACCCGGCCCATGCCGTGCAGGAGGCCGCGCGCCATGCTTGAGTCGGTGCGTTGGGCTACGCCCTGCGGGCCAACCCGACCTACGGCACTGGCAGTGAGGGCCGCGCCGGTGGCAATGCCCCATCTGTCCGGGGGAAATCCCCCGGACGGCCCTTTGTGGATACCCTCTGCGGGCAGGCTGGCGGGCTTGGCCGGCCTGGCACGGATGCTGCTAGTCAGCGTTGCCATTTCTCCTGGAGCGCGC
>CAZYEY010000277.1:0-8506 GCA_964646585.1 uncultured Thiobacillus sp. | reverse complement strand
ACCATTGGGGCGGCGTGCCGTTCACCTTCGAGGCGATGCTGGATTCGACGCTGTGCCAGGCGCTGTTGACCCTGCTGTGGAGCGTGGTCGCCATCGCCGCCATGATCCGCGCCTCCCGCGTCGGCCACCGCCAGGGCTGGTATGCCGGCATCGGCCTGCTCGGCGTGGTCGGCGTCAAGCTGCTGCTGCTCGACGCCGCCGGCCAGGGCACGCTGATCTGGAGCGCCACGCTGATCGGCGTCGCGCTACTGCTGCTGACCGCGGCCTACTTCGCGCCGATGCCGCCGAAACGCGCCGGAGCCTGACCAGGCCCGAAATCCGCCGTCCGACAGCCGCCATGAGGTTGGCATCGATTCGGCCCGTTTGCCCAGCGCCAACCCGCAAATGCCAGGGTGCACAAGATTTGGGCTCCATGCCATTCCGGTCACATCATTCTGAAACGATCCGCCTCCAAAATTGACCGGTTGACTCATCCAGCCCACGCCCATGCGACTTCCTACCGCCGCTTCTCGCCGCTGTGCCGGTTTCACCTTGCTCGAACTTCTCGTGGTTCTGGTCATCATCGGCCTCCTGGTCGGCTACGTGGCGCCACGCTACTTCTCCCAGGTGGGAAAGTCCGAAGTCAAGGCTGCCCGTGCCCAGATCAAGTCCCTGGAGGACGCTCTGGACCAGTACCGCCTGGATGTGGGCCGCTACCCCACCAGCGAGCAAGGGCTGGCCGTCCTGTTCACGCAACCGGCCGGGGAAGCCCGCTGGCAGGGGCCTTATCTGAAGAAGGCCGTGCCCAACGATCCCTGGGGCAATCCTTACCAATACAAGCAGCCCGGTGAGCATGGCGAATACGACCTGCTTTCCCTGGGCAAGGACGGCCAGCCCGGCGGCACGGGTGAGGCAGCCGACATCGGCAACTGGTAGACACATGCGATTCCGCGTCACCGCCCTGGCAGCCGGCGGTCGTCATCGTCTGACCCTAGAGGCAGCCCACCCGGACGATGCCGCCGACCAGGCCAGACGTCAGGGCTACACGGTGCTAAAGGTGAGGGCGGCGGAGGGGTCCGGCCTTGCCTGGGCCAGCCACCGTCACCGCTTCCCCCTCGTCCTCTTCTCCCGGGAACTGCTCGCCCTGCTGGGCAGCGGCTTGTCCCTGGTGGAGGCCTTGCAGACCCTGGCTGAGAAAGAGCCCCGGGGGGAAATCCGCAAGATCCTGGAAGCGGTGTTGAGCCACCTTTACGAAGGGGAATCCCTGTCCGCCGCCATCGCCCGTCATCCCGAGGCTTTCCCACCTCTTTACGTGGCTTCGGTACGGGCCTCGGAGAAGACCAGCAACCTCTCCGAAGCCCTGAACCGCTACGTGAGCTATGAGGCCCAGTTGGACGGCCTGCGCAAAAAAATGGTGGCGGCTTCCCTCTATCCCATCCTGCTGCTGACAGTCGGGGGGCTGGTGGCCCTGTTCCTGCTGGGCTGGGTGGTGCCACGTTTCGCCGCCATCTACGAGGGCAACCTGGAGCGCCTGCCCTGGGCCTCCCGCCTGCTCATGGAATGGGGCGGCCTCATCCAGAACCACGCCGCGCTGGTGGGCGCCGGGGCCCTGGTCTTGGGTTTCGCCGGCATCCAGGCCCTGCGCCGCGCAGAGGTGCGCGCCGCCCTCTCCCGCCGCCTCTGGCGCCTGCCTGGGTTGGGAGAGAAGTTGCGGGTGTTCCAGTTGACCCGTTTCTACCGCACCGTGGGCATGCTGCTGTCTGGCGGCATTCCCATGGTGGGCGCCCTGGCCATGGCAGAAGGATTGCTGCATCCGGAGTTGCGCGCCCGCCTGGCCATCGCCGCCCGGGACATTCGCGAGGGCAAGCCCACCTCCCGGGCCATGGAGGCCGCCGGCCTCACCACCCCGGTGGCCCTGCGCATGCTGCGGGTGGGTGAGAAAAGCGGCCGCATGGGGGAAATGATGGAAGCCATCGCCACCTTCCACGACGAGGAGCTGGCCCGTGGCGTGGACTGGTTCACCCGCCTGGTGGAGCCTCTGCTCATGGCCCTCATCGGCCTCACCATCGGGGTCATCGTGGTGCTGCTCTACATGCCTATCTTCGAGCTGGCGGGGAGTCTGGAATGAACCTAAAAACCTCAGTTGACCGCTCCTTTGGTTTCGTAACCGCTTGACGATGCACGCGATTTTGCCTCCGTTGGAACTCACCCATCCGGTGAGCCCGCTACGCGCCCGCTTTCGGGCTTGCGCGCACGTCTGGCTGCGTTGCTCCTCCTTGCAGGGAACGACCCTGCCGCGTCGTCGCGCCTTGCCAGCCACGCGCGCAAACCCGCCTTCGGGCGCGTTCAACTGAGGTTTTTAGGATGAACGCTTCCATCCATCCCGATCTGGTGCGGGAAGCCCGTGCCCGGGGCGGTGGTCAGGCCGGCCTGGCCTACCTTCGCGAGGCCCTGGGCCTGGAGCCCGCCGCCTTCCTGCGAGCACTGGGGGAAGCCTTCGCCTATCCGGCGCTGGACATGGCCGGCCTGCGAGACCTGGCCCCGGCTTTCGATCTGCTGCCCTACAGTCTGGCCCAGGAACGGGAATGCGCCGCCTGCCGCGACGCCACCGGCCGACTCTGGCTGGTCTTCGCCGATCCCCTGTCGCCGGATCTATTGGACTGGGCCGAACAGCGCCTGCCGCCAGCCTTCACCCCTGGCCTGGCCCTGCGCGACGATCTGCTGGCCTGGCTGCACCGGCTGGAGGGTGGCCTGAAGGCCATGGACGCCGTGCTCGTTGACGCCGATCCCCACCGGGCACGGGAACGGGTGGAGGAGATCTCCCTTGCCGCCATCGGCGCCGACGCCTCGCCGGTGGTGAAGCTGGTGCATTCCACCCTGTACGACGCAGTGGCCAGCCAGGCATCCGATATCCACCTGGAGAACGACCCGGCGGGCCTGCACATCAAGTACCGCATCGACGGGGTGCTGGTGGGCGTGGCCCAGGTACCGGGGCGGGAGACGGCGGAGCAAGTCATCTCCCGCATCAAGGTCATGGCCGAACTGGATATCGCCGAGCGGCGGATACCCCAGGATGGCCGCTTCAAGGTGTTCATGCGCGGCCGCGAAATCGATCTGCGCGTCTCCATCATGCCCGGCGTGTTCGGCGAGGATGGCGTGTTGCGCATCCTGGACCGGCAGCAACTCGCCGACGAGCTCTCGGGCATTTCCCTGGAACGCCTGGGCTTCCGGGGCGAGATGCTGGCGGGCATCCGCCGCCTCTCCCGGGAGCCCTACGGCATGTTCCTGGTCACCGGCCCCACCGGCTCGGGCAAGACCACCACCCTGTATGCCGCCATCTCCGAAATCAACACGGGCCAGGACAAGATCATCACCATCGAGGATCCAGTGGAGTATCAGCTTCCCGGCATCCTGCAAATCCCGGTCAACGAGAAGAAGGGCCTCACCTTTGCCCGGGGCCTGCGCTCCATCCTGCGCCACGACCCGGACAAGATCATGGTGGGTGAGATCCGCGACGCCGAGACTGCCCAGATCGCGGTGCAGTCGGCGCTGACCGGCCACCTGGTGTTCACCACCGTCCATGCCAACAACGTCTACGACGTCATCGGCCGCTTCATGCACATGGGCGTGGACCCCTACAGCTTCGTCTCGGCCCTGAACGGCATCCTGGCCCAGCGCCTGGTTCGGGTGAACTGCCCCCATTGCTCCGAGCCCACAGTACCCGGCCCGGAACTGCTGAGGGACTCCGGACTGGCCCCAAAGGCCACCGCCGGCTTCGATTTCCGCGCCGGCAAGGGCTGCGGCCAGTGCCGGGGCAGCGGCTACAAGGGCCGCCAGGCCATCGCCGAACTGTTGCCCCTGAATGACGAAATCCGCGAGCTCATCGTCGCCCGGGCCGCCATTCGCCAGGTCAAGGAAGCCGCCCAGCGGGCCGGCGTCCGCGACCTGCGGGACGCAGCCCTGGCCATGGTGAAACGGGGAGAGACCACCCTGGAAGAGATCAATCGTGTCACTTTTGTCGCCTGAATTCCGCCTCGCCCTGCTGCCCGACCGGGCCGGCCTGGCCGCCCGGGGACGCGCCCCCCTGGCCCGGGCCGGAGCCGGCCTGGAAGCCCTGGAGTCCTTGCTTTCCGAACACGGCCGCCCGGGCCGGGCCCGAGTCATCCTGTCCCATCATCTCACCCGCCTTTTCCTGCTACCTCCCCCTCCGGCAGTCCTGCGCCGGGCGGAAGTGGAAGCCTGGCTGCGGGACCGGCTCGCCACCGTCCTGGATGGCGGCGCCACCCCGGCGGATTGGTGCCTGACCTGGGACGCCGCCGAGCCGGATCGGCCCATCCTCGCCGCCGCCATGGAAAAGCGCCTGCTGGACGACCTGGCGGCCTGCCTGGGCCGGCTAGGGCTGAGTCTCGCCGGGGTCCGGCCATGGCTGGCGGTGGCCTGGAGCCGGCGCCCCCAGCTTCGCCGGGCCAACGGCTGGTACGCCTTGCTGGAACCAGACCGCCTGACCCTGCTGCGTTTGCAGCGGGGCCGCCCAGAAAGCCTGCGCCAGCGGTCCTGGAACGCCGATCCAGTGGCCGAGCTGGTCGCCCTCCTGACCCGGGAAAGCCTGCTGGCCGGTGTCGCCAACGGTGGCGAAGTCTGGCTCGAACGGGCCGGCGTCGAAGCCGACTGGTCGGACCTGGGTGGCCGCCATCGCCTCCACGTTTTCTCCGGCGCCGCCGACCCGGCCCTGGCGCTGCTGGCATGAACATCCGCCTGGACTTCACCGCCCCCGGCCCCCGCCCCGGCCCGCTGGCCTGGAGCCTGCTCGTCCTGGGCCTGGCCGCCGCCGGGGCCGCCGCCCATGCCTGGATCGCCGCGGCGGAGGAGGCCCGGGCCGTGGATGTCCGCCTGGCCGCCGCCCAAGCCAAGTCGGCACCAAGAAAGCCCCGGCCGGCCGCTACGGACAGAACCCGGGCCCAGGCGGAGGCCGAGGCCCGGCGGGCCCTGGCCCTGCCCTGGGACAAGCTGTTGACCACCCTGCAAACCACCCGGCCGGAGGATGTGGCCCTCCTCGCCCTGGACGCGGACGGCCGCCAGGGCGGCTTCCAGCTCAGCGCCGTGGGCAGGAGCCACCAGGCCATGCTGGAATATTTCCGCTTGCTGCAAACGCGCCCGGAACTGGGCGCGGTTAGTCTCACCCAGCATGAAACGCGGGAGATCGATGGCGTCCAGGGCGTCGGTTTCCGCCTGCGCGGCAACTGGATCGCACCATGAAAGCCACCGAGCGGCTCCTCTCCTGGCTGGACTACGCCACCGGTCACCTGGGCTGGCCCGGCCTGCTGGGCCTAGGGCTCCTGCTCGCCGCCCTGGGGACGGACCGGCTGCTGACCGTGCCCCTGGAAGATGCGGCCCGGGCCGGAGAAGACCACCTACGCCAGATCGCCGCCCGGGCCCAACCGGCCGAAACGCTGGAACCGGCCATGCCCCTGGCGGAACTGCTGCCACCGGGTGAGGCGGCCCCCGAGGCAGTGGCCCGCATCTTCGCCGCCGCCGGCCACGCCGGCCTGCGCCTGGAGGAAGGTGGCTACCGGGTGGCGACCCAGCCAGGCAGCGGCCTGCGCCGCTACCAAATCACCCTGCCGGTGCGGGGTTCCTACCCGGCCATCCGGGCTTTTCTTGCCGAGGCCATGGAGCGCAGGCCGGAGCTGGCCCTGGACAGTCTGTCCTTCAGCCGGGAGTCCATCGCCAGCCCGGAAGTGGAAGCCCGCCTGAACCTCAGCCTTTTTCTGCGGGGGACGCCATGAAGTCCCGGCAGGTCACCCTGTTCGCCCTCCTGGCCGCCACCCTGGCCGCCACCTGGTGGGTGGAGCGAGAGGCAGAGGAAGCGGCTCCGGAGGTGGTGGCCGCCCTGGTCCGGCCGCCGGCCCCAGCCATGCCCCAGCCACCCCGGACCGATGGGCCGCGAAATCTGGCTCCACGCATTCCCGGTGGCGGTGAGGATTTGTTTCCGGCCCAGTCCTGGCGGCTGCCACCCCCGCCAGTGGCCAGGGTGGAAACACCTCCGCCGCCGCCCCCCATGGCCCCGCCTCTGCCCTTCAGATATCTGGGGCGTTGGGACGACGACCGGGGCGAGACCGTTTTTCTGGCCCAGGGGGAGACCCTGATCACCGCCCGGACAGGCCAGCGGCTGGCGTCCTGGCGTCTGGACAAGGTGGGGACGCATAGCCTGGAGTTCACCTACGAACCTCTGAACCAACAACGCCAACTGAGATTGACCCCATGATGACCACGCCGTACTCCTGGAACACCTTGCCGCTCCTGTTCCTGGCCCTGGCCGTGATGGCCGGCTGCGCCAGCGATGCCGCCCTCAAGGAAGGCCAGCGCCTCATCGCCGAGGGCAAGACCCGGGAGGGCCTGGCTCAGTTGGAACAGGGCATGCGTGAGCACCCTGGCGACCTCCAATACCGCACCACCTACCTGCGGCAACGGGAGCTGTTCCTGGCCGACAGGTTGACGGAAGCCGACGCCGCCTTGCGCGCCAATCGGCTGGACACGGCCCAGGCCGGCTACCGGGAAGTGCTGGGCCTGCACCCGGAAAACAACCGGGCCGCTGCCGGATTGGTGGCGGTGGAGACCGCGAAGCGCAACCAAACCCTGTTGAGGGAAGCTCAGGATGCCATGAAGAAGGACGACCTGCATGGGGCCCAGAACAAGCTCAGGGGCATCCTGGCCCAGGAGCCGGCCCACGCCCAGGCCCAGGCCCTGCTGGCCCAGGTCGAGGAGAAGGCGGGACGGAGCAAGGGCTTCGAATCCCCCCAGCTGGGCAACGCCTTCCGCCGCCCCATCACCCTGGAATTCCGCGATGCGCCGCTGAAAAGCGTGTTCGACGCCCTGGCCCGCCAATCTGGTCTGAACTTCGTGTTCGACAGGGACCTCCGCCTGGACCAGAAGACCACCATCTTCGCCAAGGGCGCCGCCATCGCCGACGCCTTGGACATGCTGCTGGCCACCAGCCAGATGGCCCGCAAGGTGCTTAACACCAATACCCTGCTCATCTACCCCAACCAGCCAGCCAAGCAGCGGGACTACCAGGACATGGTGGTGCGCGCCTTCTACCTGGCCAACGCCGATGCCAGGCAGGTATCGGGCATGATCAAGACCCTGGCCAAGATCCGGGACGTGCACGTCGACGACAAGCTGAACATGGTCATCGTGCGGGACACCCCCGAGGCGGTGCGCGTAGCGGAGAAGCTGGTGCGCCTGGCCGACCATCCAGAGCCGGAGGTGATGCTGGAAGTGGAGATCCTGGAGGTGAAGCGCAGCAAGCTGCTGGAACTGGGGGTGCGATGGCCGACCCAGTTGGGGGTACTGAGCAAGAGCAAGAACACCACGCCCGTCTTCGATCAATTCGGCACCAAGGTGGGCGAGACCATTGCTTACAACGATGTCCCGCTGACTCTGGATCTTCTGAAAAAGCTCGAACCCGGCACCATTTCCATGAACGCCGCGCCCGGCATCGTCGCCAACAAGACCGACGGCGACGTGAACATCCTCGCCAACCCCCGCATCCGGGTGAAGAACAAGGAGAAAGCCAAGGTCCATGTGGGTGACAAGGTTCCGGTCATCACCTCCAACGTCACCTCCACCGGCGTCACCTCCGAATCCGTAAGCTACCTGGACGTGGGCCTGAAGCTGGACGTGGAGCCCCAGGTCTATCTGGAAGGCGATGTGGGCATCAAGGTGGGCCTGGAGGTCTCCAACATCGTCCAGCAGGTGAAGACCACCACCGGCACCCTCACCTACCAGCTGGGCAGCCGCAACGCCTCCACTACCCTGCGCCTGCGGGACGGCGAAACCCAGGTGCTGGCCGGGCTCATCTCCGATGAGGAACGTTCCAGCGCCAGCAAAGTGCCGGGCTTTGGCGACATCCCTCTGCTGGGACGGCTGTTCGCCAGCAACCGGGACGAGAACAGCAAGTCGGAGATCGTTCTGCTCATCACCCCGCGCATCATGCGCAACGTGGAGCGGCCTGAACTTGCCGAAGCCGAGTTCTACGCCGGCACCGACGCGGTGGTCTCTGGCCAGCCGGTGCGGCTGCGCCCGTCGATGGACATGGGCACCCGTCCATCCATCAGCCCGGAACCCCCATCGCCCTCTCCGGAACCCCCGGACCCGCTTCCCCCAGCGCCGGAGGCGCCTGTCACGGAAACCGCCCCCCCGGTCGTCCCCAGGCCTTGACGGCGTCCAATGTCGATGCAAGCCATCCGGGGTTTCACCCTCATCGAGCTGGTCATCACCGTGGCCATCCTGGCCGTGCTCGCCACCATGGCCCTGCCCATGCTCCAGGTCAGCGTCCAGCGCCAGAAGGAGGGGGAATTGCGAGCCGCCCTGCGCGACATCCGCGGCGCCCTGGATGCCTACCGGCAGGCGGTGCTGGACAAGAAGATCGAAGCCGCCGCCGACGCCTCGGGCTATCCGCCGGATCTCGACACCCTGGTGCAGGGCGTGCCCGACATCACCCGGCCGGACCGCCGCCCCATTCAGT
>CAZYEY010000276.1:0-9370 GCA_964646585.1 uncultured Thiobacillus sp. | reverse complement strand
GGCGATGCAGCAGGTGGTCTCGGCCATGACCGGCAGGATGCCCACGGGCTTCCCGCGCAATTCCGGCCGCAGCTGCTGTTCCACCGAGGCGAAGTAGGAATTGAAGTCGAGGAGGAGGGCGCGCAGGGTCATGATGGGTTGTGAGAGGTGGCTTTCGAGGGCAGTTCCATCCAGTGGCGAAGGCAAAAAAAAGCCGGACCCCGCCGGGTCCGGCCGTCAGAGGGCGATTCGGGCTCAGTGCATGGTGGTGACGCCGATGAGCACCAGGGTGAGCAACAGGAAGCCCGCCAGGATGAGGATGGCCGAGAGGATGGTGGCCAGGCTCTCCACGGTCCTGGTCGGGCGCTTGACCAAGTACTTCTCCAGTTCGCCGCTGGCCACCAGGCGGTCGTACTCCTGGGTGTGCTCGTACTTGAATTCCTCCAGAGGCACGGCACCGGTGAAGATGGTGGTGGACAGGGGGAATTTCTCGGGCCGGAAGTGGACGTTGAAGAAGTGCACCGAGAACAGGAACACGGTGGCCAGCAAGGCTTCCTCGGCATGCACGATGGTGGCCAGGTTGAACACCCAGCCCGGCAGGTACTCGGAGGTGAGGGTGGGCTTGAACATGACGATCCCGGACAGGCCGATCACCGTGGCACCCCAGAACGGCGCCCAGTAGTCGAACTTCTGCCAGTAGGTCCAGCGCTCGAACTTGGGCCGGGGGGTGAGGCCGAGGAACCACTTGTACATGCGCACGATGTCCTTCAGATCCTGCCAGTTGGGAATCATGGAGGTGGGGCCGAACCAGCGGAAGGTCTTCCGGGTCACCCAGATGTTGCGCAGGGCGAACAGGATGTGGGCGAGGAACACCGTGATCCAGATGCTGGCGGCGGTGCGGTGGATGATGCCTTCCCAGACGGGACCGCCCAGGAGGGTCATGACCGCGCGGGCCCAGTCGGTATGGGAGAACAGCAGGGTGGTGCCGGTGATGACCAGGACCATGGTGCTGATGGCGAAGAGCGCATGGATCCAGCGCCACACCGGGCTGAAGCGGCGGAAGAACACCGCGTCCGGATGCTCCACATCCTCCCGGTGGCCGCAGCCAGCCAGGTGGTCCTTCAATTCCCGGTAGAACCACAGGATCACGTGGGTCCAGAAGAAGATCATGACGCCGTAGATCAGGTACTTCATGAACGCGTTGACGATGAACATGTCGGGGTACTTCTCGAAGTTCGTCACATCCCCGTGGGCATGGAAGCTGAGGAAGCCTTCCTTGGCGTTCTTGTGACAGGTGTTGCAGGTCTTCAGGCGGTTGTTGATGTGGATGGTGGAGGTGGGGTCGTTGACGTTTTTGATGTTGTGGGCGCCATGGCAGTCGTAGCACTTGGCGGTGTGGGTGTAGCCCAGCTTGTTGACCTGGCCGTGGTAGGACTTGAAGTAGGTCTCCCGGGCCTTCTCATGGCAGTTGCCGCAGTTCCTGGTGATCTCCAGCTTCATGGGATCGCCCTTGGCGGAACTGATGTTGTGGGTGCTGTGGCAGTCCGAGCAGACCGCGCTCTGGGCGTCCTTCTTCTCCAGCACCGCCTTGCCGTGCATGGAAGCCTTGTATTCATCCAGCTGCTTCTCGTGGCAGCGGCCGCAGACCTCCGGATTCTTCATGCGGTGCTCGGCCCGTTGCAGGCTGCCCAGGGTGCCGATGTTGTGGGCATCGTGGCAGTCATAGCAGGTGGCGTTGATCTTGGAGATGTCCTTCTTGTTGGGCTGGGCATGGATGGAATGCAGGTAGCTTTCCATCTGTTCCACCACCACGCCCAGGCGCTTGTACTGGGGGTCCTTGCGGTCCTTCTGGGCTTCGAATTTCTGCTTGT
Source organism: uncultured Thiobacillus sp. (assembly GCA_964646585.1). Taxonomy (GTDB): domain Bacteria; phylum Pseudomonadota; class Gammaproteobacteria; order Burkholderiales; family Thiobacillaceae; genus PFJX01. The sequence continues at coordinate 7,520 of CAZYEY010000276.1, read as the reverse complement.
GACACTCGATGCAGCCCACGCTCTTGGGCAGGGGCTTGGGGTGGGGCAGTTTTTCCACATTGTTGTGGCAGCCGGTGCAGGGCTGCTTGCCGTGGACGCTGTGCTCGAAGGTCTTGGGATCGATGTAGATGAAGTTCTTGCTGCCGTCCTTGCGCACCTTCACCTTTTCCTCGGGATCGGCGTGGCAGCGCAGGCAACGAAAATTGGCGATCTCCGGCTTCTCGCCGCCGGTGGCGGGCAGCGCTTCCGGACTGGCGGGAGCCGTCGCCGCTGCGTGGGAGGCCAGGGCCAGCCCCACGATCAGGCTGATCACTCCTGCCAGCGACTTCCAGGGGCGGATGGTCATTTCTTATGTCTCCTCTTGGACGGTTGCGCTGAACCTGGATGAACGCCGGGGCGTCCTCCATGAAAAAGAAAAAAATCGAGCTGGAAACGTCGCTGCCAGTACTTTCCTACCAAAACCTGCCGTAGACTACGTTCCCAACGCGGTTATTTCAATCCTTGTCTTGCAAAACACTGGACAAATTTAGTCGGAGAATCAGCGTGTTAGCGGGGTTGATTTGCCGGGATGTGGCGATTGGCAAGGTCTTTTAAAATATTAGCCAAATCTTATATTCCATGCCCGGCGGACCAATTCGGCAATAGGCGGGAAGGCCATTCGAGATTTTTCCTGATGACCCTGGGCAAAGGAGGAGACGATGCGCAAGGGAGTAATTGCCGTAGCCCTGATCTGGGCCACTGGCTCGGCGGTGGCGGCGGGACCGGATATCTCGGTCCTGGCCCGCACCTGCAACAACTGCCATGGCGTGAGCGGCGTCAGCGCCGGCAAGTCCATGCCTTCCATCGGCGGCCTGCCCAGGGATTACCTGGCCAACATCATGAAGCAGTGGAAATACGACGAACGAGGCGCGGCTACCATGAACCGCATCGTCAAGGGCCTTTCCGATGACGAGATCAACGCCCTGGCCGTTTATTTCGCCAAGAAGCCCTGGGTGCCGGTTTCCCAGCCCATCAGCCCGGCCATGCTGAAGAAGGGCAAGGCGGTGATCTCCGAGAACTGCGAGGACTGTCACGGCGCCACGGGTGGCGACCCCGACGAGGACGCGCCCAGGATCAACGGCCAGTGGGCCAAATACATGGAACTTGAACTGGAAAAGTACCGCGACGAGGAATTCGACATGCCCCACCGGAAAATGAAGAAGACCGCCCGCAAGATGAAGCCGGCCGACGTACCCGCCGCCGCTCACTACTTCGGCGCCCAGGGCCGCTGAAGGGGGAGGGACCATGCCAAGCTTCGATCGCCGTGCCTTTCTCAAGAAGCTGTCCGCCGCATCCGGCGCCTCCGTCCTCGCCATTCCCCAGTCCCGCGCCGCCAGGATCAAGGCGAAGGTCGTGGTGGTGGGGGGCGGCTATGGCGGCGCCGCCGCCGCCAAGTATCTGCGCCTCCTGGATGGCGACATCGCCGTCACCCTCATTGAGCGGGAGACCCTCTACACCTCCTGCCCCCTCTCCAACGAGGTCATCTCCGGAGAGCGGGACATCAAGTCCCTGCAAATGGGCTACAAGGGCCTGCAAAAGCATGGTGTCAACCTGGTCCATGACGACGCCACCCAGATCGATCCGGTGAAGAAAACCGTCGCCACCGCCGGCGGCAAGCGCTTCGCCTACGATTTCCTGGTGCTGTCGCCGGGCATCGATTTCAATTTCGAGGCCATCCAGGGCTACAGCAGGGAACTGGCGGAGACCAGCCTGCCCCACGCCTGGAAGGCCGGGGCCCAGACCCTGGTCCTGAAGCGGCAACTGGAAGCCATGCCGGATGGCGGCAGGTTCATCATCGCCGTGCCCCCCGGTCCCTTCCGCTGCCCTCCGGGGCCCTACGAGCGGGCTGCCCAGGTGGCCAACCACTGCGTGCACCACGGCAAGAAGAAGGCCAAGGTGCTGATCCTGGACGCCAACGACTCCTTCTCCAAGCGGCCCCTGTTCGAGCAGGCCTGGAAGGAACTCTACGGCTACGGCCCGGGCGGCATGATCGAGTGGATCCCCGGCGCCCAGGACGGCAAGGTGGAGCGTGTCGATCCCAAGACCCTGACCTGCTATACCGGCTTTGGCGAACACCAGGGGGACGTGGTCAACATCATTCCGCCCCATCACGCCGGCAAGATCGCCAAGGATCTGGGCCTGGCCACCTTCAAGGACAAATGGTGCGAGGTGAAGCCGGAGAACATGGAATCCATCAAGCTCAATGACGTATTCGTCATCGGTGACGCCTGTGTGGGGGGGGAACTGGCCACCAACAATGGCTTCCCCAAGTCCGCCCATATGGCCATCACCCAGGCCAAGGTGGTGGTGGCCAGCATCGTCGCCAAGGTGAATGGCCTGCCGCCGCCGGTGCCCATCTACACCAATACCTGCTACAGCGTGGTGGCGCCGGACTGGGGTTTCTCGGTGGTGCACCTCTACCGGGTGCAGAACGGCCAGTGGGTCTACATCAAGGACGGCAGCGGCATCTCGCCGGTGACCTTTGGCACCAGGGAGGCGCCCAGGCCGGTGCCGCGCATCTATCGCAAGCTGGAAGCGGAATACGCCGATGGCTGGTTGCGCAACGTGCTGGCGGACGCTTTCGCCTGAGATCGAACCGGGGTTGAATCGATGGATACGAAAAAGCGGCCCGCGGGCCGCTTTTTCGTATCCGTGGGGGCGGATCAGACCGCGTTCTCTCCGGTCTCGCCGGTGCGGATGCGGATCACCTGGTCCACGTTGGAGACGAAGATCTTGCCGTCGCCGATCTTGCCGGTGCGGGCGGCCTTGACGATGGCCTCCAGGGCGCCGTCCAGCATGGAATCCGCCACGACCAGCTCTACCTTCACCTTGGGCAGGAAGTCCACCACGTATTCGGCGCCCCGGTAGAGCTCGGTATGACCCTTCTGGCGGCCGAAGCCCTTCACCTCGGTGACGGTCAGGCCGCTGACGCCCAGAGAGGACAGGGCTTCCCGCACCTCGTCCAGCTTGAAGGGTTTGATGATGGCAACGATCTGCTTCATGGGGGGCCTCCTAAAACGGTGCTCGGTAGTGGTTGGTGATGGGATAGCGCCGGTCGCGGCCGAAGCCCCGGGGGGTGATGCGGATGCCCGGGGGGGACTGCCGGCGCTTGTATTCGGAACGGTCGATGAGGCGCACCACCAGGCGCACGTCGGCCTCGGCGAAACCGGCGGCGACGATGTCCCGGGGCGCCATGTCCTGCTCGACGTAGCGTTCCATGATGGCATCGAGGATTTCGTAAGGCGGCAGGCTGTCCTGGTCGCACTGGTCGGCCCGCAGCTCGGCGCTGGGGGGGCGGGTGATGATGCGCTCCGGGATCACCTCGGACACCGTGTTGCGGTAGCGGGACAGGCGCCAGACCAGGGTCTTGGCCACATCCTTCAGCACCGCGAAGCCGCCGGCCATGTCGCCATAAAGGGTGGCGTAGCCGCTGGCCATCTCACTCTTGTTGCCCGTGGTGAGCACCAGGGGCCCGAATTTGTTGGACAGGGCCATGAGCAGGGTGCCACGGATGCGGGCCTGGATGTTCTCCTCGGTCTGGTCGAAGGGCAGATCGTCGAATTCCCCCGCCAGCTCTTCCAGGTAGATGTCGTACATCCGCTTGATGGACTGCACGTCGTACTTCACGCCCAGCTTGTCGGCCAGTTCCTCGGCGTCTTCCAGGCTCATGCTGGCGGTGAATTCGGACGGCATCATCACTGCCCGCACCTTGTCGGCGCCCAGGGCGTCCACTGCCACCGCCAGGGTCAGGGCGGAATCGATGCCGCCGGACAGGCCCAGGATGGCGCCTGGAAAACCGTTCTTGGCCACATAGTCCCGCACGCCTACCACCAGGGCCTGATACACCGAGGCTTCCACGGAAGGCAGGGGGGTGACTTCGCCCCGGGCGGCACCGTCCTCCAGTTCCACGAAGTGCAGGCCCTCGGCGAAGGCGGGGAACTGGGCGGTGACGGTGCCGGCGCCATCCATGCAGAAGGAGGTGCCGTCGAACACCAGCTCGTCCTGGCCACCCACCATGTTCACGTAGATGAGGGGCAGGCCGCATTCGGCGATGCGGGCCCGGGCCACTTCGAAACGCTCGTCCTGCTTGTTCATGTGGAAGGGCGAGGCGTTGGGCACCAGCAGCACCTGGGCGCCCGCGTCCCGGGCCTGGGCGGCGGGGCCGGGTTCCCAGATGTCGGCGCAGATGTTGACGCCGAAGCGCATGCCGCCGCACTCGAAGACACAGGCCCTGGCACCGGATTGGAAAGTGCGTACTTCGTCGAACACCGAATGATTGGGTAGCTTCTGCTTGCGGTAGGTGGCGACGATGGCGCCGTCACGCAGGACCGAGGCGGCGTTGTAGCGGTTCTCGCCTTCCATCAGCGGATGGCCCACCAGGGTAGTGAGTCCTGGGGGCAGCTTCGCTGCCAGATCGGCAAGGACGCGGGCGTTCTCGGCGTAGAAGTCGGATCGCAGGGCCAGATCCTCCGGGGGGTAGCCGCATAGGGCCAGCTCCGGAGTCACCATCAGGCCGCCGAGGCGGGGGCCGGCCTGATGGGCAAGCCGGACGATCCGGTCGGCGTTGCCGTCCAGGTCGCCAACCACGGGGTTCATCTGGGCAAGGGCAATCTTCATGCGCATCCGGGCATTCTAACGGGCCGGCGTCCGGGAAACACCTGGGAAGCCCCACGGAGTCGGGGCGAGAGAAAAAGAAAGCCCCGCGAGGGGGCTTTCCGGTCCGGTGGCGGGAGGAGGTCGCCGACTCAGACCCTGAACTGGCTCACCAGGGTTTCCAGTTCCTCGGCCAGATGGGCCAGCTGGCGGCTGGCTTCCTGGGTATCCCGGGCATCGCCCGCGGCATCCTGGGCGACGGCGCTGATGTCGCCGATCTTGTGGCTGATGCTTTCGGCCACATGGCTTTGCTCGGTGGAACTGGTGGCGATCTGGGCGTTCATGCGGTTGATCACCCCCACCGAACTGGAAATGGTGGACAGGGCGGCAGCGCTTTCCTCCACGCTCTTCACGCTGGAGGCCGTCTTCTTCTCGGCGGTCTGGATGGCGCCCACGGCTTCCTCGGCGCGGCCCTGGACCTTGACGATGATGGCCTCGATTTCCTCCGTGGCCGACTGGGTGCGCTGGGCCAGGGTGCGGACTTCGTCCGCCACCACGGCGAAGCCGCGGCCCTGCTCGCCCGCCCGGGCCGCCTCGATGGCGGCGTTCAGTGCCAGCAGGTTGGTCTGCTCGGCGATTTCCCGGATCAGGCCGATGACCCGGCCGATGTCCCGGCTGTCGGTGTCCAAGCGTTGGATGACCTGGACCGCCTGTTCCAGTTGCTGGGACATGGCCGAGATGGCGTCCAGGGCGTTGTTGGCGGTGGCGGCGCCGTCCCGGGCCTCGCCGTCCGCCTGGCTGGCGGCCCCGGCAGCTTCCTGGGTGTTCTGGGCGACTTCCTGCACGGTGGCGGCGAGCTGGCGCAGAGTGGAAGCCAGATGTTCCGTGTCGGAGAGCTGACGTTGCACGCCGCTCTGGGTCCGGCTGGAAACATCCACCAACTGGCTGGCCACCCGGGCCAGGTTGCGGGTGGCGCCGCGCACTTGTTCGATGATCCGGGCGAAGCGTTCCATCATGGCGTTGAGGGCGGCCCCGGCCTGGGCGATCTCGTCTTGGTCATCGACGGGAACCCGCAGGGACAGGTCGGATTGCCGCTCGATGCGGCTCATGAAATCGGTGAGCCGGTTCACCGGCTGGGCGACGATGCGCTTGAAGGCGATGGAGAGCAGTCCCATGCCCAGCACGAACAGGGCCAGGTGGATGCCCAGGCTCTGCAGGCCGGAGTTGCGGATGCGCGCATCCACGGGGCCCAGGTCATAGGTGATCCGGATGGCGCCCAGCACCGTACCGGATGGCGCGGCATGACACCCCAGGCAGTTGACGCCCCGGGTGTGCTCGGTGGCCCTGTAGGGACGGATGACGGTGAGGCGGCGGCCCTTGTCGGAGTCGCCGAAGAGGATGACTTCCTCGCCTTTCAGGGCTTTCCGGTCCAGGTCGTCCAGAACCTGCTCCGCCGGCAGGCCCGGCCCATATTGGCTGCTGACCGCCTCTGCCCGTATGGTGCGGGCTTCCACCACATTGGCCAGGCCCGTCACCTGTTTTTGCAATTCATCCCGGCTGGGCATGGCGCCGGTGAGCATGAGCTTGTTGAGACCGTCGAAATAGCCGTCGGCGATGTCCTTGACCTTGTCGACGGTGAATTCCTCCGCCAGGCTGTCCTCGCTGAGATAGGAATGGACGAGGGAGGCGGTTAGCAGAACCAGAAAGAGCATGGCCGTAAACGCCATGATCTTTGCGGTGACCGTGCCGGTGATTTTGTTCACGTTCTCGCCTCCATCGCTGTCCGAGTTGTGCCGCCATATCGGCCAGCTGTCCGGAAAACTTGAGTAGACGGATCAAGTGAAGATTTCAGCCCAGTGTTTCTCCAGACGTTTCACCGATACCGGCTCCGGTGTCTTCAATTCCTGGGCGAACAGGGAGACCCGCAGTTCTTCCAGTCGCCAGCGGAAATCCTCCATCTCCGGCGTGATGCCGCCGGCTTCCTCCATGCGTTTGCGCCGCGCCAGGTATTGGGCCAACAGGGGCGCCATGGCGCGCATGTGCTGGGCGTCCCGGGCCGGGTGGCTGGCCAGCTTGTCCAGCCGTCGTTCCATGGCCCGCAGGTAACGGGGCAGGTGGACCAGGCGCTCGGGCGGGTGGCGGGTCAGGAAGCCCGGAAACACCAGGCCGCGCAACTGGGCCTTCATGTCCTCGGCGGCCTCCCTGGATGGGGTCGGCTTGGCCAGAAGCTGGCCCAGGCGGTGGCCGTGTTCCAGGCATTCGGCGGCAAGCCGCGCGGTCTCCCGGGCGGCATCGGGCAGTTTCAGCCGAACGCTCTGGGCGGCGCTCTCGAAGGCGGTCTGCCGCCGGATGTCGGCGGCATCCAGGGCCAGGGCGCTCCGGGCGGCGGCGAACAGCACGTCCGTGGTCAGGGCTCCGGCGGACAGGGATTTGTCCAGCATGAGGTAGTGGAGGGCCGCGCCCTTGAGCCGCTGGGCCAGGTCTTTCTCGGTCTGCTTCAACAGATCCGGGAAGTTCTGCCAGATCAGGCGGCAGACCCCACGCCGGTGCTTTTCCCGGGCAGGCGCAGGGCTGTCGAGCAGGCGCAGGCGGATACTCCCGGCTTCTTCCACCAGGCTGGGAAAGGCCGCCACCTGGCGACCGCCGCTCTGGATCTCCACTCGTTCGGGCAGATCGCCGAAATCCCAGCGGGTGATGTCCTCCCGCTCGCCTGGCGCGGCCGCCTGACGCAGGGTCTCGCTGGCCTGGCCGCCCAGTTGCCGGCGCAGGGCGAAGAGATCGCGGCCCTCGGCCAGGACACGGTTGTTTCCATCCAGCACCCGGAAATTCATGGCCAGGTGGGGTGGGAGGGCCTCTGGCCGCCAGGCGTCCCGGGGGACGGCCTGGCC
>CAZYEY010000275.1:0-5718 GCA_964646585.1 uncultured Thiobacillus sp. | reverse complement strand
GGTTCTCATCGGCCTGGCCCGGGAAGGCTACCGGTCCGACTGGCGGGCGGCGGCTGCCCTGGCCGCCAGCGCCCTGGCCGCCTGGCTGGCGGCCAGGGCCCTGCTGCTCAGCGGCGGCGGCGATTTCTGGCTGGCACTGGCCTGCCTCGTGGCGGAGGCCGTCTTTCTGCTCCTCGTCTGGCGCACCCGGGCCTTCACGGAAGAAGAGCGCGCGGGCCTTGGCAGGCTGTTCTCCCGTCGTCTGTCCCCGGTCTGAATCATGCGCCTGCTCTTCCTCACGCCCGAGACCTGGCCCACCTTCCGCGCCGACGTAGCGGCGCTGTTCGGCAAGTACCTGCCGCGCCACGGCATCCAATCCGATCTCGTCACCGGGCGGACGCCGGGCACGACGGAACCCGCCCCATGGGGCGGCGGGCAGACGCTGCTGTGCGATGTCTCCGGCGGCCAGGCGAAGAAGCACCTCAAGATGCTCTCGCACGGCATCCGCCATCTGTTGGCGGCCGACCGCCATCGCTACCATGCCATCCAGGTGCGCGACATGCCGGTGCTGGCCACCTTCGGGCTGCTGGCGGCGCGATGGAAGAGGCTACCTTTCTTCTACTGGATGTCCTATCCGATTCCCGAGGGGCAGATCGCGCTGGCCCGTGAGCGCGGGCTTTCGGCCGGCGTGATGAAGTTCCTGTTTCCGTGGCTGCGGGGCCGGATCGGGCGTTTCCTCCTCTACCGCGTGGTGCTGCCCCATGCGGATCACGTCTTCGTCCAGTCCGAGCGCATGAAGGCGGACATGGTCGAGCGCGGGGTCGAGGCGGAGAAGATGACGCCCGTGCCCATGGGCGTCGATCTGGAGGCGATGCAGGCCGAGACGATCGAGCCGGCGGACGATCCGCGCCTCGCGGGCCGACGCGTGCTGGTCTATCTCGGCACCCTGGATCGGCCCCGCCGCATCGAGATCCTGTTCGACATGCTGGCGCGGGTGCGGCGCGAGATTCCCGAGGCGCTGCTGGTGCTGGCAGGCGACACCGAGGACGCCGTGCATCGGGATTGGCTCAAGCGGCAGGCGGAGGAGGCGGGTGTGGCCGAGCACGTGCTCTGGACCGGCTGGCTGCCGATGCGCGAGGGCTGGCGCTACGTGCGGGCAGCGGAGGTTGGGTTGTCGCCATTTCCACGTGGATTTTTACTGGATAGCGCCTCGCCGACCAAAGTGCCGGAATATCTCGCCCTGGGCGTGCCGGTGGTGTGCAATGACAATCCGGATCAGCAGGCGATCATCGAGGCATCCGGGTGTGGGGAATGCGTACCCTATACCGGAGAGGATTTTGCCCGGGCTGTGCGGCAGTTGTTGAAATATTCCATGCTGGCGCGTAACCAGGCGGTGGAATGCGGGCGCGACTTTATTGTCAATGGGAGAAGTTACGAATGGCTAGGGCAATATGTTGCTACCGCCTACAGGGAGGATGTTGGAGCAACAATTTTGTGAGAATGTATTATCTGAATGGTAGATAAATTTTGCAAGACAAGAGATTGAATGTCGATCCGACGTAAATTCATGATTAGTGGCAAAGATAATGGAAAACTCATTTGTTCGTCCAAATTTCTTCGGGATTGGTGCGCAGAAATGCGCATCGTCTTGGTTGTATGATATTTTATGTGAACATCCTGAGGTTGTAGTAAGCCAGAAGAAAGAGATCGATTTTTTTTCATATCATTATGAGCGGGGTTATTTGTGGTATGAAAGTCAATTTGAGAGAAAGAGTGGTGCTATCGCTATCGGGGAAAATTCTCCATCATATTTTAACGAGGCATCCGTTCCGGAACGTGTTTATGCGTATGCTCCAAATGCAAAGATTCTGGTCTCGCTTCGTGACCCAGTAGAGCGTGCCCTATCGCAGCATCGACATTTGGTTAGGATAGGTTATGTAAATGGCCCCGATTATAGCTTTGAAACAGGCCTAAAAAACAATCCCTCATATATCGAACAGGGGCTCTATGCGAGCCATTTGCGCCGTTGGCGGCAGTATTTCGGAGATGATAGAATTCTTGTTGTCTTAATGGATGATATCAAATGTAACGCGAGGGAAGTGGCTGAGAGGGTTTATGATTTTCTTGGGGTTAATAAAGGTTTTATTCCAGAGTCGCTGGGAAAACGGAGCAATGAAAGTTATGTGCCGCGTAATCGCATGCTTTATCGAATTGTTCAAAAAACCCATGGTAAACTTGAGCAACTGGGGTTTGATGTCATATGGAAGTTCGCGGCCGATATCGGGCTGCGGAAAATATATAGACGGTATAATCGTGTGTCCAGTGCGGAAGTGATACCGCCTGTCAGAGAGGAGACATTGATGCATCTGAGAGATGTCTTTGAACCAGACATCCGTGAATTAGAGTCGATGTTAGGTCGCACTCTCGCTAACTGGATAAAATAGGGCAATCTCGAATATTTCTAAGCTATTTGGCGCAGATTCCATATGTGCCGATGGTATTTATTCTGAACATTTGTACATGAAAATTTGCCACCTCGGCCCTTCCCTCACCGCCGTCAGCGGCGTCTCCACGCATCTCAACCAGCTGTTTGGATCGTCTCTCGCCCGCGAATGCGAATTGCTGCATTTCCAGGTGGGCAGCGAGGGCAGGCGCGAGACCGTCCTGGGCAAGCTGTGGCGGCTGCTCATCGCGCCCGTGCTGTTCTTTTTCTTCCTCTTGCGCCACCGGCCGCGCATCGTGCAGCTGAACACCTCGCTGGAGCCCAAGAGCTACTGGCGGGACATCGCCTTTCTCATCGTGGCCAAGCTGCTCGGGCGGCAGGTGGTCTATCAGGTGCACGGCGGCGCCCTGCCGGAGGAATTCTTCGCCGGCAGCCGCGGGCTCACCGCGTTGCTGCGCCGTGTGTTGAGCTTGCCGGACGTGGTGGTGCTGCTCGCGCAGGTGGAACTGGAAGCCTACCGGCGCTTCGTGCCGGCCCAGCGGCTGGAGGTGATCCCCAACGCGATCGACCCAGGCGTCTTGTTGCAACGCCCGCTCGACGACGAGCCGACCGGGCCGCTGCACCTCGCCTATCTGGGCCGCATGGCCGAAAACAAGGGAATTTTCGAGGTCGTGGAAGCGCTGGCGCGACTGGTGCGTGATGGCCGGGACCTGCGGCTCACCTTCGCCGGTGGCGGGCCTGATGAGGAAAGATTGAAAGAGCGCGTGCGCGCCCTCGGCCTGGAGGGGCGGGCGCGCTTCGCCGGCCCGCTGTTCGGCGGGCAGAAGGATGCCCTGTGGATGAGCGCGGATGTCTTCGTCTTTCCCACCTGGCACCGAGAGGGGTTGCCTTATGCGATCTTGGAAGCGATGGCGGCCGGCGCGGTGCCGGTGACGACCCGGGTGGGGGCGATTCCCGACGTCATGGAGGACGGAGTGCATGGCCTCTTCGTGCCGGCCAAGGATTTGGAGAGCCTGGCGCGCGCCCTGATGCGCCTGGACGATGACCGAGCGCTGCTGCTGCGGCTGGCGCAGGCCGGCCGCGCGCGGGTATTGGAGCATTACACCGTGGCTCGCCTGGCACAGGATTTCCAACGACTCTATGACAGCCTGGGAGAAAAATCGGCATGTGCGGCATAGCGGGCTATGTCAGTCTTCGCGCCCCGGGTGGCCAGGCGGGTGGACCGTTGTCAGCCATGGCGGACCGCATCGCCCACCGCGGCCCGGATGACGCGGGGTATTTCGAGGCCGATGCCGGCGGGGGGTGGCGCGTCGGGCTCGCCCACCGGCGGCTTTCCATCATCGATCTCTCCACGGGGCATCAGCCCCTCGGCAACGAGGATGGCTCGGTCCAGATCGTCTTCAACGGCGAGGTCTACAACTTTCAGGAACTGCGCCGGGAGCTGGAGACGGCCGGCCACCGCTTCGCCACCCATTCCGACACGGAAACCATCGTCCATGCCTATGAGCAGTGGGGCGACGATTGCGTTCGCCGACTGCGGGGCATGTTCGCCTTCGCCCTCTGGGATGGGCGGCGCGCGCGCCTGCTGCTCGCACGTGACCGTTTCGGCAAGAAGCCCCTGTTCCTGCACGAGGCCGACGGCGTTTTCCTCTTCGCTTCCGAGATCAAGGCCATCCTCGCCTTCCCCGGGGTGAAAGCCAGTCCGGACGAGACGGCGGTGTGGGATTACCTCGCCTACCGTTACGTGCCGGCGCCCGCCACCCTCTACCAGGGCATCCGCAAGCTGATGCCGGGCTGCGTCGCAGTCTGGGAGGACGGGCGGATCACCGAGCGGCGCTACTGGACCCCGCCCGACCGTGAGCCCCGCCAACCCGGTCCGCAGCCCGCCGACCCGGTGGGCGAGTTCATGGGCGTGCTCGAAGAGGCCGTGCGCATCCGCATGGTGGCGGACGTGCCCTTTGGCGCCTTTCTCTCGGGCGGCATCGATTCCTCCGCGGTGGTGGCGCTGATGAGCCGGCATTCCAGCCTGCCGGTGAAGACTTTTTCCGTGGGTTTCGCCGAAGCCGGCTACAGCGAGCTCGACTACGCCCGCGCCATCGCCACCCAGTTCGGCACCGAGCACCACGAGCTCACCGTGGAGGCATCACACCTGATGGAGCATCTGCCCGCGCTGATCCGCTATCGTGACGCGCCGGTGGCCGAGCCTTCCGACATCCCGATCTACCTGCTCTCCCGCGAGGCGCGCAAGTGGGTGAAGATGGTGCTCACCGGGGAAGGCTCGGACGAGATCCTGGGCGGCTATCCCAAGCATGTCTACGAGCGCTACGCGCGCCGCTATCAGTGGCTTCCGGCTGCCCTGCGCCACGGGCTGGTGGAGCCGCTGGTGCGCGCCCTGCCCTACCGCTTCCGCCGCGCCAAGACGGCCATCGTCAACCTGGGGCTGGAGCGTTTCGAAGCGCGCATGCCACGCTGGTTCGGGGCGCTGTCGGACGCCGAGCGGCGCGAGCTCGTGGCCCTGCCCGCGCCTGCGGCGAAAAGCGGCGAGTACCAGTTCGACACGCCGCCCGGCAACACGGCCCTGCGGCGCATCCTTTATTTCGACCAGACGAGCTGGCTGCCCGATAACCTGCTGGAACGCGGCGACCGCATGACCATGGCGGCCTCGATCGAGGCGCGGATGCCGTTCATGGATCACGAGCTCGCGGCCTTCGTGAGTTCGCTGCCGGACGAGTTCCGGGTGCGCGGTCGGACCACGAAATGGTTGCTGCGGGAGGGGATGAAACGCATCCTGCCGGCCTCGATCCTCGAACGCCCCAAGGTGGGCTTTCGCGTGCCGGTGAATGAATGGTTCCGCACCACCCTGCGCGATTACCTCTACGACCACCTGACGGGGCCGGACTCGCGCACCGCGCACTACTATCACCGGCCGGCGCTGCTGCGGGTGCTGGAGGAGCACGTCGGCGGACGGCAGAACCACGAGAAGCTGCTGTGGGCGATGCTCAACCTGGAACTGTGGTGGCGGGACAACCGAGCATGAACGTTCTTCGTGGCAACAAACAGCATGTCCTGTGCGGGCTCGCCGTCCTTGTCTTTGCCTTGATTCCCGGTTGCGCCGGGTCTTCCCAGGGCATCGGGACGCAGCCATTGTCCGCCCAGTCATGGCATGCGGGCGCCACGATGCCCGATGCTTTGCGCCAACGGGCGCTCGCTGACGCCGCCCGGTCACCCTCAGCTGAACCCGCCGCTGCATTCGTGACGGATCGCCCGCTGGATGCTTTGCGCGCACGGGACGTTCA
>CAZYEY010000274.1:0-34376 GCA_964646585.1 uncultured Thiobacillus sp. | reverse complement strand
AACGGAGTCCGATTGCGTGCTGGGGGGCACAACCGTGGAATTCCCACCAGCCCGGAATGACGTTGTGGGGTATGAGCCCGCAAGCCCCGCCCCCGCGCCCCGGGGCCAGGAACCCGAGCCCGCCGCGCCTGCCTTCTCTCCCGGCGACCCCCTGGTGTTCGAGCGCCACCCCGCTTTTGCCATGCCCGAGCCGGAACCCGTGGCGCCGCCTCCGGCCGAGCCCGAGCCGCTGGCCGATTTCCAGGAACCTGTCCTGGAAATGCCGGAAGACCTGGGTGCCACGCCCGAGTTCGTGGTGCCCATGGAAGAGGGATCGACCCAGCCCGAGTCCCTGGCGTTCGAAATGCCGGATGCGCCTCAGGAAGCGGAAGTGCCCGCCGAAGCCACCGTGCCCGAACTGGATCTTTCCGGAATCGACCTGGAACTGGAAACGCCCGCCGAGGACATCCTGGTGGCGCCGGAGGTTCCTGCCGAATCCGCCATGGATGCGCCCCTGGAGTTGGAGCCTTCCGTGGACTTCGAGCCCGCCGGAAGCGCGGCCCTGGAAGCCGTCGCGGCGGCGCCCGCCGCTCCCGAACTGGAAATCGAGGCCGCGATGGAGCCGGCTCCCGCCGGTGGCATCGACGCGGAACTGCGGGAAGAGGTGAACACCAAGCTGGATCTGGCCAAGGCCTACCTGGAAATGGGCGACCGGGAAGGTGCTCGGGAAATCCTCCAGGAAGTCATGAACGAGGGCGACGCCGACCAGAAGGCCGAGGCCGGCAAGCTCCTCACCGAGGCGGGTTGATTGCACCCGGCCAGCCGGATATTGATCTACCTCTTGGCAGCCCTGGCAATCCCAGGGCTGTCTTTTTTCCTGCTCTCGATCTGCTTTGCCGCCGCCCTGGCGTTCCTCGTCCTGGTGCGGCGTTCCCCCCTGCGCCTGGTCTGGCGCACCCGCTGGCTATTGCTGGTTCTGGTGCTGGGGTACGCCTACGGTCTGCCCGGCGAGCCCCTGCTCGCCGGTTTGGGTGAATATGCCCCCAGCCTGGAGGGGATGCTGCATGGCGCCCGCCAGGCCCTGGCCCTGACCACGTTGCTGCTCTGGCTGGATATCCTGGTGCTGGCCTTGTCCAGTGAGCGCCTGTTGGGCGGCCTTTACCGGCTACTCGTTCCCCTCTCCCGCGTGGGCATCGATGGTCCCCGTGTCGCCCTGCGCCTGGGACTCACCCTCAAGGCTATCGAGGGCATGGAGCGGGGCCGGGGCAACCTGATCTCCCTGCTTGAAGGGCGCACGACGTCGGCGCTGCCGGCGCGCATCACCATCCACGATCAGGCCCTTGGCGTGCTGGATCTGGTGGTGCCTGGCGCTCTTCTCGTGGCCATGGTGGGTCTATGGCTGGCCGCCTAGCCCTGGGGATCGAGTATGACGGCCGCGGCTTCTGCGGCTGGCAGACCCAGCCCGGCGCCTGCGCCATCCAGGATCATCTGGAACGGGCCTTGGCCAAGGTGCACGGCGCGCCCGTCCACACCTCGGTGGCCGGCCGTACCGATGCCGGGGTCCACGCCCTGGCCCAGGTGGTGCACTTCGATGCCGCCGAGGATCGTCCCGACCAGGCCTGGGTACGGGGGGTGAATTCCCATCTCCCGGAAGGGGTCGCAGTGCTCTGGGCCCGCCCGGTGCCCGAGTCCTTCGATGCCCGCCGCAGCGCCCTGGAACGGACGTATCGCTATGTGCTGTTCAATCGGCCCGTGCGCCCGGCCCTGCTCGCCGGCCGGGTGGGCTGGGTGTTCGGCGAACTGGACGAGACGGCCATGGTCCGGGCCGCAGCCGCGCTGGTGGGCACCCACGATTTTTCCGCCTTCCGGGCAGCGGAATGTCAGGCCAGGTCGCCGGTCCGGGAACTCCGCGCTGTCGACCTGGCCCGCCGGGAGGATTTCCTCGTCTTCGAGTTCCGCGCCAACGCCTTTCTCCACCACCAGATCCGCAACATGGTGGGGGCCCTGGTCTGGGTGGGCCTGGGCCGCCGGCCGCCGGAATGGGTAGGCGAGGTGCTGGCTTCCCGGGACCGGGCCCAAGGAGCCGCCACCTTCTCGCCTGATGGTCTCTACCTGGCCGGGGTGCGCTACGATGCCGCTTTTGGCCTGCCCGATCCACCCCAGCCCCGCATCTCTTTCCTGCCATGACCCGAACCAAGATCTGCGGCATCACCCGGGTGGAGGACGCCCTCGCCGCCGCCGCTGCCGGCGCCGACGCCATCGGCCTGGTATTCGTCGCGAAGAGTCCCCGTCACGTGACGCCGACCCAGGCTGCCGAGATCGGTTCGAGCCTGCCGCCCTTCGTCACCCGGGTGGCCCTGTTCGTCAATCCGGAGGCCACCCAGGTGGAAGCGGTGCTGCGTCTGGCCCGCCCCGACGCGCTGCAATTCCATGGCGAGGAATCCCCGGCGTTCTGCCGCGCCTTTGGCGTGCCCTACATGAAGGCGGCGCGGGTGAGGCCGGGGGTCGATTTGCTACAATTCGCCGCCTTGTATGCCGATGCCCAGGGTTTGCTGCTGGACGCCTGGAGCGAGGGTGTTCACGGCGGTACCGGCGAGCGTTTCGACTGGACCCTGATTCCTCCCGATCTGCCCAGACCGGTGATCCTTGCCGGGGGGCTTCATCCCGGCAACGTGGCCGAGGCCATCCGTGCGGTGCGCCCTTGGGCCGTGGACGTGAGCAGCGGCGTCGAGTTGGGGAAAGGCATCAAGGATCCGGCGAAGATCGCCGCTTTCATCAAGGAAGTGAGAAATGCAGATGTATGACCTGCCCGACGCCTCCGGCCATTTCGGCCCCTATGGTGGTGTCTACATGGCCGAGACCCTGATCCCGGCGGTGGAGGAACTGCGCGAGCAATACCTGCGCTTCAAGGACGACCCGGACTTCCAGGCCGAGTTCGCCCACGAACTCAAGCATTACGTGGGCCGGCCCAGCCCCGTGTATCACGCCAGGCGCCTGTCCGACCATCTGGGCGGAGCGCAGATCTACCTGAAGCGGGAAGACCTGAACCACACCGGCGCCCACAAGATCAACAACGCCATCGGCCAGGCCCTGCTCGCCCGCCGCATGGGCAAGAAGCGGGTCATCGCCGAGACCGGCGCCGGCATGCACGGCGTGGCCACCGCCACCGTGGCGGCCCGCTTCGGCATGGAGTGCATCGTCTACATGGGCGCGGACGACATCCAGCGCCAGGCCCCCAACGTGTTCCGCATGAAGCTCTTGGGCGCCACGGTGGTGCCCGTGGAATCCGGCTCCCGCACCCTCAAGGACGCCTGCAACGAGGCCATCCGCGACTGGGTCACCAACGTGGAATCCACTTTCTACATCTTCGGCACCGCCGCCGGCCCCCATCCCTATCCCATGATGGTGCGGGATTTCCAGTGCGTCATCGGTAACGAGGCCAAGGTCCAGATGCGGGAGATGGTGGGCCGCCAGCCGGACGCGGTCATCGCCTGCGTGGGCGGCGGCTCCAATGCCATAGGTCTGTTCCATCCCTACATCGGGGAAGCGGGGGTGAGGATCATCGGCGTGGAAGCCGGCGGTCACGGCCTCGCCACCGGCAAGCACGCCGCGCCCCTGACCGGTGACGCCAAGGTGGGCGTCCTGCACGGGAACAAGGTGTATCTGATGCAGGATGCGGACGGCCAGATCATCGAGACCCACTCGATTTCCGCCGGCTTGGACTACCCTGGCGTCGGTCCCGAGCACTGCATCCTCAAGGATATGGGGCGGGCCGAATACGTGGCCGCCACCGACGACGAGGCCCTGGCCGCCTTCGACACCCTGTGTCGCTTCGAAGGCATCATCCCGGCCCTGGAATCCAGCCATGCCCTGGCCCACGCCATCAAGATCGCGCCCGCCATGGCCAGGGACAAGATCCTGCTGGTCAACCTGTCCGGCCGGGGCGACAAGGACATGAACACCGTTGCCCGCCTGAAGGGCATCACCCTATGAGTGCCACGAAAAACCGCATCCAGGCCACCTTCGACACGCTGAAGCAGCAAGGCCGAAAAGCCCTGATTCCCTTCATCACTGCCGGTGATCCCGGGCTGGACCGCACCGTGCCCCTCATGCACGCCCTGGTGGCGGGAGGTGCCGACGTCATCGAACTGGGCGTGCCCTTCTCCGATCCCATGGCCGATGGCCCCACCATCCAGCGGGCCTCCGAGCGGGCCTTGAAGAACGGCATGACCCTGCGCGGGGTGCTGGCCATGGTGGCGGAGTTCCGCAAGCAGGATGCGGCCACCCCGGTGGTGTTGATGGGCTACGGCAATCCCATCGAGGCCATGGGCTGGGCGCCCTTCGCCGCCCGCTGCGCCGAAGTGGGCGTGGATGGCGTGCTCACCGTGGACTTTCCCCCCGAGGAGAGCCATGAGGCTTTCGAACATCTGCAGCGCCACGACATCGCCCCCATCTTCCTGCTGGCGCCCACCACCACAGAGGCACGCATCGCCCAGGTGGCCCGGCTGGCGCGGGGATATGTCTATTACGTGTCCCTGAAGGGTGTGACCGGCGCCGGCAATCTGGACATCGCCGGCATCGCCGAGAAGATGCCCCAACTGCGCAAGCACATCACCCTGCCTATCGGCGTGGGCTTCGGCATCCGCGACGCCGAGACCGCCAGGCGCATCGCCGATATTTCGGATGCCGTGGTAATCGGTTCCCGCATCGTGCAGGAGATCGAAAGCGCCGGCCCCGAGACGCTGTTGGACGACGTCAGGAATTTCGTGGCCGGCGTGCGCGCCGCCCTGGATCGATAAGGACGCGACCATGAGTTGGTTCCAGAAGATCATCCCCCCCAAGATCAAGCGCCGGGAATCTGCCAAGAAGGTGGTACCCGAGGGGCTGTGGAGCAAGTGCCCCAGTTGCGAGGCGGTGCTCTACGCCGCCGACCTGGAGAACAATGCCCACGTCTGTCCCCAGTGCGGCCACCACCAGCGCATCGGCGCCCGCAAGCGCCTGGATCTGCTGCTGGACGAGGAGGGCCGCAACGAGGTGGGCGCCAACGTGCTGCCGGTGGACATTCTCAAGTTCAAGGACAGCCGGCGCTATCCGGACCGCCTGTCCGAGGCAGCCAAGGAGACCGAGGAGCAGGACGCCCTGGTGGTCATGGAAGGCAGGATCCACGGCCTGCCGGTGACCGCCGCCGCCTTCGAGTTCCGCTTCATGGGCGGCTCCATGGGCTCGGTGGTGGGCGAGCGCTTCGTGCGCGGCGTCGAAGCCTCCGTGCGCGGCAAGAAGCCCTTCATCTGCGTCGCCGCCAGCGGCGGCGCCCGCATGCAGGAAGGCCTCAATTCCCTCATGCAGATGGCCAAGACCTCGGCGGCCCTGACCCAGCTTTCCGCCAACCGGATTCCCTTCGTCTCCGTGCTCACCGATCCCACCATGGGTGGCGTCTCCGCCAGCTTCGCCATGCTGGGGGACATCATCGTCGCGGAACCCAATGCCCTCATCGGTTTTGCCGGCCCCCGGGTCATCGAGCAGACGGTGCGGGAGACTCTGCCAGAAGGTTTCCAGCGCGCCGAATTCCTGGTGGCCCACGGTGCCGTGGACCTCATCGTGGACCGGCGTGAAATGAAGAAAACCCTGGCCCGCCTGTGCGCCCAACTCACCCGCAAGGCCAGTCCCATCTGACTTTCCGTCCAGCGGCCCGGCGCGATTTCTTATGACGGCCGTCCCCTCCGCGTCCGGGAGCCTGTCTGACTGGCTCGCCTATCTGGAGACCCGCAACCGGGAGCCCATCGTCCTGGGCCTGGATCGGGTGCAAGTGGTGCGCACGGCATTGGACCTGGAGCCTGTCTTTCCCGTCGTCACCGTGGGCGGCACCAACGGCAAGGGCTCCACCTGCGCCTTTCTCGAAGCCATCCTGTTGGCCGCCGGCTACAGGACCGGGTGTTACACCTCGCCCCACCTGCTGCGCTACAACGAACGTATCCGCGTCGGCGGCGCCGAGGCCGGGGACGCGGACATCGTTGACGCCCTGGCCCGGGTGGAAGCAGCGCGCCGGGACATCCCGCTCACCTATTTCGAGCAGGGCACCCTGGCGGCCATGCTCTTGTTCCAGCGCGCAGGTGTTGACGTGGCGGTGCTGGAGGTGGGCCTGGGCGGTCGCCTGGACGCGGTCAATGCCTGGGACGCGGACTGCGCCCTGGTCGCCAGCGTGGATCTGGATCACCAGCAGTTTTTGGGCAACGACCGGGAGAGCATCGGCTTCGAGAAGGCAGGCATTTTCCGCGCCGGCCGGCCCGCCATCTGTGGCGACCTCCAGCCTCCCGAAAGCCTGCTCAAGCACGCCCGGGAACTGGCCGCGCCCCTGCGGCGCCTCGGTGAGGACATCCGGGTCGAATTTCAGGAAGGCCACTGGTCCTGCCGGGTGGCCGACGCCGTGTTTCCAGCCCTGCCCCGGCCGGTCATGGCCGGCGCCCACCAGTACGGCAACGCCGCCTGCGCCCTGGCGGCGCTGCACAGCCTGCGCGAGCGTCTGCCGGTGAGCATGGCCGCCATCCGCCAGGGGATCGCCGGCGCCCGGCAGCCCGGTCGCTTCCAGGTGGTGGGCCACGCGCCCCTGCGCATCCTGGACGTGGCCCACAATCCCCACGCGGCCCAGGCCCTGGCGGCCAACCTGGCCGACCTGCCACCCACGGGGAGGGTGTTCGCTGTGTTCTCCCTCCTGGCCGACAAGGATCTGGAAGGCGTGGTGGTGCCCCTGCGCCCCCGTGTCGCCCACTGGCACGTGGCTGGCCTGAATGTTCCCCGGGGTCTGTCCGGTGATGTGCTCCAGTCCGGCCTTGCCGCGCTGGGGTGCGCGGCAACCTGTCATGACTCCATCGCTGAAGCCTGGCGGGCAGCCTGCCGGCTGGCAGGGCCTGCTGATACAATCACCGCTTTCGGCTCCTTCCATGCGGTGGCGGGAGTCCTGGCGGAACTGAACGGCGACCGATCCCCGATCCATGGCTGAATCCACTCTCGTGACCCAGGAAGAAATGGCACTGCGCCGCCGCGCCCGCCGCAGGCTTGTGGGTGCCGTGGCCATTGCCCTGGCCACCGTGGTGGTGCTGCCCATGGTGTTCGATCCGGAGCCCAAGCCCCTGGGACCGGAAGTGGACCTGCGTATTCCCGCCAAAGACAGCCCTTTCGAGCCGGCCCCGGCGGCACCCGCCATCCAGCCTGCCGCCAACGAGCCCGCCCCCCAGGCGGCGGAGCCTACCCTGCCTGGGCCAGCCCAGCCGCCTGCCGCGCCCGCAGAGGCCAAGCCGGCAGTAGTTCCGGATTCCAGCGAGGCCAAACCCGCCGGGATCCATCAGGACAAGCCCAGGGATCCCACCCACGCCAAGGAGGCCATCAAGGCCGAGGAGGCCAAGACGGAGACGAAAAAGACGGCGGAATCGTCCAAGCCCGCGGCGAAGCCGGAAACCAAGCCCGCCACGAAACCCGGAGCCGACCCGGCCGGCAGGAGCTACGTGCTGCAACTGGGCGCCTTCAGCAGCGAGGTCAATGCCAGGCAACTCCAGGACAAGGTCCAGGCGGCTGGCTTCAAGGCCCAGGTGATCGCCACCGGTGGCCAGTTCCGGGTCCGGGTCGGACCCATCCCCGACCACGATAAGGCCCTGGATTTCCAAGCCCAGCTCAAGGCCAAGGGCTTCAATCCGGTCTTGCTCGGCCAATGAACGCCTTGGTCGGGGCGCCCTCTCAACTCCGGCCGCCGGTCAATTCGGCGGCTCAGATCGGTCACTGAGCGAGGTTCGGCAGCATGTGTGGCATCGTCGCGATCTTTTCCCGCCAACCCGTCAACCAGTCACTCTATGACGGGTTGCAACTGCTTCAGCATCGGGGTCAGGACGCTGCCGGCATCGTCACCATGGATGGCAGCATGTTCCACATGCACAAGCAGCTTGGCATGGTGCGGGACGTGTTCCGTACCCGGGACATGCGCAATCTGGTGGGCAACGTGGGCATCGCCCATGTGCGTTATCCCACTGCCGGCTCCGCCTCCAGCCCGGCGGAGGCCCAGCCCTTCTACGTCAACTCGCCCTTCGGCATCGTCCTGGCCCACAACGGCAACCTCACCAACACTGAGACCCTGCAACAGGAGGTGTTCCTGGACGATCTGCGCCACGTGAACACCCGTTCCGATTCCGAGGTGCTGCTCAACGTTTTGGCCCACGAGCTCCAGGAGGCAGTGCAAGGCCATCGCCTGACCGCCAGCGACGTCTTCGCCGCCGTTTCCGGCGTGCACCGGCGCTGCAGAGGCGCCTATGCGGTGGTGGCGTTGATCGCCGGCTTCGGCGTGCTGGCCTTCCGGGATCCCCATGGCATCCGGCCCCTGATCATCGGCCAGATGGATACGGAGGCGGGCCCCGAGTACATCGTCGCCTCGGAAAGCGTCGCGGTGGAGGCCCTGGGCTTCAAGGTTCTGCGCGACGTGGCCCCCGGCGAGGCGGTGCTGGTGACCCTGGGGGGCGAGCTCCTGAGCCAGCAGTGCGCGGCGAATCCCAGCTTCACCCCCTGCATCTTCGAGTACGTCTATTTCGCCCGTCCGGACTCGGTGATGGACGGCACCTCGGTGTATGAGAGCCGCTTGCGCATGGGGGAATACCTGGCGGAAAAAATCCGCCGCCAGTGCGGCCACCTCAAGATCGACGTCGTCATTCCCATCCCCGACACCAGCCGGCCCTCGGCCATGCAGCTCGCCTTCCGGCTGGGGCTGCCCTACCGGGAAGGCTTCATCAAGAACCGCTACATCGGTCGTACCTTCATCATGCCCGGTCAGGCGGTGCGGAAGAAGTCGGTGCGCCAGAAGCTCAACGCCATGCCCATGGAGTTCAAGGGCAAGAACGTGCTGCTGGTGGACGATTCCATCGTTCGTGGCACCACCAGCAGGGAAATCATCCAGATGGCCCGGGACGCAGGGGCCACCGCCGTGTACTTCGCCTCCGCCAGTCCGCCGGTGCGCTTTCCCAACGTTTACGGCATCGACATGCCCACTCGCAGGGAACTGCTGGCCAACGGCCGCTCCGATAAGGAGATCGCCAGGGAGATCGGCGCCGACGCGGTGGTCTATCAGGATCTGGCGGACCTCATCGCCGCGGTCCGCTCGGTGAATCCCCGAATCGAGCGCTTCGATGCCTCCTGCTTCGACGGCTGCTACATCACCGGCGACGTCAGCGAGGAGTACCTGGCCCGGCTGGAAGGCCGGCGGGACGGCAGCGCGGCCTCGGCACCCTCGCCCCAAATGGACCTGAATCTGGCCAGCGCATGAGCTTCGACGCCCTTCATCCCGATACCCTGGCCATTCGGGCCGGCACCCGGCGCACGGAATTCTCCGAGCATTCCGAGGCCCTGTTCCTGACTTCCAGCTTCGTCTTCGACAGCGCCGCCGAGGCCGCCGCCCGCTTCTCCGGCGCCGAACCCGGCCCCATCTATGCCCGCTTCACCAACCCCGGCGTCACCATGTTCGAGGAACGCCTTGCCGCCCTGGAGGGCGCCCAGCGTTGCGTCGCCTTCGCCTCGGGCATGGCGGCCATCCTGGCCACGGTCATGGGCCTCATGAAGGCTGGGGAGCATGTGGTGGCCTCCCGGGCCGTGTTCGGTTCCACCGTGCAGTTGTTCCTGAACATCCTGGGGCGCTTCGGGGTGGAGACCACCTTCGTCTCCCCCACGGACACCGCCGAGTGGGAAGCCGCGATCAGGCCCAACACCCGGCTGTTCTTCCTGGAGTCGCCTTCCAATCCGCTCACGCAGATCAGCGACATCCGCGCCCTGGCCGGTGTCGCCCACCGGCACGGGGCCTGGCTCGCGGTGGATAACTGCTTCTGTACCCCCATCCTGCAACGGCCTCTGGAATTGGGCGCGGATATCGTGATCCATTCCGCAACCAAATATCTGGACGGGCAGGGCAGGGTGCTGGGGGGAGCGGTGCTGGGCGGCAGGGAACTGCTGGAGCCTGTATTCACCTTCTTGCGCACCGCCGGTCCAACCCTGTCCGCCTTCAATGCCTGGGTGTTGCTGAAAGGGCTGGAAACCCTGCCGCTGCGCATGCGCGCCCACTCGGACAACGCCCTGACCCTGGCCACCTGGCTGGAATCCCACCCCCGGGTCAAACGGGTGCTCTATCCCGGCCTGGCTTCCCATCCCCAGCATGACTTGGCCATGGCCCAGCAGAATTCCGGGGGGGGAATCGTCGCCTTCGAGGTGGAAGGGGGAAAGGATGCCGCCTGGCGGGTCATCGACGCCACTCGGATCATGTCCATCACCGCCAACCTGGGCGACACCCGCACCACCATCACCCATCCCGCCACCACCACCCACGGCCGCCTGACCCCGGAACAGCGGGCCGCCGCCGGTATTGGCGACGATCTCATCCGCATCGCGGTGGGATTGGAAGACCCCCAGGACTTGCGCGCCGATCTGGCGCGGGGATTGGACTGATCAGGGGTTGAAGCCGGCGAGCTTTTGCCGGTCCAGCACTGCGATGGTCCGGCCTTTGACGATGATCAGGCCGGCATCACTGAGCTGCCCCAATACCCGGGAAAGGGTTTCCGGCGCCAGATTGAGTTTTGACGCCAGTGTCTGCTTGCTGGCCTGGAGATTGATCTCGTAACTCAGCCGATCGGTCGATGGCGCCGCCTGGACCAGGAAGCACACAACCCGCTGCATGCTACCCCGCAGCATGCAGGTTTCCATGTCCCCCAGGAGTTCGTGCAGGCGGGCGGACAGGCTGGCCATCATCTTGCGGCAGAGCAGGGTGCTGTCCTCGATGGCATCCAGCAGGATTTTCTTGGGCACCAGCAACAACAGGGTTTCCACCGTGGCCTGGGCAGACACCGGATAAGGCTTGTCCAGGAAGACCACCGCCTCGCCGAAGGTGGAGCCGGGGCCGCACACATGCACCACCTTCTCCATGCCCTGAGCCGAGGGCAGGGCCAGCTTGACCTGGCCCATGACCACCACGTGCATGCCTTCCGGCAGGTCGCCCTTGTGGAAGATCAGCTCATTTTTTTTCACCCGGTATTCCCGACAGCCCGCTGAAATCTGGGCGAGCTCGCTCTCGGACAGGCCCCGGAACAGGGGCTGGCGGGACAGGATCTCGGAGATGGAATGGCGGGTTTCAAGGATCAAGGCGGGCTTTCGTCATTCTGGGCAGGAGCGCGGCATTAGGACATTTTCAGCATGACGGAAACTTGATCATTATCAAAGTAATTCGAGGACACGGTTGTCAGGATTTGCACGCAGTCCAACCGAGGAGGAAGACCGTGAACTTGTCAGGAATTTTGGTGGTCGCCAGGTCCGGGCGATATGCCCGGGTGGTGGACGCCCTCAACGCCCTGGAAGGGGTGGAAGTCCACCAGGTGGACGAGGCTAGCGGCCGCATCGTGGCAGTCCAGGAAGCCCCGGATATCCATGCCGAGGTCGAGGGGGTCAAGCGCATCAAGGCCCTGCCCGACGTGATCATGGCGGAGATGGTCTACCACTACCTTGCCGAGGACGACCGTATTTACGAAGCCATGCCGCCGGAATTGGAAGAGCCGCAGGATGGCTTCGCATCCTGCGCCGTGCCGGCATATCTGAACAGTTGATCGAGCTAGGAGGCTGAGATGGGACTTTCGCGTCGTGATTTTCTGAAGACCAGTGTTGCCGGCGCCACTGCCGCTACCGTGGGGATGCCCCTGTCCAAGCAGGCCGAGGCCGCCGTCAAGGCGGGCGAAGCGGGCTGGCAATGGGACAAGAGTGTCTGCCGCTTCTGCGGCACCGGCTGCGGCATCATGGTGGCCACCAAGGACGGTCGCATCGTCGCCACCAAGGGGGATCCGGATGCCCCGGTGAACCGGGGCCTGAACTGCGTCAAGGGCTACTTCAACGGCAAGATCATCTATGGCGCAGACCGCCTGACCCAGCCCCTGCTGCGCATGTCCGACGGCAAGTTCGACAAAAAGGGCAAGTTCACCCCCATCTCCTGGGAACAGGCCCTGGACATCATGGAAGAGAAGATCCGCTGGGCCCTCAAGGAAAAGGGCCCCACCGGCATCGGCATCTTCGGCTCCGGCCAATACACCATCCATGAGGGCTATGCCGCCGTCAAACTGATGAAGGCTGGCTTCCGCTCCAACAACATCGACCCCAACGCCCGCCACTGCATGGCCTCCGCCGTGGTGGCCTTCATGCAGACCTTCGGCATCGACGAGCCCCAGGGCAACTACGATGACATCGAGCACACCGATACCGCCATCCTGTGGGGCGCCAACATGGCCGAGATGCACCCCATCCTGTGGTCGCGCATCACCAACCGGCGGCTTACCCACGACAAGATGCGGGTGGTGAACCTGACCACCTACGGCAACATGTCCTCGGACATCGCCGACCTGGAGATCATCTTCTCCCCCAGCGGCGACCTGGCCATCCAGAACTACATCGCCCGGGAGATCATCAAGCGCGATGCGGTTGACCACGACTTCGTCAGGAAGCACACCGTCTTCGCCACCGGCCCCTATGACATCGGCTATGGCTTCCGTCCCGGCAAGTGGGATCAGTACCACTCGCCCGCCGAGATCGAAATCGTCAAGAACGAGAAGTCCCACGTCCTCGACAAGTGGGAGGCCATCGCCCAGCGCAGGAAGGAAGGCGAGGTGGTGGAACAGAAGAACACCGCCGGGCTGGATCCTTGGAAGGACTGGGCCATCAGCTTCGACGACTTCAAGGCCGCCGTGGAGCCCTACACCCTGGATTTCGTCGCCGCCGTGGCCAAGGGCGATCCGGACGAGCCCATGGACAAGTTCAAGGCCAAGCTGCAACAACTGGCCGACTTCTATTGCGACCGCAACCGCAAGATCGTGTCTTACTGGACCATGGGCTTCAACCAGCACCAGCGTGGCACCTGGGTGAACGAGCAGTGCTATATGAATCACCTGCTGACCGGCCGCCAGTGCAAGCCTGGCGACGGTGCCTTCTCCCTGACCGGCCAGCCCTCCGCCTGCGGCACGGCCCGCGAAGTCGGTACCTTCGCCCATCGCCTGCCCGCCGATATGGTGGTGTTCAACCCGAAACACCGGGCCCTGTCCGAGAAGATCTGGAAACTGCCGGCCAAGACCCTGAATCCGATGACCGGGAGCCATTTCGTCAAGCAGATGCGCGACCTGGAGGACGGCACCATGTTGTTCTCCTGGACCCAAGTGAACAATCCCTGGCAGAACACCGCCAATGTGAACCATTGGATCAAGGGCGCCCGGGAGATGAACAACTTCATCGTGGTGTCCGACGCCTATCCCGGTGTGTCCGCCAAGGTGGCCGACCTGATCCTGCCGGCTGCCATGATCAACGAGAAGTGGGGCGCCTATGGCAATGCCGAGCGCCGCACCCAGGTCTGGCGCCAGCAGGTTGCGCCTCCCGGCCAGGCGCGGCCGGACCTCTGGATGATGATGGAGCTGTCCAAGCGCTTCAAACTCAAGGACGTCTGGGGCGAGCAGAAGGTCCCCGGCCTCAAGGCCGAGGGATTCGAGGACGGCAAGCTGCCCTCCGTGCTGGATGAGGCGGTGAAGATGGGCTACACCCCCGAGACCACGCTGTACGAGGTGCTCTACGCCACGCCGGAGAACAAGAAGGTGGCCTGGCCCGATCCCATCGCCAAGGGCCATCCCAACATCACCGCCGAGCTCCTGAAGGATGGCTGGTTCCCCGAAAAAGCCCTGTTCGAGGAATACCGCCAGTTCGGTGTCGGCAAGGCCCACGATTTGGCGCCCTTCGACGTTTATCACGACGACAAGGTCCGCGGCATGAAGTGGCCCGTGGTGCAGAAGGACGGCAAGTGGGTGGAAACCCCCTGGCGCAACAACGAGAAATACGACCCCTATGTGAAGAAGGGGTCTGGCTTCGACTTCTATGGCAACGATGGCAAGACACTGGTCATGGGCGATCTGGACAAGCCGGGCGATCCTGCCAAGAAGGTGGATATCTCCGGCAAAGCCAAGATCTACTTCAGGCCCTACGCCTCCCCCGTCGAGAAGCCGGACGCCAACTACGACCTGTGGTTGTGTACCGGCCGGGTGCTGGAGCACTGGCACTCGGGCACCATGACCCGGCGCGTTCCGGAACTGCACCGGGCCGTGCCCAACGCCGTGTGCTGGATCAACCAGAAGGACGCCGATGCCCGTGGCCTCAAGCGCAACGACCTGGTCTGGGTGGAATCCCGCCGCGGCAAGGTGAAGGTGCGCCTGGAGACCGGTGGCCGCAACAAAGTGCCGCGTGGCTTGATCTACGTGCCCTGGTTCGACGAGGGCGTGCTCATCAACAAGGTCACCCTGGATACGACCTGCCCGCTCTCGAAGGAGACGGACTACAAGAAGTGCGCGGTGAAGATCTACAAAGCCTGATGTGAGCCCGGCCCTCTCCCCAGGGAGAGGGCCGGGGTGAGCGCCTGGCGGATCGTCGCGCGCTCATCCCGGCCCCAACGGCCCCAATTTGCGAGGTGGAAAACATGACCGACCAAGGCCCTGGCGGCCTGAACCCCCAACGCCGCGACTTCCTGGTGAAGCTCGCCCAGGGCGCCGCCCTTGCGGGCACCGGTGGTCTGTTATGGGAGTACATCCTGCGCAACGAGGCCCGCGCCGCGCCGTATGCCCTGCGTCCTCCGGGGGCGCTGCCGGAACACGATTTCAATGCCGCCTGCATCAAGTGTGGCCAGTGTGTGGTGGATTGCCCCCCCCAAATCCTCAAGCTGCAGCCTGCCGGCGGCGACCTGCCCATCGGCATGCCCTACTACGTGCCACGTACCGGCGCCTGCATCATGTGCCCGGACATCCCCTGCATGAAGGCCTGTCCCACCGGTGCCCTCTCGCCCAACCTGAAGCGTATCGAGGATGCGCGCATGGGTCTGGCGGTCATCGACATCGAGAACTGCCTGTCCTGGAAGGGACTGCGCTGCGAGATCTGCCACCGGGAATGCCCCATCAAGGGCAAGGCCATCACCCTGGAAACCCATCCCCGCCAGATTTCCAAGCACGCCATGTTCGTCCCCCTGGTGCATTCGGATGCCTGCACCGGTTGTGGCGTCTGCGAGAAAGCCTGCCCCACCGAGGTGGCGGCCATCCGCATCCTGCCCCACAAGCTGGTGCAGGGAAAAATCGGCGAACACTATCGGCTGGGCTGGACCTTCGATACCCAGGTCACCCAGGAATTCAAACCACAAGCCCAGCCCGACCCAAGCGCTGCGCCCGCGTCAGGAGACAAGCCCGGCGGCCTGGACTACCTCAATAGCGGGGGTGGCCTATGAACGCCCCCGAGACTCGCATGCAAGCCGCTACCGTCGAGCATCCGGTTCCCACCGGCCTGTGGGCCTGGCGCTACATCCTCCTGCGCCGGATCAGCCAGTTCGGCATCCTGCTCATGTTCTTCGGCACGGCCCATTGGGGCTGGCAGGTGGCCAAGGATGTCCCCCTGTTGCGAGGCAACCTGTCGGCGTCCAAGTTCATCGGCCTGATACCCCTCACCGATCCTTTCGCCGCTTTGCAGATTTTCCTCACCGGTCACGTGCTGCGGAAGGAGAGTCTCATCGGCGCCGCCATCGTATTCGGCTTCTATCTCCTCGTCGGGGGCCGCGTGTTCTGCTCCTGGGTCTGTCCCGTGAACATCGTCACCGATGGTGCAGGCTGGCTGCGCAACAGGCTCCACATTCAGCCCATCTTCCACCTGCCTCGTGGCCTGCGCTATTTCATCCTGGCAGCTTCCTTGGTCATCACGGTCATTGCCGGGGTCGCCGCCTTCGAGTGGGTCAGTCCAATTGGTATGGCCCACCGGGAAATCATTTTCGGCCTGGGTTTGGGCTTCACCGCTTTGCTGGCCATCTTCCTGTTCGATCTGCTGATCCTGAAACATGGCTGGTGCGGCCACCTCTGTCCCCTGGGTGCCTTCTACAGCCTGGTGGGCAGGGCCGCCCAGTTGCGGGTGCGCTTTGACAAGAACACCTGCACCCACTGCGGTGAATGCGCCAAGGTCTGTCCGGAACCCCAGGTGCTCAACCTGAAGAAACTGGATGAACGCGGTTATGTTTTTTCCGGCGAATGCAGCAACTGCGGTCGCTGCACGCCCATCTGTCCCGAAGGTAGCCTGAAGTTCGATTTCAAACCCCTGATCCGCGGCCACAATGCGCAGGCGGACGCCATCGCCGTTCAAAGGAGGACGAAATGAGGAAGACCCTGCTGTTGAGTTCCGTGCTGGCCTCTCTCTTGTCCCTGTCCGCTTTCGCGGTACAGGACCAGGCCATTCCCGACGATGCCATCGGCCTGTCCAAGACCAGCGTGTATGACGTTCCCGCCCCGGACGTGGTGGTTTACGGCAGCGCCGATGCCGGCACCGTGGGCAAGCGCGCCGAGCGTTCCTACATGAGTGCGCCGCCCATGATTCCCCACACCACTAAGGACATGGTCCCCATTACCCGGGAGACCAACCTGTGCAAGGACTGCCACGTGCAGCCCGCCTTGATCGGCACGAAGATCACCAAGGGCCTGCCCGTGCCCGCGCCGGCCAGCCACTACGTGGATGTGAAGGCGGGCCAGCTCTACATGGGCCGCTGGAACTGCGTCCAGTGCCATGCGCCCCAGGCCAAGGTGGACGTGCTGGTCAAGAGCACCTTCAAGAAGCCGGGCGCCAAGTAATCCGCCGGTCCGTTGCCTGACCGACCGGTGTCCCGGTGGGCCGGTCAGCGTACCCGGTACTGTGCCGATCGGGCCCTCGATCGGATGCCGCCGCCGTCCTCCGGCGGCATTTTCGTTCGTGTCGCAAATGAAATGGGCGCCCTTGCGGACGCCCATTTCAGTCTGGAAAAACGTTCATTCCGTAGGCGGATGATTCTCGCGGGGGCCGATGGTGATCTGCTTGGCGGGCGAGATGGTGGAAATGGCGTGTTTGAAGATGGCCTGGACCGCTTGGTCGTTGCCGCGCAGCAGCACCATGTATTGGTCGAAGGACTCGATGCGGCCCACCAGCTTGATGCCATTCACCAGGAAGACGGAGCAATGAACATGCTCCTTGCGCAGGGTGTTGAGGAACTGGTCCTGCAGGTTCTGACGGTCGCTCATGGAAATCGTCTTAGAAAAAATCCTGGCGCATGATAGCACGGCGATGGACGGGCAAACGCCTGTCTCCACAGGATTTTTTCCCATGGTGGACGACGATGCCGATCATGTCGGGAACGATGTCGTGGGCCAGGCCTGCTCAAGAAGTCCGGAAAAATTTACGTGCTGGCCAAGCGCGTCGAGCCCTCTTACAGGGTGAGGTGGAGTGTCGCTACCCACACCCTGCCGGAGTTCTTCGACGCCCCTCAGGTGGCTACTCCGCCGGGGGCGCCATGCCGTGCCTCTTGACGGTAGGAATGAGATATCTCTGGTCCTGCCATGGCTGACACGCAAGGCGGGGGCTCGAATTCCGCTTCAGACTCCCGGTTGCAAGGTCACCGGCACTTCCACCCGCTTGTCGTCCCGCAGCACCGTCACCTTCACCGTTTGGCCCACCTTGAAGTCGTCCAGGCGGGAGAGCAGCTTGCCCACGGCTTCCACCGGCTTGCCTTCGATGGCGACGATGGTGTCCCCTGGGATGATGCCGCCATCCCGGGAGATGGTGGCGCCCTTGAGGCCAGCCTTTTCCGCCGCCGAGCCGGGGGCCACCTTGAGGATGACCACGCCTTCCACGCCCCGCAGCTCCGCCAGGCGCTGGTTCAGGCGTTCGTCCACCTCGATGCCCAGGGCGGGGCGGATGTATTTGCCATTCTTGATGAGCTGGGGCACCACCTGGTTCACCGTATCCACCGGCACGGCGAAGCCGATGCCCGCCGAGGCGCCGCTGGGGCTGTAGATGGCTGTATTGATGCCGATGAGCCGGCCTGCGGAATCCAGCAGGGGGCCGCCGGAGTTGCCCGGGTTGATGGCGGCGTCGGTCTGGATCAGGTGTTCGATGGTCATGCCGTTGTCGCCCCCCAGGGAGCGGTCCAGGGCGGAGACGATGCCGGTGGTGAGGGTCCAGTCCAGACCGAAGGGGTTGCCGATGGCGAATACCTTCTGTCCCACCTTGAGGTCCTGGCTGGAGCCCAGGGGCACCGGTGGTGGCCGCTTGAAGCCCACGCCGATCTTCAGCACGGCGATGTCGTGGGCCGGTGAGGCGCCCACCAGAGCGGCCTTGTAGTCACGACCGTCGGAGAGCTTCACCGTGGCCTCGCTGGCGTTCTCGATGACGTGGTAGTTGGTGATGACGTGGCCGGCGTCATCCCAGATGAAGCCGGAGCCGGTTCCCCGGGGCACGGTGAATACGTTGCGGGTCCAGAAATCGCGGACCTGGGACTTGGTGGTGATGTAGACCACGGATCCGCGCGCCTTCTCGAACAGTTCGATGGTGGCCTTCTCATCCCCCGCCAGGTCCCCCCGGGCCTGCACCGCCCGGGGCGTGGCCTCCGGAGGGGACTTGGCGAACCAGCTCTCGAAGTCGGGCTGACCGCGCCAGAGAAGGATGAGGAGGGCAGCGGCCAGGGTAAGCCAGAACAGGCGGGCGAGGAAGCGATCTTGCATGGTGTGGTCGGTAGATTCGGAAACAGAGGGAAATCTGGGGGCAGTCTACTTCCTGTCAAGCAGGGAGCGGGTTTCTTCATAGTCCCGCCGCAGCCGGGCGAGTTCCCGGCGATAAGCCTCGGCGTCGCCATGCTCCAGAAACTTGGGATAGTAGTCGTGGGCACCCCGCAACCGTCGGGCATGCTTGATGGGACACCAGTACTGCTCGGTGCGGGCCGCCACCTCCCGGGCATAGGCGGCCACGCCGTTGGCATAGGCGCAGTAGAAGCAGTTGAAGCGTTCGATGAGGTTGAGATAAGGCAATGTTTCCCGGTCAAACACCAGGAAGTCGCTCCGCTTCACCCGGGGGATGCCGTAGACCCGGAAGCACAGGGCCTGGTAGAGACTCACGAAGAGGTCCAGCACCAGGAACGGAATCCAGCCCGCGTAGATGATGGGCGCCGTGATCAGCACCAGGGGCCGGGCCTGGAAGATGAAGCGCAGCAGTCCGACCTTGTATTTCCGCTGCCGGCGCAGAAACTCCCCGGCCAGCTCGCGGCGCTGCCGGTCCAGTTCCTCGCGCGCCTGGCGGTAGGCATCCTCCACTTCCTCCTGCAGGGCGCGAATGCGGGCGAGCAGTTCTTCCAGGTGTTGTTTCATGGGAACGTCCGGATGGAAGCGGACGGCTGCCCGCGACGGCGCAAGAGTAAACCTTCCTGGCCAAGTCCGCCGGACCCGGGCCGGCCGCCTCAGCGCCAGCGCAGGGTGATCTGGCGGACACGGCCGTTGTCGGCCAGGCGCAGCACCACCTCGCCGCCCCCTTCGCCCAAGGCCGCCGCGAATTCGCCGGGGCTGCCCACCGGCTTGCGGTTGACTTCCAGGATCAGGGTTCCCGGGACGATGCCCGCCATGGCTGCCAGGGAACCGGGTTCCACCGCCGTTACCAGCACAGCCTTGGACAGCCGCCCTCGACGCATCTCATCGGTGGTCAGGCTGCGCACCGCCACGCCCAGGGCCTTGGCCGCCTCGGCGCCTTGCAGGCTCTCCTCATCCAAGCGGCCCACCTTCACTGGCACCTCCAGACGGCGGCCATCCCGGATCAGACCGATGGCCACCGTGGTGCCGGGTCTGGCCTGGGCGGCCCGGTTGCGGTATTGGCCGCCGTCGGTGAGGGGCTCCCCGTCCAGGCTCACCAGCACGTCACCGGCCTTGATGCCGGCCTGCTCGGCGGGGGAGCCGGCATTGACCCGGTTCACCAGCACGCCCCGGTTGTCCGCAAGCCTCAGGGCCTCGGCCAGCTCTCCGGTCAGGGGCTGCACGGTGAGGCCGATGTAACCCCGAACCACCTTGCCCTGGGCTACCAGTTGCTCGGCGATGGCCCGGGCCAGGTTGCTGGGGATGGCGAAGCCCACGCCCATGTAACCGCCGCTGCGGGAGAAGATGGCGGTGTTCATGCCGATCACCTCGCCGTCCAGGTTCAGCAGGGGGCCGCCGGAGTTGCCCGGGTTGATGGCCGCATCGGTCTGGATGAAATCCTCGTAATCGTTGATGCCCAGGCTGGTGCGGCCCTTGGCGCTGACCACACCCGTAGTCAGGGTGTGGGAGAGGCCGAAGGGATTGCCCATGGCCACCACCCATTCGCCCACCTCGAGCTTCGTCGAGTCGCCCCATTTCAGGGGGACCAGGCCCTTCGCGGGGATTTCCAGTACCGCTACGTCGGACTTGCCGTCTGCGCCCTTCAGTTTGGCCTCGAACTCCCGGCCGTCCTGGAAGCGCACCCGGATGCGGCCGGCTTCCTCCACCACGTGATGATTGGTGAGCACGTAGGCCTTGTCGCCGGCCTGGGCGAAAACGAAGCCCGAACCCTGGCTCATGGCCTTGCGCTGCTTGCGGGGCGATGGGCGCGACAGGCCGGGGAAGTCGTCGCCGAAGAAACGGCGGAACAGATCATCCCGGAAGGGCCAGCCGTCCCGGAGATCCTCTGCCTCCTCGTCGGCCCGGCCCTCCACCTGGATGAAGGCCACGCTGGGTGCCACCCGTCGCGCCACCGAGGAAAAAGCCTTGCCGGTCTGGCGCAGGCTTTCGATCCCGCCGTCCTGGGCGGAAACGGGCGGGGCCAGCAGAAACAGAGGGAGCAGCAATGGAAACAGTCTTTTCATGATTGGCACGGTTTCTCCAGAAGCGCACATTCTCACCGAGTTGTGACGGTAGCAGTTCCACGCCTTTCGTTGGTCCAGGCACACTCACAGCCCCGTCTTCGACCCGCGAAATTGCAGTTTTCAGGATAATCCGCACTTTTTGCGAGTGCGCCCATGTGGTTCAAGAATCTCCAGCTTTATCGCATCCCTCCCGGCTGGGCCGTGGACTTGGAAGCCCTGGATGGGGAGTTGGCCGCCCATGCCCTGGCGGGCTGCGGCAACATGGACATGCAAAGCGTGGGCTGGCTGTCGCCCCGGGATGACGAGCGCTTCGTCTACGCCTCCAACCGGCAATTGCTGGTGGCGTTGGGGGTGGAGCAGAAGCTGCTGCCCGCCGCCGTGGTGAACCAGATGGCCAGGGACCAGGCCGCCGAGATCCATGCACGGGAAGGCCGGCCCGTGGGCCGCAAGGAACTGCGGGAACTGAAGGAGCGCGTCACCGACGAATTGCTGCCCCGGGCCTTCGTGCGCCGGCGCCTCACCCGGGCCTGGATCGACCCCGTCCACGGCTGGCTGGCGGTGGACGCCGCGGCGAAGGCCAAGGCGGAGGAACTGATGGGCCAGCTCATCAAATCCGTGGATGAGGTGCCCGCCCGCCTGCTGAAAACCCGGATGTCCCCCGGCGCCGCCATGACCACCTGGCTCAAGGCCGGCGAGGCCCCCGCCAACTTCACCCTGGACCGGGATCTGGAACTGCGCGCGCCCGGTGAAGAACGGGCCACGGTGCGCTACGTCCGCCACCACCTGGAAGGCGAGGAGATCCGCGCCCACATCGCCGAGGGCAAGCAGGCCACCCGCCTGGGAATGACCTGGAACGACCGGATTTCCTTCGTGCTCACGGAGGACTTGCAGATCAAGCGCCTAGCTTTCCTGGACATCCTCAAGGAGGAAAGCGAAGGCCAGGCGGAAACCGACGAGGAGCGCTTCGAGATCGACTTCGCCCTCATGACCGGGGAACTGGCGAAGCTGCTGGAGGCTTTGGTGGAGGCGCTGGGCGGGGAAGTGCCAGAAGCCGGCTGATCGGGCCTGCCCAAGGGGGAAGCGCCGGCCGGCATGGAGCCATTCCATGCCCGATGGGGCGATAATGCCGGGTCGATGCTGCAACCGCACAATTCCGCCATGGCCCAAGTCTTCCTCTACGACACCACTCTGCGCGACGGCACCCAGCGGGAGGACATCTCGCTGTCGGTGGACGACAAGCTCGCCATCGCCAAACGCCTGGCCGAGTTCGGCATCCACTACATCGAAGGCGGCTGGCCCGGCTCCAACCCCAAGGACGCAGAGTTCTTCGCCCGGGCCCGGCGCATGAACCTGGGGGCCGCCAGGCTGGCAGCCTTCGGCAGCACCCGGCACAAGCACACCTTGTGCGAGGAGGACGCCAATCTCAAGGCTCTGCTGGCGGCCGATACCCCGGCGGTGACCCTGGTGGGCAAGAGCTGGGACTATCACGTCAGCCATGTGCTGGACACCACGCCGGAGGAGAACCTGGCCATGATCCGGGACAGCGTGGCCTGGATGAAGGCCCAGGGCCGGGAGGTGTTCTTCGACGCCGAGCATTTCTACGATGGTTTCCTGGCCAATCCGGAGTTCGCCCTGGCCACTCTGGAGGCCGCCGCAGGGGCCGGCGCCGACTGGCTGGTGCTGTGCGAGACCAACGGCGGCAAGCTGCCCTGGCAGGTGGAGGAGATCACCCGGGACGTGGCTGCCCGATTCTCCGTGCCCCTGGGCGTCCATTGCCACAACGACACCGGCTGCGGCGTCGCCAATTCCCTCGCCGCCGTGCGCGGCGGCTGTACCCTGGTCCAGGGCACCATCAACGGTTACGGCGAGCGGGTGGGCAACGCCGACCTGGTGACCATCCTCCCCAACCTGCAACTGAAGATGGGCTACGAGGCCGTGGGATCGGCGCAATTGCGGGAGCTCACCGGCCTGTCCCGCTTCGTGGCCGAGGTGGCCAACCTCAAGCACGACGATCACCATCCTTACGTGGGCCACTCCGCCTTCGCCCACAAGGGCGGCATCCACGTGGCCGCCATCCTCAAGGCCAGCGACACCTACCAGCACGTGGAACCGGAACGCGTCGGCAACGAGCGGCGCTCGGTGATTTCCGAACTGTCCGGGCGCGGCAACATCCTACTCATGGCCCGGAACCTGGGACTGGATGTGGACCGGGAGGAGGCCCAGAAGGTGCTGGGCCAGATCAAGCACATGGAGCACGAGGGCTTCACCTTCGAAGCCGCCGAGGCCAGCGTGGAACTGCTGTTCAAGCGGCTACAACCCGGCTATGCGCGGCCCTTCGAGCTGGTGGATTACTTCGTCATCACCGAGCGCCGCCACGGCCGGGGGCTGCTGTCCGAGGCCACGGTGAAGGTGAAGGTGGCCGGCGAGGTGAAGTTCACCGCCGCCGAGGGCAACGGCCCGGTCAACGCCCTGGCCACCGCCCTCCAGGCCGCCCTGGTGGGAGCCTACCCGGTGTTGCGTACCGTGCGCCTGTCCGACTACAAGGTGCGCATCCTCAACAGCGCCAGCGGCACCGCCGCTTCCATCCGGGTGCTCATCGATTTCCAGAGCGGCAGCGAATCCTGGACCACGGTGGGGGCCAGTACCAACATCATCGAAGCCAGCTGGCGGGCCCTGGCGGACAGCATGGAATACGCCCTGCTACGCCTGGCCGAGGAGGGGCAGGGCGGGGCTTAGACGGTTTCCCAGTCGGAAAAGCTGGCCGCCTGGCCCCGGTATACGCCCTCGATGTCGATCAGGTTCCAGACCGTGGCCTTGCGGATGCGAAAACGCTTGCCGGTGCTGGAGATCCGCACCCCGGCGTAGTCGTCGATGAAACCGAAACGGCTGACCCGTTCCAGCAAGGCGGCCCGCTCCTCCCGGGCCAGGGGCTCCGCCGAGTAGCGGGAGGGCAGGGCGGTGAAGGCGGCCCAATCCAGCTCGAACAGCTCCAGGGCCAGGCGGTTGCCATACCAGAACACCGGGTCGGGCTGGGTGTCGTGGGCCACCACCACCCGGGGGGCATTCCACAGGGCACGCCACAGCGCGTGGTCATCGCCACAGGCCGGAACCAGTGGCCGGCCCACCACCCGCTGATGGCTGTCGACGATCAAGCGGGCAAGCCGGAGAAGACCGGCGTCGGGGGCGGGTTCCAGTGAGGTTTCTTGCATGGGCTCGGGGCGGAGTTGATCCCACAACGGTATTGGCAACCAAGGCTGGCAGTCCGCTTCCGGCTGGACCATGTCTCACGACCCTGCCCGGGCTTCCCTGAAGACCTGCGTTGGCCGGAGGCGCTTGCCGAGCCGGCATTCTAACGGGTCGGCGGGCGGTTCACCGGCAAGAGGTTCAGCGGCCGGCTGGCGCCATGGGCTTCGGCCATGGGGCCGTCATCAATCCGTAATGATCGCGATTTAGCTTCCCCGGGTTGTCCGGATGTCCAACCACCCTGCCCACCTGAGGAATGCCATGTCCATGAAAGCCATACCCGCACTCGTTCTCGGTCTGTTTGCCGCCGCCACGGCCCAGGCCGCGCCCACCTTCGTCAACGGCCTGGCCATTTCCGGCGCCACCGAGGATCTGTCCGGCGATGCCACCGCCAACGACCGCCGTCTGGGTTTCTTCTCCGATATCTACTATGACCCCAACCGCAAGGAATGGTGGGGCCTGTCCGACCGGGGCCCCGGCGGCGGCGCCCTGAGCTACGAGACCCGGGTCCAGCGCTTCAGCCTGGATGTGGACATGGATACCGGCGCCATCTCCAACTTCCGGATCCTCGAGACCATCAAGTTCAGCAACGCGGGCGTCGCCATGAACGGCATGGCGCCCAGCCCCACCAATGTGCTGGGCAACGCCTTCGACCCGGAAGGCTTCGTGGTCAACCCCATCACTGGCAAGCTCCTGGTGTCCGACGAATACGGCCCCTCCCTGTACGAGTTCAACCGGGACGGCAGCCTGGCCCGCGCCTTCACCACCCCTGCCAACGTGGCCCCCCGAAATGCGGGGACCGGCGTGGCCAACTACGCCAGCGACGCCGGCAACACCGCCGGCAAACGCAGCAACCGGGGCTTCGAGGGCCTGGCGGTGAGTCCGGACGGCAAGTACGCCTTCGCCATGCTGCAAAGCGCCATGCTGGACGAGGGCGGCAGCAGCGGCTCCATCAACCGCATCGTCAAGTTCGATAACGCCACCGGCACCGCCGTGGCCCAATATGCCTACCAGATGAAGCGTTCTGGTCAGGGCCAGGGCATCTCCGCCCTGGTGGCCATCAACGACCACGAATTCCTGGTGTTGGAGCGCAACAACCGGGGCGTGGGTGTGGGGGCCGACTTCGCCACCGCCGACAAGGAGGTCTACAAGATCGACATTAGCGGCGCCACCGACGTGTCCGGCATCGACCTGGATGCCCCCGGCGCGGTCTATGCCAAGGTCACCAAGTCCGCCCAGTGGCTGGACCTGGATGCCAATACCATCGACCTGGATGGCGACGGCGACGTGGAAAGTGCCGGCAAGTCCCCGGAAAAGTGGGAAGGACTGGCCATCGGCCCCCGGCTCAACGACGGCAGCTTCCTGCTCCTGGCGGGGACCGACAACGACTACAGCGTGACCCAGAACGGCAGCGGCACCCAGTTTGACGTCTGGTTCGACTTCAACGCGGCCGACCCCTACGCCAGCGCCATCCAGTGCCCCATGGGCTCCACCGTGGGCTGCACGGGCACGCTGACCGCGAACCATCACCTGCTGCCCGGCGTGCTCCATGCCTACAAGGTCTCCGCCGCGGATCTGGGTGCATACACCGCCCCCGTGCCGGAGCCGGAAACCTACGCGCTGATGCTGGCCGGCCTGGGCCTGGTGGGATTCATGGCCCGCCGCCGCTCCGCCTGACCAGTCGCCACGAAGCCGAACGGCCGCCCCGGGCGGCCGTTTTATTTCCACCGTCGGATACTCAGATCGCTTCCCGGTCCCGCCCCAGCAGGGCTTTCTTCAGGTTTTCCTGGATGGGCTGCTCGCCCAGCCAGATCTTCAGCACGGCCCGATTGAAGGCGGGTCCGGGCACGGTTTCCAGCAGGCGTTGGTTGAGCCAGACCCGGGTGCCGACACGGGGCAGGTAATCCAGCAACACCACACTGCCCTTGGGCACCGTGCCCAGGGCGCGGATGAGCGTCAGGAAATGGTCCAGTTGCGGCCGGATGGCGGCCAGTTCCGCCGGGCTGTTGTTGTCTTCCAGACCACCCAGCAGGAGCTCCGCGTCCCGCTCTGCTGAGATGTCCCGTAACAGGGCGATGCGTACCCGGCGCGGCATGTCGTCGCCCAGCACGGCGCGGGGATCCTCCAGGCGACGGGGCAGATAGAGGGCGGCCTGGTAGACATCCAGGAACAGATAATTGCGGTACCCGGCCCCGTTGAGCTGAAGCTCGATGCCCTCCATCCGGACCCTGGCCTCGAGAACCGGGGCGGAATCCGCCAGCGGCGGCGCCGATACCATGGGGGCCAGCATCAGGAAGGCCAAGGCCAGTGTCCTCGCCGGCCGTCCGCCAAGCCGCGCCATCAGGCGAAGGCGTTCATCCAGTCGCCGAAACAGGTTTCCACCGGGCAGGGGCAAAAATCGAGAAAGTCTTCCTCGTCCGGAGAGAACACGTCGTCGTTTTCGTCGTCCTCCGGAATCTCCCGGAGTTCCATCTCCCGGAGTTCCATTTCCCATCTGAAAGCCATGGCGGGCTCCATGCGTCGATTAGTCGGACGCCATGATCCCGATGGTGGGTGAAAATCCGATGACAGGCAGATTACCCAGCGGTGAATGAGCAGAATGACTCATCCCGAAGCTGGCGTGTTTTCCCGGGCTTGTCACACACCACCCCCATCATGGCGGCACCGTTCCACACCAGAAGGTTCCGCCATGCCCGTCCTGAAGCCTCTCGTCCTCGCCACCCTGTTCACGCTCTCCGGTTCTGCCCTCGCCTGTGGCGGCAACGTCATGCTGGGCGCCATCGACAGCGGTGTGGCCGACCGCGCCGTCAACGGCACCTGTGTCAACGATCTCATCCTCGACACCCCCGACACCTGGGGCAACCACGGTCAGTTCGTCAGCCACGTCTCCCAGGTCACCCTCGACCTGCTCAAGCGCCGCGCCCTGAGCGCCCAGGAGCGCAGCCGCATCATGAGCGCCGCCGCCCAGTCCAACGTCGGCAAGACCCTGAACGTTCGCATCCTCGGCATCAACGATTTCCACGGCGCCCTGCAGGGCCCCACCGGCACCTTCGACGGCAAGCCCGTGGGCGGCGCCGAATTCGTTGCCGGCCACGCGCGCAAGCTGCGCGGCGAGGCGGCCCACAGCCTGTTCCTCTCCAACGGCGACCTGATCGGGGCCTCCGGCCTGGTCTCCGCCCTGTTCTTCGACGAGCCCACCATCGAGGCGATGAACGCCATGGGCGTAAACCTCAACACCGTGGGCAACCACGAGTTCGACAAGGGCAAGGCCGAGGTGCTGCGCATGCAGAACGGCGGCTGCCACCCGGCGCAGGGCTGCCTGGACGACGACGGCTTCGACGGCGCCCAATTCCAGTTCCTGGCCGCCAACGTCATCGACCAGGCCACCGGCAAGCCGCTGTTCCCGCCCTACAAGGTGTTCGATTTCAAGGGCAACAAGGTGGCGGTGATCGGCACCGTGCTGAAGACCACCCCGAGCATCGTCACCCCCACCGGCGTGGCGGGGCTTGCCTTTCTCGACGAGGCGGCGACCACCAATGCGTTGATCCCCGAACTGAAACAGCAGGGCGTGCGCGCCATCATCGCCTCCATCCACGAAGGCGGCAGCGAGACCCCCAGCACTGCGAGCTACAACGACTGCAACAATCTCACCGGCCCCATCGTCTCCATCGTCAACGCCCTGGACGCCGAGGTGGACCTGGTGATGACCGGCCACACCCACCAGCCCTATGTCTGCCAGATCAGCAAGGTCAACGGCCAGCCGGTGACGGTGACCTCGGCCGCCTACAACGGCCGCTTCATCACCCAGGCCGACCTCACCCTGGACACCCGGACCAAGGACGTCATCGCCGTGACGGCCAGGAACGTGCCCACCTACCGGGATGCCGGCATGGCCGCCGACGACGTCAAGGCCATCGTCGACAAGTACGACGCCCTGTCCGCCCCCCTGCGCAACCGGGTGATCGGCTTCAATACCGCCAATCTCACCCGCACCACCAACGCCGCCGGCGAGTCCTTCCTCGGCGACCTGATCGCCGACGCGCAGCTGCATGCCACCAAGAACCCCGGCTTCGGCGAGGCGGTCATCGCCTTCATGAATCCGGGCGGCATCCGCGCCGACATCGCCTATGCCGCCAGCGGCCCCGAGGGCGACGGCAACATCACCTACGGCGAGGCCTTCACCGTGCAGCCCTTCGGCAACTCCCTGGTGACCAAGACCCTGACCGGCGCGCAGATCGAGCGCCTGTTGGAGCAGCAGTTCATGGGCTGCCCCAACAACCAGCCCTTCAACCGCATCCTCCAGGTCTCCAAGGGCTTCAGCTACACCTGGGACGCGAGCCGCCCCGCCTGCGACAAGATCGACCCGGCCAGCATCCAGCTCAACGGCGTGACCCTCGACCCCGCCGCCAGCTACCGCGTGACCATGAACTCCTTCCTGGCCGACGGCGGCGACCTGTTCACCGTCTTCAAGGAGGGCACCGACCCCCTGGGTGGCGCCCAGGATCTGGACGCCCTGGAGGCCTGGCTGCAGTTCCACGGCACCGTCAACCCGGCCACCTACCCCGAGGCGCTGAGCCGCATCCAGCGCAGCAACTGAACGACTGAGGACTTCACGTCATGAAAACCACCCACACCCTCATCGCCCTGGGCCTGCTCGCCCTTTCCGGCAGCGCCCAGGCCGCCACCTGGACCCTGGGCGCCAGCAGCCAGTTCGGCCAGCGCGCCGGCAGCGTCGGCTTCGCCGGCCAGGCCGCCAGCACGGAATATGGCAATATCACCGACGATCTGAACGACGTCTCCCCCGCCTACGTCGCCGTGGGCAGCTGGCGCAGCTTCACCGCCACCGGCGACGGCAACGCCATCGATGCCAGCCTCAGCCACGAGGGCTACGTCCAGCCTGGCGTGATCCCGCCCGGCTTCCCCCTGCCAGGCGTCAACCCGGCCAATGTGGTCACCGTCCATATCATGACCAGCGCCGTGCTCGACAACGCGCAGATCAACGGCGACACCAGCCTGGCCGCCGAACTCGGCGCCTTGGCCCACATGACGCAGAGCTTCGTCATCACCCCGGAAGCGGGCGAAGCGATCGGCATGCCGGTGTGGGTGGACTACCTGGCGGGCTATGCCCATGAAGCGGAGCACGGCAATGGCTTCCGGAGCTTCATGGCAAGCAGCTTTGGCCTCTGGCTGAACGGCGTGTGGGTCGATGCCGCCGGCATCTCGGGCGTGGGTGACGGTTTCTTCCATGGGCCCCTCGGCTTCCAGGCCCACATCGGCGACACGCTTACCGTCGAGCTCTTCAATCTCAGCCGGCTGGAGACGATGGAGCCGCTCGCGCTCGTCGCCGGCGACCTGCCCGAAGCCCGGGTCTTCGCCGAGGCCGGCTTCGGCCTCGTCCTCTCCCCCGTCCCCGAAGCCGAGACCTGGGCCATGCTGCTCATGGGCCTGGGCCTCGTCGGTCTGCAAATCCGTCGTAAAACCCCCATCAACGCAAAAGTGGAGTTCTGAACCATGAAGCACAGCCTGCTCGTTCTCGCCCTGACCGCGGCCTTTGCCGCCCCGGCCCAGGCCCTGACCACCGGCGATATCGCCTTCACCTCCTTCAACGCCGATGAGGATGGCTGGTCCATCGTCACCTTCGTGGA
The DNA here is from genome assembly GCA_964646585.1 of uncultured Thiobacillus sp. Lineage (GTDB taxonomy): Bacteria > Pseudomonadota > Gammaproteobacteria > Burkholderiales > Thiobacillaceae > PFJX01. The sequence continues at coordinate 4,787 of CAZYEY010000274.1, read as the reverse complement.
CATCGCCGCCAATACGACGATCTATTTCCGGGACGACGAATGGAACGGTTCCCCCATCGGCTCCGGCGGCGCCTTCAACTCCGGCGAAGGGCTGCACACCTGGAACACCGGCGCCAGCGTGATCGCCGCCGGTACGGTCGTCCGTTTCGCCAAGGTGGACCAGGCTTCCCGCTCGGTGACCTTCGGCAGCCTGTCCAGCAGCGGCGACACCGGCGTCAATGCCACCAACGAGACCATCTACGCCTACCTGGGCAGCAACATCAACACCCCCACCGTGTTCCTCACCGCCATCTCCAATGGCAATTTCGGAACCAACGGCACGCTGGTGAATACCGGCCTAACCCTGGGCACCACCGCCTTCGCTCTGCCCAGCAGTGCCGATTGGGGCCAGTACACCGGTCCCCGCAGCGGCGAGGCCAGCTTCGCCGACTACAAGCCCATGGTCATGAATCTTGCCAACTGGGATGCCCACAATGGCTTGGCCAATATTGACGCCAGCGCCTACGTGCCCAACACCACCGCCTTCACCATCACCCCCGTGCCCGAACCCGAGACCTACGCCCTGATGCTGGCTGGCCTGGGTCTGGTGGGCTACATGGCGCGCCGCAGGAAGTCATAAGCTCCTCCGCGAGAAAAGCAATCAGGACTTGGCGGCTCCGATCGCCTTCACAGCGGCCTTCGGGCCGTTTTTTTTTGACACAGGCCAGAGGTGTCCACATGGCCTGGATGGGGTCTTTCGCGTTGGCCGGAGTGAGCCCAGCAGGCCGAGGCGGCACGCAGACCAGGAGTCTTCGTCATGCCAGCGATGCCGTCGTGGTGCCGGCCGGCGCAATCAAGAAATCAGCCTCCCAAGAGGGGGCAGGCATCCCTCGATAAAGAATCAGCCGGGGATGCTCGCCGGTTCCTGCCCACTCGGGCGGATGGCGCAACGCGGGCGGGTGGGGTGCTTGCGCTGATCCACGAACAGGCTGCTGCCCTCGGCCTTCTTCGCCATGCGCTTGGCTTCCGTCGCGGCGGCGGCGACTTCCTGGTACTGGTGATAACTGGCGGGATTGATTTCCACCGCGCCGATGGCGAGGCTCACCAGGGCATGGAATTCCATGCAGCCGCGCCGATCCTCGGAACGGTACCCCCCATCGGCGACATGGTTGGAATCGAACAGGGGAATGCGCTCGGCGTCGAAGCGGGCCAGCACGGCCTCGCAGCGTTCCCGCCAGTCCGCGCTCTGGAACAGGACCACGAAATCGTCACCGCCGATGTGACCGATGAAGTCGAGTTCGGCGTTGCAGCTGCTGGTGATGATCCGGGCCAGAAGCCGGATCATGTCGTCGCCCCGGCGAAAGCCATAGATATCGTTGTAGGGCTTGAATTGATTGAGGTCGAAATAGGCGGCGACGAAGGTCTGACCCCCGAGCATCAGGCGCTCCAGGTGTTCCTGGATGGGCACGTTGCCCGGCAGGCCGGTCAGCGGGTTGGCATAGCGGGCGGCGACGATCTGCATCTGGCTGACCTCGCGCATGAGATCGAAGCCGGAACCCAGACCCTGGTATTTGCCTTCCTGGGTGACGATGAAGCCCTGGGTGAACGCGGTCTTGCCCTTGCGCACCACCAATTCCGCCAGTTCCTGCAGCAGGGTGGCCTTGTCCACGACCAGGGGGTCTGCGTCCATGATGAGCTGGCAAGGCTTCTTGCCATAGATTTCCCGGCCGAACATGCCGATGAAACGATCCAGCAGGGCAGGGCGGTGGATGATGCCCACTGGCCGTTCCCCATCCAGCACGGCAATGGCGTGCAACTCCGGCTCCTTGAGCATGAGGTCCAACACCTTCTGGGCCGGCGTGTCGGCCTGGACTGCCGGGGCGGCGATGACCAGGCGCTCTGCGCAGGGGCGCAGGCCGCCTGCGCCGTTGGTTTGGGGAAACACGCAGATGCGCTGGGAGGCCAGGTTCTCCAGCACATCCCGGGGAGGCTGCCGAATCGGCACGGATGAAGGGCGGCCGATGAGATAGCCCTGGGCGTAGCGGATGCCCAGATCCTTGATGATGGCCTGTTCCGACGCGGTTTCCACCCCCTCGGCCACCACGTGGGCATCGGCGCTCTCCGCCATTTGCAGGATCGAGCGGACGAACTGGAGCTTGTGGGGATCCTGGTGGATGCCGGCGATGAAGTGCTTGTCGATCTTGACGAAGCCCGGCCTCAGCTCCGACCAGAGACGCAGGCTGGAGAAGCCCTCGCCCAGGTCGTCCATGGCGACCTCGATGCCTGCCATCCGCAGCTTTTCCACGGCCAGCCTGAGGGGGCCGTAGTCTACGTTTGGCGAACTTTCGCTGATCTCGATGATCAGCCGTCCGCGTTCCAGGCCGAAGCCGGCCAGGCGTTCCAGCACCGGGCCCGGGGCGAAGGCTGGCGCCAGCAGACTCTCCGGCGTGACATTGACGAACAGGCGGCCAGGCAGTTTGAGCCGGGTGAAGTTGGCGAAGGCCATGTCGGCGCAGGCCCGGTCCAGATCCGCCAGGCGGCCCAGGTAGGCAGCCATCTTGAACAGGGCCTCCGGGGAATGCAGGGGGCTGTCCGAGGGGCCCCGGCTCAAGGCCTCGTAGCCGGCGATGCGGCACTCCACCAGATCCAGGATGGGTTGCAGGAGAGTGACCAGCTTGTTGTGTTCGAGCACATGCTCGAACTGGGGGCGCAAATCCGCAAAATTCATGCAGTGGGGGCTTCCGGCGGTTGCAGGGGGCAAGTCGCACATCCACTCACTTCAGCCTCTCCCTAGCGGATGGGGGAAATGGCGACAAGAGAGCACAAGCGGACGAATGGCATGATCGTTGGAGAAAACCAGCCAGGAGCTTTCCTGATTTTGGGATGAGTAGAGTAGGGGGAGTGGATGAAGCTTTCGTGAAACGGCGGCGCGCCGGTCCGGTCATGGAATCGTCATGAATGCGCCATATCCTGCCCTGTCCGAGAATCAGGAACCGCGATGCGCTACGTCTTTCCCCCTCTGTTGATCCTGGCCTTGTCGGGCCCCTCCGTTCTCGCTGCCGACAAGGACGTGGTCGCCCGCATGGGTGAACTGGCCCTCACCGAAGCGGATGTCCGCGCCCTGGTCCGGGAGCGGCCCACCGGCGACATGCCGGCCGGGGAGCTGGAGAAGCTGGTGCGTACCGAGCTCATCCGCCGCGCCGTGGCCGCCGAGGCCCGCCGCCAGTCCTTCGACAGGAAGCCCGAGGTGACGGCGCGCATGGAACGGGCGGCGGAACAGGCCCTGGTGACCCTCTACATGAACGGCATCGCCCAGCCGCCCGCCGACTATCCCCCGGCGGAACTGCTCAGGCAGGCCTACGAGGCCAACAAGGAGGCCCTGGCCCAGCCGCCCCGGTTGCGCCTGAGCCAGATCTATCTGGATGGCCTGGACGACAAGACCCGCAAGCAGGCCGAGGATCTGGCCCGGGAAGCGCGGCGCAAGGGCGCCGACTTTGCCGCTCTGGCGCGAAAGTCTTCCCGTCACATGGCCAGTGCCGCCAAGGGGGGCGATATGGGCTGGCTGGCGGAAAGCGAACTGGCGCCAGCCTTCCGCCAGGCCCTGACCGGTCTGGATGCGGGCACGGTTTCGTCGCCGGTGGCGGGGGCGGAGGGCTTTCACATACTCAAGGTGGTGGAACGCAAAGCCGCCGAGACCCCGCCCTTCGAACAGGTCCGCGATGCCCTGGCCCGCAACCTGCGGCTGCGCAAGGCCGCCGAAATCGAGCAGGCCTACCTGGACGCCCTGCTGGCGCGCAACCCCCTGGTGGTGAACGGCATCGCCCTGGAGACCCTGGGCAAACGCTGATCCAGGGGGCGCCGCGTGACGTTCAGCCTCCCGGAGGCTTGACGAGCTTTTGCCCGTCCAGCTTGTCCCGGTATTCCTCCAGCAGGTTTTCCACTTCCACCCGCTTGAGGCCGGTGAAGGGCTCCTTCTGGGCCAGGATCTCGCCACAGGTCTTTTGCTCGAAGCGGGTCATGAGCTCCCGGCCGGTCTGGTAGAGCTTCAGGTTCTTACCTTCGCAGGCGGCGATGTCCTTCTCCTGACGGATCCTGATGCCTTCCAGGGCGCGCTTGTCCGCCTCGGTCCGGGCCAGGGTCTGCTGGGTCTGAAACAGGGCCTTGGCGGTGTCGGCCAGCCGGCTTTCGGTCTCCGCAAGCCGGCTCTTCGTGGCGGACAAATCCTGTTGCGCCCCATCCAGCGCCTTGGTCAATTCTTCCACCCGGGTCTTTTCACCGGCCAGATCGCGCTCGCTCTTGCGCAGCTTGCCCCGGACGGCCTGGGCTTCCTTGCGGGCTTGGTCCCGTTCCTTGCCCAGGGCGGCTTTCTCCTGTTCCAGGGCAGAGACCTGGTCCTGGGCTTGCTGCAACTGGGTCTGGACCCGTCGCAGGGCTTCCCTTTCCCGGTTCTGCTTCTTGTCTGGGTTGGCCCAGACCGGCCCCCAGAACAGCGAAAGGACAGCCAGGACGAGAATCAGACGGGCCAGGGTGTGGATGGTGACGGGTTTGTTGAGTGACAGGTTCATGGCCATCTCCCACGCACGGGTTTTCAATAGGCGTCCACGCTCATGGCCGACGCCTCGGCGCCATGCCGCAGCAGCATCAGGATGGCGCCGCGCTGGCGGGCGTGGACCGCGTGAGACAAGGGGGGTTTCATGTCCAGGTCGGGATGATTGGGATCGGCGCCGGCCTCCAGCAGAAGGCGCAGCACCTCCTCGTGGCCCATATGGGCGGCGATGCCCACGGCAGTCGTCCTCAGGCCCAGCCGG
>CAZYEY010000273.1:0-23289 GCA_964646585.1 uncultured Thiobacillus sp. | reverse complement strand
GTGGTGGCTTCGGTGGTGGTGGCGGCGGCTTCGGGGGCGGCGGCGCTTCGGGACGCTGGTAGGAGATGCACATGGGCAGGATTTCCCTTACCCGGATGGCGCGGCACCTGTTCCATCCCCGCTGGCTGGTAGCCCGGGCCTTTCCGCGCCGGAGCCTGGACCGCATCGGGGCGGCCATCGCGGCTTCGGAGACGGGGCATGGCGGCGAGATCCGCTTCGCGGTGGAAGGCGCCCTTGGGGTACCCGCCCTGCTGCGGGGGGAGACGGCCCGGCAACGGGCCGTCCAGGTCTTCTCGGAACTGCGGGTGTGGGACACCGAGGCCAACAGCGGTGTGCTGGTCTATCTGCTCCTGGCCGATCGGGATGTGGAGATTCTCGCCGACCGGGGCCTCAACGGCCGAGTGGCGGCGGCGGAGTGGGAGGCCATCTGCCGGGAGATGGAATCCCATTTCCGCCAGGGTGAGTTCGAGGCCGGGGTGCTGGCCGGCATCGCCCGCATCGATGGCTTGCTACGGCGGCACTTTCCCGTCACGGGGGAAAACGCCAACGAGCTTCCGGACCGGCCGGCCCTGATCTAGCAGCCTGTCCGGCCCTCCACGCGCCTTACTCCACCTTGGCGGTGGCGCGCAGTTCCTGGACGAACTTCCGAACCAGCAATTGCTGCATCTGGCCGGCGATGCGGCCCTTGAGCTTGTCGTAGGCGGGGAAGTCCAGCTTGCGGGTATCGTCCAGCTGAATGACATGCCAGCCGAACTGGGTCTGCACCGGGTCCTTGGTGATCTCCCCCTTCTTCAGCTTGACCATGGCGTTGGCGAATTCCGGCACCAGGTTGGCGGGCAATTGCCAGCCCAGGTCGCCACCGTTGCCTGCCGTGCTGTCCTTGCTGTGCTTCTTGGCCAGTTCGTCGAACTTGGCTTTCTTGGGGGCGGTGAGCTTGGCGATGATTTCTTTCGCCTCTTTCTCGCTGGAGACCAGGATGTGGCGGGGGCGGTATTCGCTTTCCCCGGCGTTGGCCTTGGCTTTTTCGTATTCGGCCTTGATCGAGTCCTCACTGATGGGGTTGGCGCGCAGCAGGTTTTCGATCAGGGCCTGGCCGAGGATGTCCTTCTTCTGGAATTCGATGGCGGCGGCCACGGTGGGAAACTTGTCGAGGCCCCGGCGCTGGGCTTCCTGGGCCAGCAACTCCACATTGATCAGGGCATCCCGGACGGCAGCATCGGAGAGCGCCTCCGGGCCGGCGCCCCGGGCGCTCCGGTTCTGCCGGACGAAGTTGCCATATATGGCGGGCAGGGCGACGCCGTTGACCACCACCAAGGGTTTGTTGGGGTCGGGTTTTTCCGCAGGCGCCCCGGCGGGGGCCGGGTCGGCGGCAAAGGCGTTCAGGGAGAAGCTGGCACAGATCAGGCAGGCAAGCAGTTGTTGTTTCATGGGATGCTCGTTTGGGGTCTCGGAAAGGCTGGGAGGCGGTGGATGGAGCATGTCCGGCGCGGGGAGTTCCCTCAACTCCCGGACAAGGGCTGGGTCAGCGTTCTTCCGGCGCCATGGCCGTGATGGACAAGGCGTGGATCTTGCCGTTCATCATGTCGCCCAGGGTCTGGTAGATCAGACGATGGCGGGCAACGGGGGTTTGTCCGGAGAAGACCGGCGACACCAGGGTGAGCTGGAAGTGGCCGCCGGATTTCGCGCCGGCGTGGCCGGCGTGGAGGGCGGATTCGTCGACGATTTCCAGGTGCCGGGGATCGAGGGCCGCCAGCCGGGCCTTCATCTCCTGGATGACCTCGTTCATGGCAGCACCCGCTTGAAGGGCTTGACCGTTACCCTGGCATAGACGCCGGCGGCCACGTAGGGATCGGCGTCGGCCCAGGTCCGCGCCGCCTCCAGGCTGTCGAAGGCGGCGACGATGAGGCTGCCGGAAAAGCCCGCCGGTCCCGGGTCGGGGCTGTCGATGGCGGGGAAGGGGCCGGCCAGCAGCAGGCGGCCTTCGTCCTTCAACCGGTTGAGGCGCTCCAGGTGGGCGGGGCGGGCGGCCAGACGCTTGTCCAGGCTGTTCGGCGCGTCCTCGCCGACGATGGCGTAGTGCAGGTTCACGGTTCTTCCTTGATGTGTTTCGACAGGTAGAAGGTTTGGCCCACGATGAACACCAGCATGAGGCCCAGGGAGCCGAACATCTTGAAGTTCACCCAGGCATCGGTGGAGAAGTTCATGGCCACCCACAGGTTGGCCAGCCCCATGAAGGTGAAGAAGCCGGCCCAGCCCAGGTTGAGGCGGGTCCAGACCGCATCCGGCAGGCTCACCTGCTTTTCCATCATGAGACGGATCAGGTTGCGCTCGAACAGGATGGGGGCCAGGCCCAGGGCCAGGGCGAACAGCCAATAGAGCACCGTGGGCTTCCATTTGATGAAGGTCTCGTCGTGGAGCAGCAGGGTGGCGCCGCCGAACACCACGATCAGAGCCAGGGAAATCCAGAGCATGGTCTCCACCTTGCGGTGCTTGAGCCAGACCCAGCCGATCTGGAGGAAGGTGGCGACGATGGCCACCAGGGTGGCGAGGAAGACGCCGGGCTTGGCGCCTCCGTCCAGGGAGATGCCCAGGGCGGCCAACCAGGCGGTGGCGGTTTCCGGATTCTTCTCGCCCACCTGATAGGCGATGAAGAACAGGATGATGGGGAAGAGGTCGAACAGGATTTTCACGGGAGAGGGCGGGAAATCCGCCTGCGGGGGAAGGGCGGCGGGCATTTTGCTATGATTCCCGGCCTTCTCTCAACCTCAGAGCCTGTTTCGGCGGAAATCCGGCTCGCGCGATCTGCTGAAACAGGCGCTTGACCCATGACCGTTTACGATCTCCATTGCCATTCCACCGCATCCGACGGAGTGCTTTCGCCTCGGGAGCTGGTGGAGCGGGCTGCCGACATGGGGGTCGATTATCTGGCCCTGACCGACCACGACGTGCTCTCCGGCCTGCCCGAGGCCCGGGCCGCCGCCGAAGCGGCGCGCGTCAGACTGGTGCACGGCGTGGAGATCTCCATCACCTGGCATGGCCGCACCATCCACGTGGTGGGCCTGCACGTGGATCCGGACGACCCCATTCTCAGGGGCGGCCTGGCCCACAACCGCAATGGCCGCGCCGCCCGGGCCGAGCGCATGGCCGAGGAACTGGAGCGGCTGGGCATTCCCGGCGCCCTGGAGGGGGCCTACAAATTCGCCGGCAACAGGGATCTCATCGGCCGCACCCACTTCGCCCGCTATATGGTGGAGAAGGGCGTGGTGAAGGACGTGAAGACCGTGTTCAAGAAATACCTGATCAAGGGCAAGCCCGGCTATGTCCACCACGAATGGGCGGGCATGGAGGAAGCCATCCGCTGGATCCATGCCGCCGGTGGCCAGGCGGTGCTGGCCCACCCGGGCCGTTACCAGATCGGCCGTGAAAGCACCCGGTTGCTTTTGTCCGAGTTCAAGCACATGGGGGGGGAGGCCATCGAGGTGGTCACCGGCAGCCACACGCCGGACCAGATCCCCATCTTCGCCGACCTGGCAGTGGAGTTCGGCCTCCTGGCCTCGGTGGGTTCCGACTTCCACGCTCCGGGCGAGGGCGGCCGGGAACTGGGCCGTCTGCAACCCCTGCCGGCCAAGTGCCGGCCTGTCTGGAGCGCCTGGTGAGCCTGTTCCTCTCCATTCACCCCGACAACCCCCAGCCCCGCCTGATCAAGCAGGCGGTGGAGGTCATCCGCAAGGGCGGGGTCATGGCCTATCCCACCGATTCTTGCTACGCCCTGGGCTGCCACCTGGACGACAAGAAGGCCATGGAGCGGCTGCGGGAGATTCGTCAGATCGACGACCGCCATTTCCTCACCCTGGTCTGCCGGGATCTGTCGGAAGTGGCCAGGTACGCCCGGGTGGACAACGTGCAATACCGCATGATGAAGCACGGCACACCCGGTCCCTTCACTTTCATCCTGGAGGCCACCCGGGAGGCCCCCAGGCGCCTGTGGACCCGGCGCAACACCATCGGCCTGCGGGTGCCGGGCAATCCCATCGCCCAGGCTCTCCTCACCGAGCTGGGGGAGCCTTTGCTGTCCGCCACCCTGCACCTGCCCGGCGATGAATACCCCCTCACCGATCCCTGGGAGATGGATGCCCGCCTGTGCCACGCGGTGGATGTGATCATCGACGGCGGCCATTGCGAGTTGACACCCAGCACGGTGGTGGACCTTTCCGGTGGCGCCCCGGAGGTCATCCGGCGCGGCCTCGGCGATCCCGCCTTGCTTGGATTGGAATGATGGAACTCAACCTGATCCAGAAGATCACCGTCTTCGCCCTGCCGGTGGTCTTCGCCATCACCCTGCACGAGGCGGCCCACGGCTACGCCGCCCTGCGTTTCGGCGACCGCACGGCGGAGATGGAGGGGCGCATCACCCTCAATCCCCTGCGCCACGTGGACCCGGTGGGCACCATCCTGGTGCCCCTGGCCATCCTGCTCCTGTCCAAGCTGTCCGGCGGTGCCGGCATCCTGTTCGGCTGGGCCAAGCCGGTGCCGGTGAATTTCATGAACCTGCGCCATCCCAAGCAGGACATGCTCTGGGTGGCGGCGGCCGGGCCCGGGGCCAACCTGCTGATGGCCCTGATTTGGGCCGGCATGATCAAGCTGGCTTTCGTCATGCCCGACGGCATTCGCGTCCCCCTGGCCCTCATGGGGGGCGCTGGCATCTTCATCAATGCCGTGCTCATGGCCCTCAATCTCATCCCCCTGCCGCCACTGGACGGGGGCCGCATCGCCGTGAGCCTGCTGCCGCCCCGCCTGGCGTATCCCCTGGCCCGGGTGGAGCCTTATGGCATCTTCATCCTGCTGGGCCTCATGGTCCTGGGGGTGCTGGGCATCTTCATGTGGCCCCTGATCGATTCCCTGATCGCCCTCGCGGCCTTCCTGTTCGGCATGCAGCACATGGAGCTGCTGGCCATCATCCAGATCATCCTCAACTGATTCATACCCAACCGACGGAACCCCCATGTACGCGGATCGAGTCCTCTCCGGCATGCGCCCCACGGGCAGCCTCCACCTGGGCCACTATCACGGCGTCCTGAAAAACTGGATCCGGCTCCAGCACGAATACGAATGCCTATTTTTCGTGGCCGACTGGCATGCCCTCACCACCCACTACGACAACCCCCTGGCCATCGAGGACGCCACCTGGCAGATGGTCATCGACTGGCTGGCGGCGGGAGTGGACCCCTCCAAGGCCACCTTGTTCATCCAGTCCCAGGTCATCGAGCACGCCGAGCTGCACCTGCTGTTGTCCATGATGACGCCCCTGGGCTGGCTGGAGCGGGTGCCCACCTACAAGGACCAGCAGGAGAAGCTCACCGAGAAGGACCTCTCCACCTATGGCTTCCTGGGGTATCCGCTGCTGCAATCCGCCGACATCCTCATCTACCGGGCCAACCAAGTGCCCGTGGGCGAGGACCAGGTGCCCCACATCGAGTTCTCCCGGGAGATTGCCCGCCGTTTCAACCATCTTTACGGCAAGGAGCCGGGATACGAGGAGAAGGCGGAAGCCGCGGTGAAGAAGCTGGGCGGCAAGAAGGCCAAGCTCTATCAGGAACTGCGCACCCGTTACCAGCAGGAGGGGGATGAAGCGGCCCTGGAATCCGCCAAGGCCCTGCTGGGCGAGACTCAGAACCTGTCCCTGGGAGACAAGGAGCGGCTCTACGGCTACCTGGAAGGCGGCGGCAAGATGATCCTCACCGAGCCGGAGGCCCTGCTCACCGAGGCTTCCAAGATGCCCGGCCTGGACGGTCAGAAGATGTCCAAGTCCTACGGCAACACCATTTCCCTGCGGGAAGATCCGGATGCGGTGAACAAGAAGATCCGCACCATGCCCACGGACCCGGCCCGGGTGCGCCGCACCGATCCGGGCAACCCGGACAAGTGCCCGGTCTGGCAGCTGCATCAGGTCTATTCCGGCGACGACGTGAAGGCCTGGGTCCAGCAGGGCTGCACCAGCGCCGGCATTGGCTGCATCGAATGCAAGCAGCCGGTCATCGACGCCGTGCTCAAGGAGCTGGGCCCCATCCAGGAGCGGGCCCGGGCCTACACCGAGGAGCCGGACACGGTGCGGAACATCATCGCCGACGGCTGCGAGAAGGCCCGGGACCTGGCCCGGGAAACCATGCGGGACGTGCGGGAAGCCATGGGGCTGAACTACGGCTGAGATCGGCCGGCACTTGAAACCCCGGTCTTTGGCCATACCCATGTTCACGCCAGTTTGACTGTGGATACAGGATGACGACAGAAGACCACCAGACCCCCATCGAGGGCGAAATCGTCAAGCCCGACGAGGCGGGAGCGGGCACGCCCAATCTGCCGGCCCAGACGCTGCCGGCCACCATCCACATCCTGCCCTTGACGGAGAAGCCCTTCTTCCCGGCTCAGACCCTGCCCCTCATCATGAACGAGGGCCCCTGGATGGAGACGGTGAAGCGCATCGGCGACACGGGCCACCACCTGGTGGGCCTGGTCTGCGTTCACGGCGACAATTCCGACGATGCCCGCCCCGAGGATTTTTTCCGCGTGGGCACCCTGGTGCGCATGCATCACCCTATGCGTTCCGACGGCAAGATCCAGTTCATCGCCGAGGGCATCAGCCGCTTCAAGATTGCCGAATGGATCTCCGGCAAGGCGCCCTACTACGCCCGGGTGGAGTACCCCGCCGAGACCCGCCAGGCCACCAGCGGCGAGGAGATCAAGGCCTATGCCCTGGCCATCATCAACGCCATCAAGGAGCTGCTGCCCCTCAATCCTCTGTATTCCGAGGAATTGAAGTTCTTCCTCAACCGGTTTTCCCCCAACGAGCCAGCCCTGCTCACCGACTTCGCCGCCAGTCTCACCACCGCCCCCAAGGAGAAGCTCCAGGATGTCCTGGAGGCCATGAACCTCAGGAAGCGCATGCAGAAGGTGCTGGTGCTGATCAAGAAGGAACTGGAGGTGGCCAAGCTGCAAACCCAGATCCGGGAAAAGGTCGAGGAGAAGATGACCCAGCAGCAGCGGGAATTTTTCCTGCGCGAACAGCTGAAGGCCATCCAGAAGGAACTGGGCATCGCCAAGGACGACCGCACTGCCGACCTGGAGCTCTACCAGGGCCGGGTGAGGAAGCTGAAGCTGCCGCCCCACGCGGAGAAGAAGATCGGCGAGGAGATGACCAAGCTCTCGGGCCTGGAGCATGGCTCGCCGGAGTACACCGTCACCCGCAACTATCTGGACGGGCTAACCAGCCTGCCCTGGGGCAGATTCACCCGGGACAAGCTGGATCTGGCCCGGGCCCGCAAGATCCTGGACCAGGATCACGACGGACTCACCGACGTGAAGGAACGCATCATCGAGTTCCTGGCCGTGGGTGCCATGAAGGGCGAAGTGGCCGGTTCCATCCTGTTGCTGGTGGGCCCACCGGGGGTGGGCAAGACTTCCATCGGCAAGTCCGTGGCCCGGGCCCTGGGACGCAAGTTCTACCGCTTCTCCGTGGGCGGCATGCCCGACGAGGCCGAGATCAAGGGCCATCGCCGCACCTACATCGGCGCCCTGCCGGGCAAGTTCATCCAGGCCATCAAGGAGGTGGAGTCCCAGAACCCGGTCATCATGCTGGACGAGGTGGACAAGATCGGCGCCTCCTACCAGGGCGACCCGGCCTCGGCCCTGCTGGAGGTGCTGGACCCGGAGCAGAACAGCGAATTCCTGGACCACTACCTGGATGTGCGTTTCGACCTATCCAAGGCCCTGTTCATCTGTACCGCCAACCAGCTGGACACCATCCCCGCGCCCCTGCTGGACCGCATGGAGGTGAGCCGCCTGTCCGGCTACCTGCTGGAGGAGAAGCTGGCCATCGCGAAGCATCATCTCTGGCCCAAGCAACTGAAGAAATCCGGCCTGAAGCGGGGCCAGGTGAGCATCTCCGAGGCCGCCATCCGCAAGGTCATCGAGGGTTATGCCCGGGAGGCCGGGGTACGCCAGCTGGAAATGCACCTGGGCAAGATCATCCGCAAGTCGGTGGTGAAGATCGTGCGTCAGGAGGCGGACAAGCTCCAGGTCAACGCCACCAATCTGGAGACCTTCCTCACCGATCCGCCCTACCAGCCCGAGAAGCCCATGACCGGCATCGGCGTGGTGACGGGCCTGGCCTGGACCGCCCTGGGGGGCGCTACGCTCACCATCGAGGCCACCAAGGTGCATACCCTGAACCGGGGCTTCAAGCTCACCGGCAAGCTGGGGGAGGTGATGAAGGAATCCGCCGAGATTGCCTACAGCTACATCTCCAGCCACCTCAAGTCCTACAAGGCGGACGTGAAGTTCTTCGACGAGGCCTTCGTGCACCTGCACGTGCCGGAAGGCGCCACTCCAAAGGACGGCCCTTCCGCCGGCATCACCATGGCCACGGCATTATTGAGTCTGGCCCGGGGCGAGAAGATCGGCCGGCCCCTGGCCATGACCGGCGAGCTGACCCTCACCGGCCAGGTGCTGCCCGTGGGCGGCATCCGCGAGAAGGTCATCGCCGCCAAGCGGGTGGGCATCCACGAACTCATCCTGCCCAAGGCCAACCAGGCCGACTATGACCGCCTGCCGGACTACGTGAAAGCTGGCCTGGATGTGAGCTTCGTGGGCAATTACCGGGACGTGGCGAAGCAGGTATTCGGCGGCTGAGCCAGCGCCCATGCCCTACCTCCATCCCAGCGGCGGCCTGGTCTACCACTGGCGGGCCTGGCGCTGGCGGCGCACCCTGTGGGCGCCCTTCCATGACCAGGTGCGGCGCTGGCTCGCGGACTGGCGGCCCGGGGAGAAGCATCTGGTCCTGGTGGGCCCCAGCGGCGGCTATGCCCTGAGCAGCCAGTTCCTGGAGCGCTTCCCGCGCATCACCGTACTGGAGCCCGATGTCCTGGCCAGGCGCATCCTGGCAACACGCTTTCCCGGACAGCGCTTCACCTGGCGCGGCAGCGAGCAGCTTGCCCGGCCGGGAGGGTTCGCCTGGCTCGCGGCCACCCATCCCGATGCCGCCTTTCTCTTCTGCAACCTGCTGGGCCAGTGGCCGGTGGGCATGGAATCGGAGTCCGACCGGCAATGCTGGCTGGGAGAATTGGAGCAGGCTCTGGCCCATCGCGCCTGGGCGAGCTGGCACGACCTGGCTTCCAGCACCAGGGTGCCGGACAGGTCCGGTCCGTTCAGCTCAGAGCGGGCCTGTTCCCTGGACGAGGTGCTGGGTCATTACTGGCGGGGCGGGGAACTGGAAATCCACGATCATGGCTGTGCCGGGTTGTGTTCCGCGCGGCCCCGCCGATATGCGCTGTGGCGGCTCACGCCGGGGCGCCACCATCTGGTCGAGTGGCTGGAGAACGGATGCTGATGCCGGGCACCGGTGTCCGCCGCCATGGCGCATCGGCGTGCCTCCCAGCCGCGTAGTGCCGGGGAGGAGGGGACTTGCGCCTCCCGCGGTGAAGGGGGGGCTCATCGGCATGACGCCGGTGTCTTGGTCCGATGCGTGGCGGAGAGAGGGGGATTCGAACCCCCGATACGGTAAACCGTATGCCGGATTTCGAATCCGGTGCATTCGACCACTCTGCCATCTCTCCGGGTCTTCCCGCCGGGGGTGGTCAGGGGCGGGAAAGGGCGGCATTCTACCCGCAATGGAGCGGACGACAAAAACATGACCCGGTTGGCGCGCACTCTCCTCTGGTCGGCGCGTGCCGCCGTCGCGTTCCTGCTGGCCATGCTGGCGGGATGCGGGCCCGGCGCGGTGCCATCCCCGGAACAATCCGGAGAACTGGTGGTGGTGACCCGCAACAGCCCAACCACCTATTACCTGGACTCCGATGGACAGGCTGCAGGTTTCGAGTACGACCTGGTAAAGACCTTCGCCCAGCGACATGGCTGGAAACTCCGCATCCTGGTCGCGGAAACCCTGGACGAGTTGCTGGAAACGGTGGCCAAGGGGCGGGCCCATCTGGCCACCGCCGGCCTCACCGCCAGCGATGCGCGCCGGGCCCGTTTTCGCTTCGGCCCCAACTACGGCCAGATCAAGGAGTGGGTGGTGTGTCGGCCCGCCGACCGGATCCCTGCCCGGCTGGAGGACATGATGGGCCTGCGCCTGGAGGTGGTGGCCGGCAGCAGCCATGTGGAGCGGCTGCGTCTGCATCAACTTCGCCTACCGGGCCTGAAGTGGGTGGAGGCTGCGGTACCGGGGTCGGAGGAACTGCTGGAACGGGTGGAGATTGGCCTGGCGGACTGCACCGTGGTGGATTCCGACACGCTGGACGTGGCCCGCAATTTCCATCCCGGCCTGCGCCCAGCCTTCGTTCTGGAGAGCGCCCAGCCCCAGGCCTGGGCCCTGGGTCGGGACACCGACCTGGCGTTTTCCCGCAAGGTCGTGGCCTTCTTCCGGGATATGGAGCGTGACGGTGAACTGGCCCGGCTGCGGGAACGCCATTTCGGCCACGTCACCCGCCTGCGCGAGGCTGACGTGCTGGGCATCCTGGAAAAACGCGGCACCCTCCTGGGAGCGCTGCGGCCCCATTTCCACGAGGCCCAGGCGGAGACCGGCCTGGACTGGCGCCTGCTGGCCGCCATCGCCTACCAGGAATCCCAATGGGATGCCCACGCAGTCTCGCCCACCGGCGTGCGGGGCATCATGATGCTCACCGCGGACACGGCCGACCACCTGGGGGTCAAGGATCGTCTGGACGCCCGGGAAAGCATCCTGGGCGGCGGGCGCTACGTGGTGCTCCTGAAGTCGGGCATCCCGGAGGAGGTCCCGGAGCCAGACCGCACCTGGCTGGCCCTGGCCGCTTACAACATTGGCCAGGGCCATCTCAACGACGCCCGTTCCCTGGCCCGGAAACTGGGCAAGAACCCCGACCAGTGGCGGGACATGAAGGAAGTCCTGCCCCTGCTGAGCCGGTCGGAATATGCCGCCAGACTCAGGTACGGATTCGCCCGGGGGGGCGAGGCCCGGGCCTTCGCCGAGAACGTCCGCATCTATTACGACATTCTGGTGAAGTACGAGAAACCATTGGCCTTGTCCGCCAGGAGTTTGTTCCACTAGGAATCAAGGCCCATGCCTCGATAGCAGGCCGGCTGGCGGGTGCACCGCGGCCATGGTCTCGACCCGGCTACCCGAACCGTCCGGCCCCACTACAGCGGGAGAAATCCCTGGCGTCCCGGGGAAGAATGGAAGTCCGGATCTTCGCGGGCTGGATCACACTGCCCTCGCGAGGCGCTCCAACCCGCCCATGTAGGGCCGCAACACCTCGGGAACGGTGACGCTCCCATCCGGGTTCTGGTAGTTCTCCAATACCGCCACCAGGCAGCGGCCCACGGCCAGGCCGGAACCGTTGAGGGTGTGGATCAGTTCCGGCTTGCCCGGCTTGCCGTCCTTCTCCGCCCGGTAGCGGGCCTGCAGGCGGCGGGCCTGGAAGGCCTCGAAATTGGAGCAGGAGGACATCTCCCGATAGGCGTTCTGGCCCGGCAGCCACACTTCCAAGTCGTAGGTCTTGGCGGAGGAGAAGCCCAGATCGCCGGTGCACAAGGCCATCACCCGGTAAGGCAGGCCCAGGCGGCGGAGGATGTCCTCGGCATGGCCGGTCAATTCCTCCAGGGCGGCATAGGAATCCTCCGGCTTCACGAATTGCACCATCTCCACCTTGTCGAACTGGTGCTGGCGGATCATGCCCCGGGTGTCCTTGCCGTAGGAGCCGGCCTCGGAACGGAAGCAGGGGGTGTGGGCCACCAGTTTGATGGGCAGGTTGCCGGCGGGAAGGATCTCGTCGCGGACGATGTTGGTGACCGGCACCTCGGCGGTGGGAATGAGGTACATGCCGTTGGAAAGCTTGAACAGGTCTTCCTCGAACTTGGGCAACTGGCCAGTGCCGCGCATGGAATCCGCATTCACCAGATAGGGTACGTAGACCTCCTCGTAGCCGTGTTCACGGGTGTGCACGTCCAGCATGAACTGGGTGAGTGCCCGGTGCAGGCAGGCGAGCTGGCCGCGCATGAGCACGAAGCGGCTGGTGGCCAGCTTCACTGCGGTGGGGAAGTCGAGCATCTCCAGGTTCTCGCCCAGGTCCACATGGTCCAGGGGGGGGTAGGGGAACTCCCGGGGCGTGCCCCAACGCCGAACTTCCTCGTTGTCCTTGTCGTCCCGGCCCACCGGCACCGACTCGTGGGGAAGGTTGGGGATGGTCATCACCAGGGCGGAGAGATCCTCCTGGATGCCGGCCAGACGGTCCTCGGCGGCCTTGAGGTCATCCCCCAGGCCCCCCACTTCGGCCATCAGCGCGGAGGTGTCCTCGCCCTTGCCGCGGGCCATGCCGATCTGCTTGGAAAGCTGGTTACGCCTGGCCTGGAGTTCCTGGGTGCGGGTCTGGATTTCCTTGCGCTCCGCTTCCAGGGCCTCGATGCGGGCGGTGTCCAGGATCACGCCCCGGGTGGCCAGGCGTTGAGCCACTTGGGCCAGGTCTTTGCGGAGAAGTTGGATGTCGAGCATGACGAATGGCGGAGATCGGGAAAGCGGGCCATTCTACCCGTCCGCCCTTTCTTCTTGGAGCGTGGGGGGCGTTTGAACCTTGCTGGGGGCGACCGTCGGATGGCCTTCTCCGGGCTTGCCCAAAAAATC
This sequence comes from uncultured Thiobacillus sp., assembly GCA_964646585.1. Taxonomy (GTDB): domain Bacteria; phylum Pseudomonadota; class Gammaproteobacteria; order Burkholderiales; family Thiobacillaceae; genus PFJX01. Next base: position 10,643 of record CAZYEY010000273.1, on the reverse strand, counting down.
GATCCACACCACTCTTGAAAGCTGTTGGAGCGCCCCCAGAACCAATCCGGTTTTTTGGAGGGAATACCCGTGTCAGAGGAAAAGTTGCTGCAAGAGGGCGCCGAGGGAACGGATGCGCCCGAGGATACCGGCGCCGAGAAGGAAATCACGCCAAGTCTGGAAGATCTCCTGCGCCAGGCCGAATTGAAGGCCCAGGAACATCATGACGCCTGGCTGCGGGCCAAGGCCGAGACCGAAAATGTGCGGCGCCGTGCCGCAGAGGATGTGGAGAAGGCGCGCAAGTTCGCCCTGGAGAAGTTTGCCGGCGACCTGCTGGCCGTGAAGGACAGCCTGGAGGCCGCCCTGGCCACCGGCGATACCGCCAGCCTGGACAAAATCAGGGAAGGCGTGGAGCTGACCTTGAAGCAGCTCGCCAGCGTGTTCGAGAAGAACGCCATCCACGAAATCAACCCAGTGGGCCAGAAGTTCGATCCCAACTGCCACCAGGCCATCAGCATGGTGGAGGGCGAGGGCGAGCCCAATACCGTGGCCAGTGTGCTGCAGAAGGGTTACCTGCTGAACGAGCGGGTCATCCGCCCGGCCCTGGTCACGGTGGTGAAAGCGTAGATTGGGCTGAACGTGGCGGAGCCCAACTAACCGGTTCCGTTGGGCTTTCTGGCGTCAGCCCAAGCTACGGGATCAGGGACGTCCCACTTGAAACCACACCCATCAATCCCATATCGCAGACAAGTCAATTTTTCCTGAGGAAGACAAGAACATGGGCAAGATCATCGGCATCGACCTGGGCACCACCAACTCCTGCGTGGCCATCATGGAAGGCGGCAAGACCAAGGTCATCGAAAACGCGGAAGGCGCGCGCACCACGCCTTCCATCGTCGCCTACACGGACGACGGCGAGATCCTGGTGGGCGCCCCGGCCAAGCGCCAGGCAGTAACCAACCCCAAGAACACGCTTTATGCCATCAAGCGCCTGATCGGCCGTCGCTTCACCGAAAAGGAGGTGCAGAAGGACATCGACCTCATGCCCTACAAGATCCTGCAGGCCGACAATGGCGACGCCTGGGTGGAAGTGCGCGGTGAGAAAAAGGCCCCGCCCCAGATTTCCGCCGAGGTGCTGCGCAAGATGAAGAAGACCGCCGAGGACTACCTGGGCGAGGAAGTCACCGAGGCCGTCATCACCGTGCCCGCCTACTTCAACGACAGCCAGCGCCAGGCCACCAAGGATGCCGGCCGCATCGCCGGCCTGGAGGTGAAGCGCATCATCAACGAGCCCACCGCCGCGGCCCGGGCCTTCGGCAGGGACAAGCAGGAAGGCGACCGCAAGATCGCCGTGTACGACCTGGGCGGCGGCACCTTCGACATTTCCATCATCGAGATCGCCGAGATCGACGGCGAGCACCAGTTCGAGGTGCTGTCCACCAACGGCGATACCTTCCTGGGCGGCGAGGACTTCGACCAGCGCCTGATCGACTACATCATCGAGGAGTTCCAGAAGGAGCAGGGCGTCAACCTGAAGAATGACGTGCTGGCCCTGCAACGCCTGAAGGAAGCCGCCGAGAAGGCCAAGATCGAGCTGTCTTCCGCGCAACAGACCGAGATCAACCTGCCCTACATCACGGCGGATGCCTCCGGGCCGAAGCACCTGGTCATGAAGATCACCCGGGCCAAGTTCGAAGCCCTGGTGGAAGATTTGATCAAGCGCACCGTGGAGCCTTGCAAGATCGCCATCAAGGACGCCGGCGTGAAGGTGTCCGACATCTCCGACGTGATCCTGGTAGGCGGCATGACCCGCATGCCCAAGGTACAGGAGGTGGTGAAGGAGTTCTTCGGCAAGGAGCCCCGCAAGGACGTGAACCCGGACGAGGCCGTGGCCGTGGGCGCGGCCATCCAGGGCGGCGTGTTGCAGGGCGAGGTCAAGGACGTGCTGCTCTTGGACGTCACGCCCCTGTCCCTGGGCATCGAGACCCTGGGCGGCGTGATGACCAAGCTCATCCCCAAGAACACCACCATCCCCACCCGGGCCAACCAGGTGTTCTCCACCGCCGACGACAACCAGACCGCGGTGACCATCCACGTGCTGCAGGGCGAACGGGAGATGGCCGCCGGCAACAAGAGCCTGGGCCAGTTCAACCTCACGGACATCCCGCCGGCACCCCGCGGCATGCCCCAGATCGAGGTCACCTTCGACATCGACGCCAACGGCATCCTGCATGTGTCGGCGAAAGACAAGGGCACCGGCAAGGAGGCCAAGATCACCATCAAAGCCAACTCGGGCCTGTCCGAGGAAGAGATCAAGAAGATGGTGCGTGATGCCGAAGCCAATGCCGCCGAGGACCACAAGGCCTTCGAGCTGGCCACGGCCCGCAACCAGGCCGACGCCATGGTCCACTCCGTGAGGAAGGCCCTGAAGGACTATGGCGACAAGGTAGCCGAGGACGAGAAGAAGAAGATCGAATCCGCCATCGAAGCCACCGAGGCCGCCATCAAGTCCGGCGACAAGGCTGATATCGAAGCCAAGACCCAGGCCCTGGCCGAAGCCAGCCACAAGCTGGCCGAGCAGATGTACGCCAAGGAGCAGGCCGCGGCCGGCAATGCGGGGGGGGCTGCCTCCGGGGCAGGCGCCGGCAAGAAGGACGATGACGTGGTGGACGCCGAGTTCGAGGAAGTGAAGGACAAGTAACCTTATTCCGGACGCTCACGCGCCGTAATAACTGGCCGGGTACAAGGGACGTGGCCCCTTAACCCGGCCGTTTTTCCGACTGGGGTATGCATGTCTAAGCGGGATTATTACGAAGTCCTCGGCGTCTCCAAGAGCGCCAGCGACGAAGAGATCAAGAAGGCTTTCAAGAAGCTGGCCATGAAGCATCACCCGGACCGCAACCAGGGTGACAAGGCCGCGGAGGAGAAATTCAAGGAGGCCAAGGAGGCCTACGACATTCTTTCCGACGGCAACAAGCGGGCAGCCTATGACCAATACGGCCACGCCGGGGTGGATCCTTCCATGGGCGGTGCCGCCGGCGCGGGCAATTTCCGCGACTTCGCCGATGCCTTCTCCGACATCTTCGGCGACGTATTCGGCGGTGGCGGGCGGCGTTCCCACGTCTATCGCGGCGCCGACCTGCGCTACAACCTGGAAATCTCCCTGGAAGAGGCGGCCCGGGGCACGGAGACCAAGATTCGGGTGCCGGTGCTGACCGAATGCGAACACTGCCACGGCAGTGGTGCCAAGCCAGGCACCCAGCCGGTGACCTGCCCCACCTGTGGCGGCCATGGCCAGGTGCGCATGCAGCAGGGCTTCTTCTCCATCCAACAGACCTGCCCCCGTTGCCACGGCAGCGGCCGGGTGGTTTCCGATCCCTGCCCCCATTGCCACGGCGAGGGCCGCATCAAGAAGCACAAGACCCTGTCGGTGCGCATCCCCTCCGGCGTGGACGAAGGCGACCGCATCCGACTGTCCGGTGAGGGTGAGGCCGGCATCAACGGCGGCCCGCCGGGCGATCTCTACGTGCAGATCCACCTCAAGCCCCATGCCGTTTTCCAGCGGGACCACGACGATCTCCACTGCGAACTGCCCATTTCCTTCGCTACCGCCGCTCTGGGGGGGGAGATCAGCATCCCCACCCTGGACGGTCACGCGGTCATCAAGATTCCCGCCGAGACGCAAAGCGGCAAGGTCTTCCGCCTGCGCGGCAAGGGCATCAAGGGGGTGCGCAGCAGCCACCCGGGCGACCTTCACGCCCACGTGGTGGTGGAAACCCCGGTCAATCTCACCGACCGCCAGAAAGCGTTGCTGCGGGAATTCGACGCCTGCTGCAGTGGCCACGAAAGCAAACACACCCCCCGCGCCAAGGGGTTCATGGACAAGGTGAAGGAGTTCTTCGGGCAGTAACGAAGAACGCCTTCGCCTTGGGGCGGAGGCGAGCCCGCGACAGTGGGTCAAGCCGCGCGGCGGCGGCCGCAGCCACAACCCCTGGGAGTTCTTCGGGCAGTAACGAAGAACGCCTTCGCCTTGTGGCGGAGGCGAGCCCGCGACAGTGGGTCAAGCCACGCGGCGGCGGCCGCAGCCACAACCCCTGGGCGTTCTTCGGGCGTTCATGGGGAACTCCGGCCTCATGCCACCGGCGCCGCCTGGGGCTTGCCGAAGTAATAGCCCTGAGCATGGGTGAAGCCCAGGCGGATGACCCGGTCCAGCAGTTCCCGGGTTTCCACTCCTTCGGCCACCAGTTCGTAGCCCGCGCTGATGACCATGCCGGCAATCTCCTCGATCAAGAGCCTCTGCCGGCTGTCCTCGCTCATCAGCAGGTTGATCATGCTGATGTCGAACTTCACCAGATTGACGGGCATGGAGGCGAGATAGCGCAGGGAGGAATAACCGCTGCCGAAATCGTCCAGGGCCACCAGGGCGCCGGCTTCCCGCAGGCTCCGGATGTGCGCGCTGGCGGTGTCCATCTGGGTGATGAGGGCGGTCTCGGTGATTTCCACCACGATCTTCCGGTCCGGGTGGGCGCTCACCAGTTGCAGCATGGCCTGCGCCACCTTGGCGTTGACGATGCCCGGGGCGGAGAGGTTGACCGAGACCCCCATCCCGGGCGCCAGCCGGTCTTCATCCAGGTCGCGGCTGATCGCCCGGATCACCGCCAAGTCGAATTCCGCGTCCAGGTTGCGGGCCTGGACGATGGGGAAGATGGCATTGGGGGAAATCAGCCGGTCGTCGTCGCGGACGCGCGCCAGAGCCTCCACGTACTCCTTGCGGACGAAGGGCAGGCGCATGACCGCCTGGTAGGCCAATTCGATGCGCTCTGGATTCTGGATGGCCTGGAACACGGCGCTGATCTCCCGGTTGGCCACCAGGGCGGACAGCCCGCCCATTTCCTGGCTGTAGACCACCAGCTTGCGGCTGCCGGGGCGCTTGGCCGAGTACATGGCGAGATCGGCCCGCTTTTGCAATTCTGCAAGACGCGTCGATTCCTCGCCGGAGAGGGCGAGACCGATGCTGATGGTGACCGGCTCGCCCATGCCGTATTGGCGGAAATCATGACTGAGGATGTGTTCCAGGCAGCGTTCCGCAACTGCCTCGGCGATCTCCCGGTCGGTGTTCCGCAACACGGTGGCGAATTCGTCGCCGCCGATGCGGTAGAGGCGGTCGTCGGCACGCAGGGCGGCCTGGAGACAATCGGCGATGGCCTGGATGACGGCGTCCCCCACGTTGTGGCCGTAAGTGTCGTTGATGGCCTTGAAGTGGTCGCAATCGAACAGCAGCAGCGCGGCGAGACCACTGTTTTCCGTCTGGCCGCCCGCTGCCCAGTCTTCCTCGAAGGCGCGCCGGTTGAAGGCGCCGGTGAGGGCGTCGCGCCGGGCCTGGTCATAGAAATTGCGGTTGCTCAGTTCCAGGTTGCGGTTCAGTTCGGAGAGCCTGGCGTGGTAGTCGTTGAAGGAGCGCCGAACGTTCTCCATTTCGAGGACGGGCAGGGGAGGACTGTCTGCCGGGGCTTCCATCATGCCGCCCGCAGGGCTTCGCAGCCTGTCGATCTGGTGGGAGATCTGGCGCAGAGGGCGGATCACCATGAAGTTGAGCATGAAGGCGCCCGCCAGCAGGGAACCCAGTACCAGGAAGGTCAGACGGGCCAGGGCGGACTGGAAGAGATGCTGGGTCTCCTTGATGTCCGGGTTGGCCATGGGCCGGAAGCTGATATGGGATGGCAGACTGCCCAGATCCATGCTCCCGCCCTCCGGGACATGGACCTGGATGGTGAATGGATCGGCATAGCGATAGCGCTGGATCTCCCGCAACCCTTCCATGAGGTCGAACTTCATGCCCAGGAAACCCATCAGCACCGAGCCGGCGGGATCGGCATGGATGGGCAGGAAGTAATAGACTAGGTCCCGGCCTTTCTCGCGCTTGTACAGGGTTGCTGGTGCCTTGCCGGATATGGTCAGGGGCATGGGTTCCGGGCCGGCGGCGTTGTTGAGGATGCGCCCGTTCTTGTCGTAGAGACCGACGGCCTTGGCGATTTCCGGAAACATGCCCGTGTCCCGGACCCGGTTGTCCCGCCACAGGGCGTAATAATCCGGGAAGAACAGTTGCTGACGGGTTTCCTCCCATTGGGCCAGGGTTTCCGCGCTGGCTCGGATGTGGCGATCAACGGCGAGGAGCGCCTCCCGGACCTCGCGCTGGGCCGCCTGCTGTTCCCGGTCCTGGATGTCCCGGGTGGTGTTCTCGATCTCGAGCCAGAAAAAAGCCCCCAGGGCAGACGCCAGGGCACCCGTCAAGAGGACGAAGGACAGGAACAGCCTGGCGATGCTGATGGGCTTCATCACGACGGCTTCAGAGCCCTTTGAGCTCCGAGAGGACGATGTCCAGGAGGTCGAATTCGTATTCGCCGTCCATGAAATGATCGGCGCCCGGAATGACATGGAGCCGGGCCCGGGTCTTGCCCAGATTGTCCAGCCAGTCGGCGCCCAGGCGCTCGTCCCGGCCGCCCATGACGAAGCTGATGGGTGTGCTGGCGGCATTCACCTCCCGCAGGATGCGCCCCGGCGTCCAGGCCAGGTAGGACATGAGGCTGGCGGGAGGCGCCCGGTATTTCTTGCAGAAGGAGAAGGCCTGGGTGACGACCCGGGGTTCCCCCCTGGCCTGGATTTCCCGCAGTTCCTTCATGAGCTTTTCGTGTTCAGAGGGAAGGGTGGAGCGCCCCTCGATGATGCTCACCCCGATGAACCTGCGGATGGCCGGGTCGCGCTTTCCCGCCACGAAGGCCAGCAGTTGCATGCTGCCGAAACTGTGACCCAGCAGGACGATGGCCGGGGGCCGCTGTTTCTTGAGCCATTTCAGCCAGAGCTCGAGTTCCCGGATGTCGTCCGCCAGGCTGTGGGCATGGAGGGCCTCGCAGGCCAGGCTCTGCTTGCGGTGGGAAATCCCCAGGGAGAGGGTGGGGGCCAGCACGGTGTAGCCGGCGCTGCCGAGACTCTCGGTCAGGTGGTGGATGACGGGAAACTCGTGGGTCTGCAGGAAGCCGTGGAGGAGGAGTAGGGCGGGCTTGCCCGGCGCGCCATCGCGGAACTCCGCCCGGGCGACGATCTGGTTCGGCAGTTGGAGTTCGACGATCTCCCCCCAGGCCGGACCAGCCAGCCAGCACAACAGCAACAACCAACCTCTCATTTCCGGATCTCCTCGTCGTTGGCTGATAGACTGCGGCCATGGATCTTGAAGCGTGTTTCGCCGGGGACGGGCCCCTTGCCCATGTGGTGCCCGGTTATCGGCCGCGAGCCCAACAACTTGAGATGACCCGGGCCATTGCCCAGGCCATGGAGAACCGGGGCCGGCTGGTGGCGGAGGCGGGCACCGGCACCGGCAAGACCCTGGCCTATCTGGTGCCGGCCATGCTGTTCGGTGGCAAGGTGATCATCTCCACCGGCACCAAGACCCTTCAGGACCAGCTCTTCCATCGCGACATTCCCGCCGTGCGCAAGGCCCTGGCGCGGCCGGTGACGGTGGCCCTGCTCAAGGGCCGGGCCAATTACGTCTGCCCTTACCACTTGGAGCGTAACCTCCACGATGCCCGCCTGAAGAGCCGGGAGGAGGCCCAGCACATGCAGGCCATCGTTCGCTTCGCCGCCCTCACCGATTCCGGCGACCGCATGGCCTGCGGCGAGGTGCCGGAGGATTCACCGGCCTGGTCCTGGGCCACCTCCACCCGGGACAACTGTCTCGGTGGCGACTGTCCCCACCACAAGGCCTGCTTCGTCCTCAAGGCCCGCAAGAAGGCCCTGGAGGCGGACATCGTGGTGGTGAACCACCACCTCTTCTTCGCCGACGTCTGGCTCAAGGACGAAGGGGCCGGCGAACTGCTGCCGGCCAGCAACGCCATCGTCTTCGACGAGGCCCACCAGTTGCCGGAGACCGCCAGCCTGTTCTTTGGCGAGACCGTCACCACCGGCATGCTGGTGGACCTGTGCCGGGACACCCGGGCGGAAGCCTCGGTGGCGGCGCCGGATTTTCCCGACCTGCCGAAGGCGGCGGGAGAACTGGAGACCGCAGCCCGGGAAGTGCGCCTGGGTCTGGGCCTCAACCCGGCGCGCCTGCCCGCCGCCCGGGCTGTGGAGCAGCGGGAGTTCCTCGCCGCCGTGGACGAGATGACCGCCCGGCTTGCCAGGTTGGATGCCCTGCTGGAAAGCCAGGCCGCACGCTCCGATGAGCTGGGCCGCCTGCACGACCGCTGTCGGGAGGCATCGGATCGCCTGGAGAAATGGCTGACGCCAATGGCCGAGTCCACCTCAGGCATCGTCCGCTGGCTGGAGGCGGCCACCCATTCCGTGCTTTTCCACGCCACGCCCCTCAATGCCGGAGAGCTCTTCGCCCGCCAGATCGCCGACGATCCCCGGGCCTGGATCTTCACTTCCGCCACCTTGTCGGTGCGGGGCGATTTCTCCCACTACCTGCACGAGATCGGCCTGGCCGGCCTGGGGGAATCCACCGCCACCGCCGTCTGGGACAGCCCCTTCGACTATCCCAACCAGGCCATGCTCTACGTCCCCGAGGGGATGCCCGATCCCAACACCCCGGGCTACACCGCGGCGGTGGTGGAGGCAGCCTGGCCCCTGCTCGTCGCCAGCGGCGGCCGCGCCTTCCTGCTCTTCACCTCCCTGCGCGCCATGAACGAGGCCCATCGGCTCCTGGCCGCGCGCATGGCGGCCAGTGGGGAGAGCTATCCGCTGCTGCTCCAAGGCGAGAAGAGCCGCAGCGAATTGCTGGACGAGTTCCGTGCCCTGGGCAACGCGGTGCTGCTGGGCAGCCAGAGCTTCTGGGAGGGGGTGGATGTGGCGGGCGAGGCCCTGTCCCTGGTGGTGATCGACCGGCTGCCCTTCCAACCGCCGGACGATCCCGTGCTGGCTGCCCGGGTGGATGCCCTGAAGCGGGCGGGCAAGAATCCTTTCTACGATTACCAGTTGCCCCATGCGGTCATCAGTCTGAAGCAGGGCGCGGGCCGGCTCATCCGCCGGGAGACCGACCGGGGCGTGCTCATGATCTGTGATCCCCGTCTGGTGGAGAAACCCTACGGACGCCGCATCTGGCAGTCCCTGCCACCCATGCGGCGCAGCCGGATACGGCACGAAGCGGTGGCTTTCCTGTCGGCCTGAACCAGTCCCTCTGACCAGGGGCTTCGCCAGGGCAACGCCCGCCCGATCCCATGGATGGTCCGGACGCCATTCCCGAGGGTGTTTTTTCGAACGTTTCCCCGATTGGTGTTCAGGGCCTGTTTTTGGCGTGCAGGGTTCGTGATATCAATGCGTTGGAAGGTTTTTTCAAAAGGAGCGCGGGATGATTCGCCTGAGTTGCTGGATGGTGGTCATGGGATGCGCGGCCGGCGGCAAAGCGTTTGCCTCGGAGGTGGTTGCGGACCCCGTTCCCGCCCTTTCCCCCATGAAGCGTTTCCTCCTGGCGGATGTGGACGAGAGCGGCGGCCTCAGCAGCCAGGAGTTCGCGAATGCCGCCCCAAGGCTGGCCCGCTTTTTCCATCTCATCGACCTGGATGAAGACGGTGAAGCCAGCCTGGATGAAATCCTCGAAGCCTGGCGCAAGTACAAGGACAGGCTCAAAGGCCATCTGGCCCGGGAAGAAGTGGAAGACAGCAGCAAGAAGTCGGACTGCGTGTTGGAACGCTGCTGAGTTCGCCTATGGGAATCGGAATGGTCGGGGGGGTGTTGGGGGTCGTCGCGGCCAGCGCCCTGGCCGGCCAGGATTCCAGTCCGAAAATGATCCTCCAGACCTCGCCCCTGGCTGGTTTTCAGCACTACGCGGGACGGGCCTTGTTTCCCCTCATGGCGGTGGGGCAGCCCCTGGCGCTTTTGCGCGAGCCTGCCAACCCCCATGATGCCAGGGCGGTCCGGGTGGAGTGGAACGGCGTCCAGATCGGCTACGCGCCCCGTGCCGACAACGGGGATCTGGCCCGGCTCATGGATCGCGGCGCGCCGGTGGCCGCCCGCATCCTCCACCTGCAGAAAAGCCGGGATCCGTGGAAGCGCATCCTCATGGAAATCTACGTCCTGGAAACGGAAGCCATCGCGCCGGACCCCTGAGTCCCGCGCCGGGGTGGCTCCGGTAGAATGCCGATTCCCGCCACCTTGCCTTGTCTGTCTTGAACATCCTCGCCTTCGACACCGCGACCGAATGGTGCAGCGCCGCCCTCTGGCGGGATGGGAATTGCCTGGCCCGCGAGATCCACGCCGGCCAGCGTCATTCCGATCTGCTGGTGCCCATGGTCATGGCCATGCTGGGCGACGCGGGCCTGGGGTTGAAGGATCTGGATGGACTGGCCTATGGCATGGGCCCGGGCTCCTTCACCGGGCTGCGCATCGCCTGTGGCGTCGCCCAGGGGCTGGCCCTGGGGGCGGGCCTGCCAGTGCTGGGCGTCTCCACCCTGGAAGCCCTGGCGGAGGAAGCTCGCGCCAGGCATGGCGCCGAGCGCGTGGCGGCTTGCCTGGATGCGCGCATGAACGAGGTCTACGCCTGTCTCGTATACCCATCTGACGCTGCCGACGATCTACCAGTTGTAGATCTCGGGGGTGGCCGTGGCACTAAAAAAAAAAAAGCACTGCATCAGCACAGTCTGAGGAGGAAGAGACGGAACGCGGAAGGTACGAGA
>CAZYEY010000272.1:0-5394 GCA_964646585.1 uncultured Thiobacillus sp. | reverse complement strand
CCTCTGCGCCATCCCCCGCCCATCCAAGCACGAAGCCGCCCTGCGCGAGCACCTGCTGGCCTGGGCCCGGACGCGGAACCTGGAAGCACGGGTGGACGCGGCCGGCAACCTGATCCTGAAGAAGCCCGCCAGCCGGGGCTGCGAAGGCAGGCCCGGGGTCATCCTGCAAGGCCACCTGGACATGGTCTGCCAGAAGAACGCGGGCACCGCCCACGATTTCCACCGGGACCCCATCCGGCCCGAGTTGAAGGACGGCTGGCTGGTGGCGAAGGACACCACCCTGGGCGCCGACAACGGCATTGGGGTGGCCCTGGCCCTGGCGGCCCTGGAAGACCCGGACCTGATCCACCCGCCCCTGGAAGTGCTGCTCACCATCGACGAGGAGGCCGGCATGGGCGGCGCCCGCGCCCTGACGCCGGGCAGCCTGCATGGCACCCGGCTCATCAACCTGGATACCGAGGAATGGGGCGAGTTCTACCTGGGCTGCGCCGGCGGCATGGACGTGGAAGTCACCCGGGCCTGTGCCTCGGAGCCGCTGCCGGCGGGCTGGAGTACCTGGCGGCTGAGCCTCACCGGCCTGCAAGGCGGTCATTCCGGCATCGACATCCATCGCAGCCGGGGCAACGCCCTCCGCCTGCTGGTGGAATGCCTGCACCAGCTGGCCCGGGAGGTGGAAGCCCGCCTCGTCGCCCTGGAAGGCGGCACCGCCCGCAACGCCATCCCCCGGGAAGCCTTTGCCGTGGTGGCCGTGCCCAGGCGCATGGCCGGCCGGCTGGGCGATCGGGTGGCCGCCCTGGCGGTGGAATTGCGCCAGCATCTCGCCGGCCGGGACGATGGGGTGCGGCTCGCTCTCGCGCCCGAGACCGACACCGACGGCCAAGTGCTCATGCCTTTCGACCAGGCCGCCCTGCTGGACTTCCTGGAAGCCGCCCCCAATGGCGTGATACGGCAAAGCGCCGACTTCCCCGGCGTGGTGGAAACCTCGGACAACCTGGGCGTGGCAAGCCTGTGCCGTGACAGCTTCCGCGCCGTGTTCATGGTGCGCTCCCTGAAGGACGCGGAAGCCCATGCCCTGGCCGACAAGCTCATCCGCTACGCCGCCGCCTTTGGCTTCACGGCGGGCAAAGTGGGGCCCTACCCGGGCTGGGCGCCCAATCCCGCCTCTCCCCTGCTGGCCCTGGGCCGGCGCATCTACCAAGACCGCTTCGGCGAGCCGGCCCGGCTCCAGGTCATCCACGCGGGCCTGGAATGCGGCCTGCTCGCCGCCAGCCACCCAGGCCTGGACATGCTGTCCTTCGGGCCGGATATCCGAGGCGCCCACGCGCCCGGGGAGCGGGTGGAGGTCGAATCCGTCGGCCGATGCTGGGTGTTGCTCAAGGCCCTGCTGGAAGCCCTCGCCCGGGACTGAATTCCGAGTCCATCGAACGGACTCTTGGCCCAGGTCAATGCCGCCCCTCCATTGCCCAGATACTTTTCCCGTTCCACAGATCCGATGAAAGGAGCGTCATGAACCTGCGCCCACTCCCCCTCGCCGCCGCCTTGTTGTTGCTGGGCGGGTGCGCCACCCAGCAAGCCGCCGTGGAGCAGCCCGATGCCGCCGGCCAGCGCCTGAGCAACATCGAGGGCGTGGCCAGCCAGGCCTGGCACCAGAGCCAGGCTGCCCAGAAGCAGATCGCCGACCTGGGCCAGCGCCTGGAAGCCATGTCCGCCGAAATGGCCCGCTTACGCGAGGCCCAGACCCGGGACCAGGAGAGCATCTCCAGGCGGCTTGATCACCTGACCGCCCAGGCCGGCGACTACGCGGCCCGGGCTGGTGAGCTCAAGCAAGCCCTGGACGCCCTGAAGGACCGGGCCCAGGAAAGCGACCCGCCCCTGGCCGAGCGCATGGACCGTGCCGAGGAAACCCTGGCCGAACTCACCACCCAGGTGGATGAGAACGCCGAGGTGAATGCGGAACTCCAGTCCGCCCTGGCCGGCAAGGCCGGCACCGACGCGACGGATGCCTTGTCCGCCCGCCTGGCGAAGGTGGAGAAGCGCCTGGAAGAGGTGGCTGCCATGGCCCAGGATGCCCTGGACGCCGTGGGCCTGGGTCAGCGCCGCATCCTGGGCAAGGTGGTGGACACCATCATCCTCACCGACGACAAGACCCTGTTCCCCATCAACTCCCCGGTGCTGGGGGACGCCGACATGGCCAAGCTGGACGCCCTGGCGGCGAAGGTGAAGGCCCTGGGCACCCACTACCACCTGCAGATCCAGGGCCACACCGACGGCTTTGGCTCCGAGGACTACAACTACGAGCTGGGGCGGGCCCGGGCGGAAGTGGTGAAGAACTACCTGCACGAGAAGGGTGGCATCCCCATCCTGCGCATGTCGGTGATCTCCTACGGCGCCAAGGAGGCGGCCAGCTACACTGGCAAGTCCAACCGCCGCATCGTGGTGAACGTGCTCCAGTAGCGCCTACTTCCCCGTTCCGGCCACCCCCAGGGGCCGGAACAGCCGCCCTTCCGTGTGAAGGAAGCGGATGAAGAACTCGAACAGCACCAGCCGGGTGGTCTGCACGAACACCAGCAGTCCCTCCATCACCAGACTGAAGAGGTTGCCCGCCACCACCACCAGACCCCAGGCCCAGGGGGACTCGACCCCTTCGGCCAGGGTCATGACCGCCAGGGACAAGGCGGCATGGGCCAGGGCGAAGGCCCCCACCCGCAGGAATGAAAAGGTGTTCATGGCCAGTTCGAACATATCCAGCAACAGGCGGCCCGCCGCTTCGGGCATGGCCGCCAGCCTCCCGCCCCGGGGGGCCAGAACCAGACCACCGAGGAAGAACAGGAAGAGCGCCCCGGCCGACACCACCAGAAAAGGTGGCCACAACACCGCCGGGGGCAGGCTGGCATAAAGCAGCAGAACCGGCCCCTCCCGCCAGAGCCAGGCTCGTGCTTCCCCGCGCCAGCGGGCTTCGACACCAGCGAAGGCCAATCCCAGCAACATCAGGAAAAAGCCGAAAACCAGGGGCGCCAACAACACTCGGGCCGGGTCCTCCAAGGGCCTCACCCACAGGGGACGCAGCCAGCCCTCGAAACCGAAAATCTCGCCAAAGACCAATCCGAAAATCGCTGCCGCGAAGCCACAGGGAATGAGAAAGCGCGTGCGCGGCGCACGCCGGTAAAGGACGAGCCCCAACAGCACCAGAACCAGACCATGACCCACGTCCGGGAACATGTAGCCGAACAGGAGGGGAACGATGAGGGGCAGCAGGCCGGACGGATCCACCTCCCGCCGATCCGGGGTGCCCCACAGGATGAGCAGGGGCTGAAAAGGGCTCGCCCACCAGGTATCCAGGGTGGCCACCGGAGGTGCCGCCCCCTCCGGCGCCTCCGGAAAACGCAGCACGGCATGGATGCCGGCCTCCTCCAGGGCTGCCCGCAAGCGGCGCGGGTCCGCCGTGGTCCACCCGGTGACGTGGCAGAAAGGTCCATCCCCCAGGGTGCCCGCCGCGTGGCCCAGATACCACCGCAGGGTGTCCACGTTGGCCCGATCCCTGGCCAGTTCCGGATCCCGGCGCAGGGCCTTGAGTTCCTTTTCCATCTCCACCCGCTCTTCGTGGGCCCGGGCCAGGCGGGCGCGGACCTTGCCCACCTGCTCGCCATGGTCCCCGGACAGCCAGGCAGGGATGCCCATCTGCTCGCAACCTTTCTCCACCACCCAATGGCGGATGGCATGGCGCTGGTCGGGCAGACCGGCCACATAAAGGAAGTCATGCTGGCTACCGCGCACCACCACCTCCACCCCTTCACCGGCTTCAGCGCGACCGCCTTCGCCCCGGGGGCAGGCAAACAGGCATTTGCAGAGAAAGCGGGTCTTGTGGAACACCCCGTCCAGATCCAGGCCGGCCTGGCGCAGGGCTTGCAGGCATTCCGCCAGCAGTTCCAGGTGGCGGAGTTCGGCGCGCAGATGCTCTATATGGGCCTTGAAGTAATCCACCCGGGCGCACCATTCCCGCAGCCGACGCAAGGCGGCATTGGCGATGTGGAGGGGATCTCCGATCAGCGTGGTGGCTTGGCCACCGGCCCCGGGCAGGTCGTGACCGTGATCGGCGGCCAGGGCGTGGAAGCGGTCCACCAATTCCCTCAAACGTTCCTCCTCCACCGGCTCGGACAGGCGTGGATCGGTCTCCAATTGCACCACGCCGGTGGCGGCGAGCACTTCCGTGGCCTTGACCGTCTGTTCCCGGGGAACGTAGGTCTCGAACCAGCGGGCTTGCGTGGGACGGAACATGGCGGCCTCCGAATGCTCTCCCATTCTAGCCGCCGCGCAGATGCGCTTCAGTAATGGGGTGGAATCTCGTCGCGGAGGTCCAGCCCCCCCTCCGCCGGCCGCAGGGTCTGGATGTGCTCGTGCAGCAGGCGGATCTGGCGTTCCAGCAGGTCGATGCGCTCCTGCTGCCGGAACACGGTCTGGTTGAGGCTGTCGAGGAGGTCCTCGGTGAAGCTCAATTTGGTTTCCAGCTCGGTCAGTCGGGCTTCCATGGCGGCGCGATCTCGGATGAACATGCCGGCATTTTATGACGCGGGCCTAGGCCCCTTCGGCGCAAATCCGTCTCTCCTCCAGGAAATATCGGCCTATCATGCCGATGAGGAATGGACATGAACGCTCCGGAGACCTTTCCGACGTGACCCCCTTTTCCCCGTCCTGGCGAAACGCCCTGATCCTGGGTCTGCTCATCGCGGCCCTGGGCGGGGGCGTCCATTACGTCCGGGGCGAAGGAGTGAAGGCGGTGTCCTTCGTGTTCACCGACATCGACAACCGCGCCATCCGCCTGGCCGACTACCGGGGAAAGTGGGTGCTGGTGAGCTTCTGGGCGCCCTGGTGCCCCCTGTGCAAGATCCAGATTCCCACCCTCAACGATCTCAACCGGCGCCCGGACTTCCGGGTCATCGGCATCGCCCTGGAGTATGGCGCCGAGGAGGCCGCCATCCGGCAGGCGGTGGAGCAAAACCGTCTGCAATTCGAGGCCAACGTGGCCGGCGGTTCCCGGCGGGAGCCCAATAGCGCTTTCCGTCAGGTGGGGCCGGTGGATTTTTTCCCCACCTCCTACCTCTACGACCCCACCGGCGAGATCGTCATGTTCATCCCCGGCCAGATCCGCGCCTCCCGCATCCTCTCCTTCATGGAGAGTTGGCGCGCCGAGAAAGGCGGCGCCAGGGAGCCCGTCTTCGCCGCCAGGATCGACAAACTGGCCGCCTTCCTGCGCCAGCGCCATGGCGAGCGGGGTGCCCAGGTCTTCGCGGAATGGAAACAGATGCTGGAAGGGGCCGCCGCCCTGCCCAATGCCCGGAAGCTCGTCCGGGTCAACTAGTTCTTCAACCGCCGCATCGCGCAAGGCGAGGACCAGGC
>CAZYEY010000271.1:0-5225 GCA_964646585.1 uncultured Thiobacillus sp. | reverse complement strand
GCCCACGAGATCAACAACCCCCTGGGCATCGTCAAGAACTATCTGGCGATCATGAAGGCCAAGCTGGGCGATGAAGCGCCCATCGCCGACGAGTTGCGCATCGTCCACGAGGAACTGGACCGCATCGTCCGCATCATCCGTGGCCTGACCCAGGAGGGAAGCGCGTCCGGCCCCCTCATCGAACAGGTGGACGTGAACGCCCTCATCGAGGACCTGGTGAAGGTGAGCGAGGCATCGTCCCAGGGCAAGGGCATCCGCATCACCCTGGACCTGGAAGCGGACCTGCCCCGCCTCTCCTGCGACCGGGACAAGCTCAAGCAGATCGTCCTCAACCTGCTGCTCAATGCCCTGGAGGCCACCCCGGCCGGCGGCCTGGTCCATCTGGCGACCACCTCCCTGGTCAACGACCGGCAGGAGGGCCTGGTGGAAATCACCGTGGCCGACTCCGGCCCGGGCCTCCCCCCGGACCTGGCCGGCCGCATCTTCAGCCCGGTGGAATCCGGCAAGGGCGAGGGCCATGCAGGCATCGGCCTGTCCATCGTCAAGGCCCTGACTCATTCCCTCAAGGGCAGCATCACATACAAGAGCAACACTATGGGAACAACATTCCATATATCATTCCCTGTCGGCTGAAACGGGGCAGTACATAGCCGCGCGGCTGCCGATCCCGACAATCACCACCGCTCTGGGGCGCCTCCTATGCCAGGTGATCCGCTCACCGGTCTGAACCAGCCACCGCTGCTCAATCTTCTGATCGTGGAAGACGAGCCGCGCTATCTGGAGAGCACCCGGCTGCTGCTGGCCCAGTTCGTCCACGGCATCGACACGGCGGTCACCGGCGCCCAAGCCTATGCCCTGCTGGCCCGGCGCTCCTATGATCTGGCGCTGCTGGACTTGCGCCTCCCAGACGCCAGCGGCCATGACATCATGGCCCACATCCGCCAGCATCATCCCCATTGCCGCGTCATCGTCATGAGCGGCGACAGCCACATCGAGTCCGCCATCCAGTCCCTGCGCCTGGGCGCCTACGACTATCTGCGCAAGCCCTATGAGCCGGCCGAACTGATCAAAACCGTGCGCAACGCGGCCACCAAGCTCCAGTTGGAGCGGGACAACGCCCGGATGCTCCAGCAGATCGAACAATCCGAGCAATGGTACCGGCTGCTGGTGAACACCTCCCCGGACATCATCTACACCCTGGACGCCAAGGGCGCCTTCACCTTCGTCAACGACAGCATCCAGCGCGCCCTGGGCTACAGCCCCGCGGAGCTCATCGGCAAGGACTACCTGTTGCTGGTCCCCCCAGGGGAGTTGGAGAACGCCCGCTACCGCCTGAACGAGCGCCGCACCGGGGAGCGCGCCACCCGCAACTACGAACTGCAGCTGAAGCGCAAGGAGGATCTGCTCACCGGCCTGTCCGAGCGCACCTCCCAGGACATCGTGGTGGTGGAATTGTCTTCCATGGGCATGTACCGCTCCCGGGATGATGGCACCAAGGAATTTCTGGGCTCCTACGGGGTCGCCCGGGATATCAGCGAGCGCAAGCAGGCGGAAGCCACCATCGCCTTCCAGGCCTACCACGACCTGCTCACCGGCCTGCCCAACCGGGCCCTGTTCAAGGACCGCCTGGGTCAGGCCATCGTCCACGCCAAGCGCCACGGCCAGACCCTGGCCACCCTCTTCCTGGACATGGACCGCTTCAAGGTGGTCAACGACACCCTGGGCCATCTGGTGGGCGATGGCCTGCTCCAGGCAGTGGCCCAGCGCCTGCGCGGCAGCCTGCGGGAGGGCGACACCCTGTCCCGCATCGGCGGCGACGAGTTCATGCTCCTGCTGCCCCACATCCGCAACCGGGACAATGCCGCCTTCATCGCCCAGAAAATCCTGGCCTCCCTGAAGCAGCCCTTTCACATCGAGGGCCACGAAATCTTCGTCGGCATCAGCATCGGCATCGCTGTCTTCCCCGACGACGGCGACACCATCGAAACCCTGGTGAAGCACGCCGACATTGCCATGTACCATGCCAAGGACAGCGGCCGGAACGACTACAAGTTCTTCACCCACGACCTACAGAAATCCTTCACCGGACGGCTGGCGGTGGAAAACGAGATGCGCCACGCCCTGGAGAAAGGCCAATTCGAGGTCTACTACCAGCCCCAGGTCTCCATCCAGGACCAGCGCATCCGCGGCATGGAAGCCCTCATCCGCTGGAACCACCCCACCCGGGGCATCGTCCCCCCCAGTGAGTTCATTCCCATCGCCGAGGAATCCGGCCTCATCGCCCCCATCAGCGAATGGGTGCTGGATGCCGCCTGCCGTCAGGCCAGCCTGTGGCGCGCCTCGGAAATGCCGCCCATCACCATGGCTGTGAACCTCTCCGCCCGCCAGATCGAGCATCCCCAGTTCGTGGACAAGTTCACCCAATGCCTCAAGGAACACGGCATGGGCGGTCCCGGCCTGGAAATCGAGATCACCGAAAGCACCCTCATGCGCGACATGGACGGCAGCATCGAGAAGCTGCGCCGGCTGGCCGACGTGGGCGTGGAGATCGCCATCGACGATTTCGGCACCGGCTATTCCTCCCTCTCCTACCTGAAGAAGCTGCCCATCCACAGTCTCAAGATCGACCGCAGCTTCATCCATGACATCAACGGCCACATGAACAACGGTTCCACCATCGTCGCCGGCATCGCCGCCATGGCCAAGGGCCTCCACCTCAATGTGGTGGCTGAGGGCGTGGAAACCCGCGCCCAGCTCGATTACATCATCGACCTGGGCTGCGACGCCTACCAGGGCTTCCTGTTCAGCCGCCCCGTGACCGTGGGCAAGGCCACCGAAATCCTGGCGCGGCAGAAAAACTGAGTCTGGCTGGCAGGAATGGCCAGCCGGCCCGAGAATCGCGGGCTGTTTCTAAAGCCCTATCCTCCATGGCCCACGACCACTCCCGCCCCGATTCCATGACCACCCGCCCCACCGCCGCCCAATGGCGGGCGGCCTGGTCCCTGGCGCCCTATGTCTGGCGCTACAAGCCCCGGGTGCTCGCGGCCTTCGCCTTGTTGCTGGGAGCGAAGCTGGCCAACGTGTCGGTGCCCCTGGTCTTGAAGGAGATCGTCGATGCCCTGAGCGTAAAGGGGGTAGCGGGCGCCGGCATGGGCATGGGCCTGGCCCTGCCCCTGGCTTTCATCGTGCTGTATGGCCTCCTCCGTTTCGGCAACACGGCCTTCACCGAGCTGCGGGATGCCCTGTTCGCCCGGGTATTGCAGCGGGCCATGCGCGGCATCGTCCACGACGTGTTCCGGCAGTTGCACCGCCTGTCCCTGCGCTTCCACCTGGAGCGGCGTACCGGCGGCATCGCGGTGGACATCGAGCGGGGCGCGCGCTCGGTGCGCTTCCTCATCAACTTCACCCTGTTCAACATCGGCCCCACCCTGTTGGAGATCCTCATGGTGGCCGGGGTGCTGTTCGCCAAGTACGACCCCTGGTTCGGCGCCATCACCCTCATGACCCTGGTGGTCTATATCGCCTTCACCGTGCTGGTGACCAACTGGCGCCTGAAATACCGCCGCGCCATGAACGAGACCGAGGCGCGGGCCAACGCCCGGGCGGTGGACAGCCTGCTCAACTATGAGACGGTGAAATACTTCAACAATGAGGACTACGAGTCCGAGCGACTGCGCAATGATCTACGCGCGGCGGAAGACGCCTCGGTGGCCAGCGAGGTGTCCCTGGCCTGGCTCAACGCCGGCCAGTCCTTCATCATCGCCGTCGGGGTCACCGCCATGATGGCGCTGGCGGCCCGGGGCGTGGCGGACGGTTCCATGACCATCGGCGACCTGGTGCTGGTGAATGCCTACCTGATCCAGCTCTTCATCCCCCTCAACTTCCTGGGCACCGTGTACCGGGAGATCCGCAACGCGCTCACCGACATGGAGAAACTGTTCGGCCTGCTCCAGCGGGTGCCGGAAGTCACCGACGCAGCAGACGCGAGAACGCTGACGGTGGAGGCGGGAGAGGTCCGCTTCGAGCACGTGAGCTTTGCCTACGACCCGCGCCGGCCCATCCTGGAGGACATCGACTTCGTCATCCCGGCCGGGCGCAAGGTGGCCGTGGTGGGGCCCAGCGGCGCCGGCAAGTCCACCCTGTCGCGACTGTTGTTCCGCTTCTTCGACGTGACCGGCGGCCGCATCCTGGTGGACGGCCAGGACATCCGCCAGGTCACCCAGGCCAGCCTGCGCGGCCACATCGGCATGGTTCCCCAGGACACGGTGCTGTTCAACGACACCCTCTACCACAACATCGCCTACGGCCGGGTGGACGCCCGCCGGGAGGAAGTGCTGGAAGCCGCCCGGGCTGCCCATCTGGACCGCTTCATCAGCGGCCTGCCGGACGGCTGCGACACCCTGGTGGGGGAACGGGGCCTGAAGCTCTCCGGCGGCGAGAAGCAGCGGGTCGCCATCGCCCGGGCCATCCTCAAAAACCCGCCCATCCTGGTGTTCGACGAGGCCACCTCCTCCCTGGATTCCGCCACCGAGCAGGGCATCCAGCAAGAACTGGCGCGCATCTCGGAAAACCGCACCACCCTGGTCATCGCCCACCGGCTCTCCACGGTGGTGGATGCGGACGAGATCCTGGTGCTGGACGGCGGCCGCATCGTGGAACGGGGCAACCATGCCGACCTGCTGGCCCGGGACGGCCCCTATGCCGCCATGTGGCGGCTGCAATTGCGGGACGAAAGCCCGGCATGAGCCGGTGCGGAGCGGTGTCCGCCCATGGGACGGACAAACCCCGCCCGCCCGTCGGATTTACCCAGTCTATTCATTCATAAGAACTTTCGATTACTCCCATATATCGGGGGGGTGGGTGTTTCCAGTACCATTCGCGCCTATTTGGCCGGGCCGCAACAGCCTGCCCGGCCCCCCCGAATCCCTGAAGTCTTCACCCATCGGAGGCGATACATGACGTCTGTAGTGGCGACCAACCAGACCATTCTGGTCGTGGGCGGCGGCATCTCCGGCATGACGGCCGCGCTGGAAGCGGCGGAAACCGGAAAGCAAGTCGTTCTGGTGGAGAAGAACCCGTACCTGGGCGGCCGCACCGTCCAGCTCTACCGGTACTTCCCCAAGATGTGCCATCCCACCTGCGGCCTGGAAATCAACCTGCGCCGCCTCAAGGCCAACCCCCGCATCCAGGTGCTGACCCTGGCGGAAGTGACCGGGATCACCGGC
>CAZYEY010000270.1:0-13255 GCA_964646585.1 uncultured Thiobacillus sp. | reverse complement strand
CCACGTCAACCACCCGGAGTAACACAAGGCCCGCGATGAGGTGTGGTTCTCGGGATGGGGGCCGAAGAACGGCGAGTCGGCGATTGTCGTGATGGACGACAAGACCCGCAAGCTGAAGGCCGTGATCAAGGACAAGCGCCTGGTCACCCCCACCGGCAAGTTCAACGTCTACAACACCGTTCACGACGTGTATTGACGGCCTGAACCCTCCCGCCCGGCCCGCCCGGGCGGGTTGGCGGGGCGCCTTGTTCCAGGGCATCCCGCCAACCGGAGAGGCCAAGCGCCATGCGAACCGAGAACTCCCCCCTGACCGATCCCCGACCCCGTGAATACGACTGGCGGCTATCCCTGCTGCTGGGCGCCCTGCTGCTCGGCGCGGTCTCCGTGGCAGGCCTGCTCCTCAGCTCCGTCATGAACCTGGCCCTGGCGGCGGAACCCGATGCCGCCCGGCAAAAGGAACTGGTCCGCTTCGTCCGTCAGGAGTGCGGCTTCTGCCACGGCCTGCGCCTCACCGGCGGCCTGGGCTCGCCCCTCACCGCCCAGGCCCTGGCCGACAAGCCCGCCGAGGCCCTGGAGGCCACCATTCTCCACGGCCGCACCGGCACCGCCATGCCGGGCTGGGCGCCCTTCCTGAGCGAGGGCGATGCCCGCTGGATCGTCACCGAGCTGCGCAAAGGACTCCCCCAATGAAACCCCGCCTGCATCCACCCCTGAAAAGTCCCCTGGCCTTCCGCGTCCTGCTCACCGCCGCCGCCTGCGCCGCCATCATCCTGCCCGCCTTCGCCGGCGAGCCAAGGGGCACCGGCGACCTGGGCCTGGTCATCGAGCGGGCCAAGGGGTCCGTGCAACTGCTGGACACCACCCGCAAGCTTGTCCTGGGCCGGGTGGAAGGGCTGGGAGACCTTTCCCATGCCTCCGCCGTGTTCTCCCGGGACGAACGCTATGCCTACGTGTTCGGCCGTGACGGGGGGCTGACCAAGGTGGACCTGCTCACCGGCGCCATCGCCAAGCGCGTGCTGCAATCCGGCAACGCCATCGGCGGCGCCATCTCCCAGAATGGCCGCATCATCGCCGCCGCCAACTACACCCCGGGCGGGGTGAAGTTCTTCGATGCCGAGACCCTGGATCTCATCGCCGACATTCCCACCGGGTCCAAGGTCATCGGCCTGGAAGACGTGCCGGGCAACCGCTTCGCCTTCAGCCTGTGGGACAAGGACGAAATATGGGTGGCCGACCTGTCCGAGGACCCTGTTCATCCCAAGCTCACCACGTTCAGCAACATCGGCCACCAGCCCTACGACGCTCTGGTTTCGCCCGATGGTCGCTGGTACGTGGCCGGCCTGTACGGCGAGAACGGCATCGCCGTGCTGGACATGTGGAACCTGGAGAAGGGGGTGCAGCGGGCGCTGCCGGACTATGGCCGGGGCGAGGAGAAGCTGCCCGTGTACAAGATGCCCCACCTGGAGACCTGGGCCATGGTGGGCAACCTGGCCTTCATCCCCGGCGTGGGCCGCCACGAGGTGGTGATCGTGGATGTCTCCACCTGGACCCAGGTGGGTGTCATCCCGGTGGCGGGCCAGCCGGTGTTCGTCATGGCCCAGCCGGATGGCCGGCGCCTGTGGGTCAACTTCGCCTTCCCCCATTACGACACGGTGCAGGTCATCGATGTGCCCAGCCAGAAAATCATCCACGAATTGAAACCCGGCAGGACCGCCGCGGAAGGTGGAGCAGTGCCTTGCGGAGCAAGGTGCGACCCTGTTGCGGCGGCGGGCCGGCCCACTGCGGCGGTCGGCGACCACTCGGGGCCGGTCGCATCCCCGGAGGGGCCCCTGCTCCCTCCTCGGGTCGGCCCCGTGCTGCACATGGAGTTCACCCCCCGGGGCGAACATGTGTGGCTCTCCGTGCGGGACGCCAACAAGCTGGAGGTCTATGACACGGCCAGTTTCAGGAAGCTCGCGGAGCTGCCTGCCGACGCCCCCAGCGGCATCTTCTTCACCGCCCGCGCCCACAGGTTCGGACTATGAACGCGCCCCAGCCTCTCACCGATCTGGAATTCCGTCTGCTCAACGACTGGCAACGGGACTTCCCCCTCACGCCCCGGCCCTACGCCGAACTGGCCCGCCGCCTGGGCGCCGACGAGGCCGCTGTGCTGGAGCGCCTGGCTGCGCTGAAGGCTCAGGGACACATTTCCCGGGTGGGGGCCGTGTTCCGTCCCCACGTGCTGGGCTGGAGCACCTTGGCGGCGGTGGCTTGCCCGCCCGAGCGGCTGGAAGAAGTGGCCCGCCTCATCGACGCCTTCCCCGAGGTGAACCACAACTACGAGCGCGAGCACGCCTACAGCTTGTGGTTCGTAGTGGCGGCCTCCTCCCGGGAGCGGGTGGCCGAAGTGCTGGCGGAAATCCACCGCGCCACGGGGCTCAAGCCCCTGGACCTGCCCATGGAGGCGGACTACCACATCGACCTGGGCTTCGAGCTGGAAGGCAGGCAGGCCCGGCCCCATCAGCATGCGGCCGGCCGGCCCGTGGATGCCGCGGCCCTGCGCGGGCAACTGGAATCCGCCGATTACGCGGTGGCCATGGCCCTGGAGAATGGCCTGGAACTGACCCCCCGGCCCTATGCCGGCCTGGCCGCCCGCTGCGGCATGGATGAGGCCGCTGTCATCGCCCGGCTGGAACGTTTGCTGGATCTGTCCGTGATCCGCCGTTTCGGCGTCGTCGTGCGCCATCGGGAACTGGGCTACACCGCCAACGCCATGGTGGTGTGGGACATCCCCGACGCGCGCGTGGCGGAGGCAGGCCGCCTGCTGGCGTCCCAGGCCGGCGTGACACTGTGTTACCAGCGTCCCCGTCGCCTGCCGGACTGGCCCTACAACCTGTTCTCCATGGTCCACGGCCAGGACCGGGACAGGGTGCAGGCCCAGGTGGAGCAGCTGCGGGACCATCTGCGACGCACCCTGGGCCTCGACGAAGTGCCCTGCCGGCCCCTGTTCTCCCGCCGCCGCTTCAAGCAGTGCGGCGCCCGCTACGCCAGCCTGCCCAAGGCGGCCTGAGGCGTTCGCGCGATGGGCGCCCGTGCCAGCGTCCAGGCCATCCGGGATAGCGCGCCGGCGGCGACCCTGGACGAGGTGGATCGGCGCATCATCAACGCCCTGCAGGGGGGATTTCCCGTGTGCGAGCACCCCTATGCCGTGGCCGCCCGCAACCTGGGCCTGGAAGAGGGCGAGCTGCTGGCCCGCTTGCGGCGCCTGCTGGACGAGCGTGTGCTGACCCGCTTCGGCCCCCTGTACAACGCGGACCGCTTCGGCGGTAGCAACGTGCTGGCCGCCATGTCCGTGCCCAACCCGGATTTCGACCGCATCGCCCAGTTCGTCAATCAGCAGCCGGAGATCGCCCATAACTACCGCCGCGAGCACCGTCTCAACATGTGGTTCGTGGGCGCCGCCGAAAGCCCGGAAAAGGTGGAGGCGGCCTTCAGCTACATCGAGGCCATCACGGGCTATCCCGTCTACCGCTTTCCGAAAGAGCAGGAATATTTCGTGGAGCTGAGGCTGAAGGCATGATGGAACTTGTCTTAGATGATTTGGACCAGCGCATCATCCAGGCCACCCAGGCGGGCCTGCCCCTGGTGCCGGAGCCCTACGCGGCGGTGGCCGGGCAGCTGGGCGTCTCCGCCCAGGAAGTCATGGAGCGGATGCGGGCCCTGCTGGCGGCAGGCGCCATCCGCCGCATCGGCGCCGTGCCCAACCACTATGCCCTGGGCTACAAGGCCAATGGCATGACCGTGTGGGACGTGGATGACGGCCGGGTGGATGAACTGGGAGAACGCATCGGCCGCCTGGATTTCGTCAGCCACTGTTATCGCCGGCCCCGCCGCCTGCCCCAGTGGCCCTACAACCTTTTCGCCATGGTCCACGGCCGCGACCGTCAGGAGGTCATCGGCTACGCGGCCCGTATCGGCCAGATCCTGGGCCGCGCCTGCCGCCATCACGACATCCTCTACAGCAGCCGCATCCTGAAGAAAACCGGCCTGCGCATAGGAGCCTGACCATGTTTCGAGTCACCCAGTTCATGCAGGAACTCGTCCATCCCACCCCTGTGGGGCCGAAAAGAACCCCCGCTGGCCCGGTGGTGATCTGGAATCTGGTGCGGCGCTGCAACCTCACCTGCAAGCACTGCTACTCCATTTCCGCGGACCGCGATTTCCCCGGCGAGCTGTCCACGGCGGAAATCTTCCGCGTCATGGACGACCTGAAGGCCGCCCGGGTGCCGGTGCTCATCCTCTCCGGCGGCGAGCCGCTCCTGCGGCCGGACATCTTCGACATCGGCCGGCGTGCCAAGGCCATGGGCTTTTACGTGGGCCTGTCGTCCAACGGCACCCTGGTGAACGAGGAGAACGCGCAGGCCATCGCCGCCACGGGCTTCGACTACGTGGGCATCAGCCTGGACGGCATTAAGGCCACCCACGACCGCTTCCGCCGCAAGGCAGGCGCCTTCGACGCCGCCTTGAACGGCGTGCGCCTGTGCAAGGCGGCGGGGGCCAAGGTGGGCATCCGCTTCACCCTGGCCCAGGAGAACGCCCAGGACTTCCCGGCCCTGCTGGACCTGTTGGAGGCGGAGTCCATCGACAAGTTCTACCTCTCCCACCTCAACTACGCCGGCCGGGGCAACAAGAACAGAAAAGACGACGCCCACTTCCGCACCACCCGGGCCGCCATGGATATGCTCTTCGACCGCTGCTGGGCGCACGTCGCGGCGGGCCGGCCCAGGGAATTCGTCACCGGCAACAACGACGCGGACGGCGTCTACCTGCTGCACTGGGTGGCCGCCCGCTTCCCGGAGCAGTACGAGCACCTCCGAAAGAAACTCGTGCAGTGGGGCGGCAACGCCAGCGGCGTCAATGTGGCCAACATCGACAACCTCGGCGACGTGCACCCGGACACCATGTGGTGGAACTACCCCCTGGGCAACGTGCGTCATCGCCCCTTCGGCGACATCTGGAACGATGTCTCCGACCCCCTCATGGCTGGTCTGAAGCGCTCCCCCCGGCCCGTGGGCGGCCGCTGCGCCCAATGCCGTCACAGGGACATCTGCAACGGCAACACCCGGGTGCGGGCCTGGCAAACCACCGGCGACTTCTGGGCGGAAGACCCGGGTTGCTATCTGGCGGACGAGGAAGTGGGCGCGGCCCACCCCCGGGATATGGCCTTGGAGAGTTGAAATGAAGCAGTTCGCCGCCCGTAGCCTCGGCCTTGCTTTGGCCGCGCTTGTTGCCTTGTCAATCGACCCCGCCGCGACCCGGGCCGCGGACGCTCCGGCCCCCGAAAAGCTCTACGAGACCCACTGCCTTGCCTGCCACGCCCCCAACCGCCTGGGGGGCATGGGGCCCACCCTGCTGCCGGAATCCCTGGCCCGGCTGAAAAAGCCGGAGGCGGCCAGGATCATCGCCGAGGGCCTGCCCGCCACCCAGATGCCGGGCTTCAAGGACATTCTGAAGCCGGAGGAGATCAAGGTCCTGGCGGACTGGATCTACACCCCCAACAAGATTCCGCCCAAGTGGGACGCGGAGGACATCAGGTCCTCCCACATCGTCAACGCGGAGAACATGGACCTGCCCGCCAAGCCGGTGTTCAAGGCGGACCCCATGAACATCACCCTGGTGGTGGAGCACGGCGACCATCACATCACGGTGCTGGACGGCGACGTCATGGAACCCATCACCCGCTTCCAGACCCGCTACGCGCTGCATGGGGGGCCCAAGTTCACGCCGGACGGACGCTTCGTCTACTGGGCCAGCCGGGATGGCTGGATCACCAAGTACGACCTGTGGAACCTGAAGGTGGTGGCGGAGATCCGCGCCGGCATCAACACCCGCAACGTGGCCGTGTCCAGCGACGGCCGGTACGTCATGGTGGCCAACTACCTGCCCCACACCCTTGTCGCCCTCAGCGGCAAGGATCTGTCCCTGGTGAAGGTGATCCCGGTGGTGGGCGGGGAGGGGCCCCATGCGGGCAAGACCTCCCGGGTCTCCGCCGTGTACGACGCCCGGCCGCGCAACAGCTTCATCGCGGCGCTGAAGGACATTCCCGAGGTGTGGGAGATCCCCTACGATGGCCGGCCGGTATACAAGGGCCTGGTGCACGACTACCAGCTCAGGGAAGCCATTCCCGAGCCCGGCCCCCTGCCGGTGCGGCAGATCGCCACGGACCAGATCCTGGACGACTTCTTTTTCGATCAGAACTACGACTATCTCATCGGGGCCTCCCGGGACAATCCCAAGGGCGAGGTCATCCATCTCTCCAGCGGGCGCAAGATCGCCGATCTGGATATCCCCGGCATGCCCCATCTGGGCTCCGGCATCACCTGGGACTGGACCGATGAAAAGGGCGTGGTTCACCCGGTCATGGCCTCCCCCAACCTGAAGGACGGCCACATCCAGGTCATTGACATGAAGACGTGGAAGACGTTGAAGATCCTCCCCACCGCTGGTCCCGGCTTCTTCCTGCGCAGCCACGAGGAGACGCCCTACGCCTGGGCCGACGTGTTCTTCGGCAAGAACAAGGATGTCATGCACGTCATCGACAAGCGCACCCTTCAGATCGTGGCCGACTTGAAGCCCGAGCCGGGCAGGACAGCCACCCACGTGGAGTTCGACCGCTATGGCAAGTACGCCCTGGTTTCCCTGTGGGAGACGGACGGCGCGGTGATCGTGTACGACGCCAAGACCCTGAAGGAGATCAAGCGCCTGCCCATGAAGCGCCCGGTGGGCAAGTACAACGTGTGGAACAAGACCCGGCTGTCGGCGGGAACGAGCCATTGACCAAGGTCAAGGGGATGTCTCGACCCACGCCACCCGGGAACTTATCTTTTCCCCATCCCAACTCCGCAAGGAAGCCGCCATGTTCCAAAGCATCTTTGAGAAAAGCGAGAACGCCGCCGTGATGGCAGGCGTCGCCCTGTTCATCGTTTTCCACTTCGGCATGCTGTATCTGTTCGGCATCGTCTGAGCATTGCAGTGGGAATCCGGCGCCCACGGATTCCCCTCAACCGAACAGGCTGTCCACGTCGTCCTGGGAAATCGCCACTTTGGGCGTGACGGCGGGGCCGGCCAGAAGCCCAGGCTCAGGCTCGTCCTGCACCAATAGATGGACCAGGCTGTCCTCCATCTTCTGCACCATCACCAGAAGCTTGTTCACCACCTGGCCCACCAGATCCTGGAAGGCCTGGGCCTGGATGATTTCGCTCGCATCCCGGGCGCTCAAGGCGTGCTCCGCCTGGAGGTTCTCGAGGAATGCGCGGATTTCCGGAGAACGGGCTCTGGCCATGAGGCTGGCCGCCATGGCCTGCTGGGCGCGTAGCCGGTCGACGATGGCCTCGGCGGCATTCAGGGTCTGGCCGGCGGATTGTTCGGTGAGGGCCGAGATGTAACGCAGCCGATCCCGGGCGTTACTGACCACATTGGCATGGGGCACGTCCTGGTCACCAATCGCACGCATGGTTGAGCGCAGTTCTTCCACCATGGTTTCAATGTCGTGGCGCAGGCTCTCGATGTCGTTCATTGTCCGGATCCTCCAGTGGTTTGGGGATTATCGGCAGCACGAAAAAATACTTTTGTCCCTTCAGGTTGATCGGCGCGGGCGGCGGCGGCACCATGGTGGCATGTCCCAATCCACCGATCTTCCGGACCTGGCCGGGGCTGCCCGCCGCTTCGTGGGGGAAGTCCTGGGCTGCGGTTGCTCCGACGAGATTCTGAGCCGCATGGCGGTGTCGTTGCGGGCCGCGCCATCGCCCTGGATGGAACTGAAGGTGGCAGGCCGCCTGCTGGTTCACCTGCGCGCCTGCCCCACCGCGGACCATCTGCCCCATCTGCTCGCCGGCTGGCTGAATGAGGGGGTGGCGGAGCGGGACGCCTTGGGCTTCCACCGTTTCCGCCTGGTCCTGGTGAGCGACCGGGCTGGGACGCTGCGCTCCCTGGCCGATGCCCTGTTCGCATCCCTTGGCAGCGATGATCGCACCCACCTGCACTTGGTCACCGCCGGCGATGCCGGGCTCCTGGCACCCCCATGAACGGACTCAGTGTGGCCCTTGGTCCAATTTCCCAGCCCCGAATGCGACGATATGCGCCCCCCCCTACAACGAAGCGCCCGCTTCCGGAATAATGCCGGTATGAGCGATCAATCTCCCGTCAACGAGCAGCAACCGGTTTCCCCCCGCAAGCGCCTGCAAATGCTGTTGGCCATTCCCGACAACCAGCGCACCGAGGCCCAGTGGGACGAGATCAACGAGTTGGAGATCTCCCTTGCTCCCGGCAACCGGATCGATGCGCCGCTTCCCCGCGCCCTGCAACCCATCACTGCCCACCACAAGTCCGGTGGTGGCGCTGGCGGCGCCAAGCCCTCCGGTGGCGGCGGGGGCAAAGGCAAGAAGCCCTTCCGGAAACCCCGCAACAAGCAGGCCAAGCCCGAAGCAGGCTGATCCCCTGGGATCGGCCGGCATCAGACGGTGCCCGATCTCACCACCGTGGCTTGGACGTAGATCCGGCCTTCCTCGTTGAAGCTGGCCAGACTCACCTCGATGGGCAGCTCCGTACCATCCTTGCAACGGCCCCGCAGGCTGCGTCCCGTGCCCATGGACCGGGGCACCGGATCCAGCAGGTATTGCAGGCGCAGGGCGTGGTGGCGTTCCCGGTCGGCTTCCGGAACCAGGCATTCCACCGGCTGGCCCCGCAACTCCCCCGGGCCATAGCCGAAAAGCCGTTCCAGCGCCGGATTCGCCAGTTCGATCCGGCCCTCCGGGTCCACCACCAGGAGGCCACTGGGGTTGGAGGCGATGAGCAATTCCAGGTGGGCCTCCCGCTGTTTCAGCCGGGCCTCCATCTGCTTGCGCCGGGTGATGTCCACCACCATCGCGTCCACATACTTGCAGCCGTTATCGGTAAAGGCGCTCAGGCTGATCTCCACCGGGAAATGGCTGCCGTCCTTGCGCCGGCCGGTGAGATCCCGGCCCACCCCCATGGGGCGGGCGGCGGGCTTTTTCATGAAGGACTCGCGCATGGCCACATGGTCGGGCTGCCGGCCCTCGGGCAGCAGGATTTCCATGGGCTTGCCGGCAAGTTCACCCGACTCGTAGCCAAACATGCGCTCCAGGGCAGGGTTGGCATGGACGATGAGGCCGGTGGCGTCCACCACCAGCAGGCCGCTGGCGCTGGCCTCCACCATGAGATGGAAGCGTTCCAGGGTTTCCACCGCCCGCTTCGCCGAGGCCGCCTCGGCCTCCGCCCGGGCTGCCGCCACCACCGCCCGGGTGCGGCCTGATACGGCCCGGGCCAGCCAGGCCGCCAGGCCGCCGAACAGCAGGACGAGCACGAGGCCGATGCCGCCGGCCAGACGCCAGGCATTCTGCCGCACCAGGGCGAGTTGATCGTCGGAGACATGGGAGACCACCAGCCATGCAGGAATGGCGGGAACGTCCATGCCGGGCTCCACCTTCAGCGGATACACCGTGCTCCAGGTCCACAGGCCGTCTGCCAATTCGGCCTGGCCTGAGGGAATCTCGGTGACCGCCTTCCAGGCAGCCGGGTTCGTGGCGGCCAAGGTGGTCTTTCGGTTGAACATGAAGCCCCACTCCTCCTCGCTCCGGATGCCCCGCAGCCAATAGCCCTCGCCGTTCAGCAGGCCGGCGTGGTCCCGGGCCTCCGCCAGGCTCTTGGTGAAAGTTTCCAGCATGCCGGCGGCGGCCACATCGAGGACCAGGACGCCCCGGGGCCGGCCCTGGTCGTCCGTCAACGGAGCGGCGATGCGCAGCACCGGCTTGCGGGGTGTCTCGACCTGCCCCCGTTCCGTGTTCAGCTCCAGGGGGGACACATGGATCTGACCGGGCTTCAGAGTCATGGCCGCCTTGAAGTACTGGTTTTCCACCAGTTGCTGCAAGTCCACGTCCGGAACCATCCGGGGCTGGCCGGGAACGTTGTCGACCCGTACCCGTTCCCGGCCGGTCTCGTCGACCCAGCGCACCTTGTCGTAAGCGGCGCCGTAGGCCACCAGCCGCGTGAACAGGCTCGCCAGTTCCGCGCCGTCGCCACCGGCCAGGGCCCGGGCCAGGGCGGGCTCCTGCAACAGGGTGCGCAGGTGGGAGAACGGCACGTGGAGGGCATCGTCCAGGCCCATGACCCCGGTGACCACCGTGCCGATCTCGCCAGCCCGGATCAGGGAAAGCTCGCCCTCGATGCGTTCCCGCCCCACGAACCAGGCACCGCCCAGGATGAGGATCAGGAAGGGAACGAAGATGAGCAGGAACAGGCGTCGGGGTGTCTGGCCCTCGGGGGTCACGGATTCCATGAATCTCTCCATCGAAGTCAACTTCCACGGCGTCGAAGGGTCGCTTCCCGATTCCCCGCGCCTACCGGGGCGGGGTCACCGGACTGTTCTTTTTATGTCCGATGATTTTTGTCGGATACTACACCGGGATGGCTTCCCGTGTGGGAAGAATGTCTGGGCCCGGATTGTCCATCCGGACACGGGATGAGCGGGCCGGCTCGAACTACCGGGTCAGGAGGATCCGGGTGGGACGCTTCAGCCAGCCAGCTGTCGATGCCGGAAGCAATCCACCGTGTGGTCGTTGACCATGCCCGTGGCCTGCATGTGGGCGTAGACGATGGTGGAGCCCACGAACTTGAAGCCCCGTTGCCGCAAGTCCTTGCTGATGGTGTCGGACAGGGGTGTGCGGGCAGGCACCTGGGAGATGTCCCGCCAGGCGTTCTGGATGGGGCGGCCATCGACGAAGCGCCAGAAGTAGGCATCCAGGCCGCCGAACTGTTCGCGGATCTTCAGGGTCGCCCGGGCGTTGCCGATGGCGGCGGCGATCTTCAAGCGGTTGCGCACGATGCCCGGATCGGCCAGCAGCCGGGCCACCTCATCCTCCCCGAAGCGGGCCACGGTCTGCGCGTCGAAATCCGCGAAGGCGCGGCGGTAGCCTTCCCGCTTCCTGAGGATGGTGAGCCACGACAGGCCAGCCTGGGCCCCCTCCAGGACGAGGAATTCGAACAGGCCGCGCTCGTCGTGGAGAGGCACCCCCCATTCTTCATCGTGGTAGGTCTGGTAGAGGGGGTCGGCACCGCACCAGGCGCAGCGGGAGGGCGTGGCGATCATGGGCGTTGGAGCATCCGAGCAAATTTCAGTCGAGTTCAGTGGAGGCTTGGCGCCGATGGGCGCAAGCGTAACCATCTTCGCAGGCCATGGCGACAGCGCCCCTTTTCCACGCAGCCAAGGGCGACTGGCGCGGACAGCGGCGGCCGGGGGACAATGTGAGCTCGATCGCGATCCCCCCTTCCCAGCCCGCATGCCTGGCAACACGCCCAACTCCACCCTGGAACTCCTCGCCCCCGCGAAGACTGCGGACATCGGCCGGGAGGCCATCCTTCACGGTGCCGACGCGGTATACATCGGCGGCCCCGCGTTCGGCGCCCGCCACAACGCCGGCAACCGGGTGGCCGACATCGCCCGCCTGGCGGCATTCGCCCACCGCTACCACGCCCGCATCTACGCCACCCTCAACACCATCCTTCACGACGCCGAGCTGGAGCCCGCGCGCAAGCTCATCCATGAACTCCACGATGCCGGGGTGGACGCCCTCATCATCCAGGACATGGGCCTGCTGGAGCTGGACCTACCGCCCCTTGATCTGCACGCTTCCACCCAGTGCGATATCCGCACACCGGAGAAGGCCCGCTTCCTGGCCGACGCGGGTTTCTCCCAAGTGGTGCTGGCCCGTGAACTCTCGATCCCGGAGATCGCCGCCATTCGCGCCGCCCTGCCGGAGGATTGCGTCATCGAATATTTCGTCCACGGCGCCCTCTGCGTGGCCTTTGCCGGCCAGTGCTACATCAGCCACGCCCAGACCGGCCGCAGCGCCAACCGGGGAGACTGCTCCCAGGCCTGCCGCCTGCCCTACACCCTCAAGGACCGGCAAGGCCGGGTGGTGGCCTTCGAGAAGCATCTCCTGTCGGTGAAGGACAACAATCAGAGCGCCAACCTGGCCGCCCTGGTGGATGCCGGAGTGAGAAGTTTCAAGATCGAGGGCCGATACAAGGACGCGGGCTACGTGAAGAACATCACCGGCCACTACCGGCGTCTGCTGGACGACCTGCTGGAGGGGCGGCCCGCCCACTCACCGGCTCTGGCCCGATCCTCCAGCGGCCGCACCCGCCTGCTGTTCGAGCCGGACCCGGACAAGACCTTCCACCGGGGTTCCACCGACTACTTCGCCACCGGCCGCAAGGCCGACATCGGCGCCTTCGACACCCCCGCCTTCGTGGGCCTGCCCCTGGGCACGGTCACCCGGGTCGGCCCGGAGTGGTTCGAACTGGAAACGGACCAGCCCATGGCCAACGGCGACGGTCTGACCTTCCTGCACAAGCGGGAGGTGAAGGGTATCCAGGCCAATACCGTGGAAGCGCGTGGGGGAAACATCTGGCGCGTCGTCCCCAACGAGCCCCTCGCCGCCCTCCCCGGCCTCAAGCCCGGCCTGGCCATCAGCCGCAACCGGGATCACGCCTGGGAACAAGCCCTCGCCAAATCCTCCGCGGAACGGCGCATGGACCTGCGGGCAACATTCCGGGAAACCGGCGCCGGCTTCACCCTGGAACTCACCGACGAGGACGGCGTGTCCGCCGCCGCCGACGCCCCCTTCGACAAGCAGCCGGCCCGGGATCCAGTCCAGGCGGAAGCCACCCTGAAGGCCCAGCTGGACCGTTTCGGCGGCACGGACTTCCGCGTCACCGCCATCGCCGTGCAATGGGCCCAGCCCTGGTTCGTGCCCGCCTCGCTGCTCAACAAGCTGCGCCGGGAAGCAGTGGAAAAACTGGAAGCGGCCCGCCTGGCCGCCCATGTCCGACCGCTTCGCCGGCCGGCGGTGGAGCCGCCGACGCCCTACCCGGAGGAGACCCTCAGCTATCTCGCCAATGTCTACAACCAGGCCGCCCGGCGCTTCTACGAGAAGCATGGCGTCCGACTCATCGCCGCCGCCTACGAGGCCCACCAGGAGCCCGGCGAGGTGTCATTGATGATCACCAAGCACTGCCTGCGCTACTCCTTCAGCCTCTGCCCCAAACAGGCCAAAGGCGTCACCGGCGTGCAAGGCCAGGTACGCGCTGAACCCATGGTGCTGGTCAACGGCGACGAGAAGCTAACCCTGACCTTCGACTGCCGGGCCTGCGAGATGCACGTCCTGGGGCGCATGAAGAAACATATCCTGAAGAGCCC
>CAZYEY010000269.1:0-2791 GCA_964646585.1 uncultured Thiobacillus sp. | reverse complement strand
GTTTTTGTGCTGTTGTGTTCCAAGCAGTAGCCGGCATGCGATGTATAGTACGGTCTCGTGGGCTCGGAGATGTGTGTAAGAGACGGGCGGGACTGGATCGTCCAGGTGCGGGGCACCCGGGACAACGTGATCATCGAAGGCGAGGGCGGCACCGGCAAGGAACTGGTGGCCCGG
Source organism: uncultured Thiobacillus sp. (assembly GCA_964646585.1). GTDB lineage: Bacteria > Pseudomonadota > Gammaproteobacteria > Burkholderiales > Thiobacillaceae > PFJX01. The sequence continues at coordinate 2,617 of CAZYEY010000269.1, read as the reverse complement.
GCCCTGCACTCGGGCCAGGGGCCCTTCGTGGCCCTGAACATGGCCGCCATTCCGGACGAGCTGGCGGAGGCGGAACTGTTCGGCTACGTGAAGGGCGCCTTCACGGGTGCGTCCCGGGACCGGCCCGGCCTCATCCGCCAGGCCCACGGCGGCAGCCTGTTCCTGGACGAGGTCAACGCCATGAGCCCCCTCATCCAGGCCAAGCTGCTGCGGGTGTTGCAGGAGCGACGCCTGCGCCCCGTGGGGGCGGACCGGGACGAGGCGGTGGATTTCCGCCTGCTGGCCGCCAGCAATGTGGCTTTGGAGGAGGCCGTGGCGGCGGGGCGCTTCAGGCGCGACCTGTTCCATCGCCTCAATGTGCTCCAGGTACGCCTGCCCCCCCTGCGGGAGCGGCGGGAGGACATCGGCCGCCTGGCGGAGCACTTCGTCAACCGTTATGCCAGCGCCCATGGCCGCCGGGTGCGGCGGCTCGCCCCCGAGGCCCTCGCCGCCCTGGAACGGGCGGACTGGCCGGGCAACGTGCGGGAGCTGGAAAACGCCGTGGAACAGGCGGTGATTCTGTGTCCCGAGCAGATCCTGGAGGTGTCTTTGAGCCTCCTGCCCCCTCACTTGGGCGGCCAGGGCTGGCGGGGGACCGCCCCCACCACCGATCCGGACCGGCCCGCCACCCTGGCGGAGGTGGAGATGCGCTACATCCACGCGGTGCTGGAGCAGTCCGGCGGCAACAAGTCCGAAGCGGCCCGGGTGCTGGGCATCGGCTACAAGACCCTGTTGCGCAAGCTCAACCAAAACCAGGAAGACGAACCCTGACCCATGCCCGACATTCAGACCGAATCCCTGCTCACCTGCCCCCACTGTGGCCACGCCAGCCTGGAAACCATGCCCCTGGATGCCTGCCAGTGGTATTTCGAATGCCCCGGCTGCCATGCCCTGCTGCGCCCCAAACCGGGGGACTGCTGCGTGTTCTGTTCCTACGGCAGCGTGCCCTGCCCACCGGTCCAGGCCCGGGGGCGCGACGCCTGCGGCTGTCATGGCTGAGCAGCGCAGCATCCTGCTGCGCCCCCGCCTTGATCTCGGCGAGGGCCTGTCCATCGGCCCGGGCAAGATCGAACTGCTACGGGCCCTGGGCCGGGCCCGCTCCATCAGCGCCGCCGCCGAGGCCACGTCGTTGGCGCCGCGGACCACGGCCAGCGGAATATGCAGGAGTGATCAGTACTCCGTGGCCGGGAAGTTCTGACCATCCCGGATGGCGAAGAAGAAGGAGGAGGCCCCCACCGGCATGCGGCTCGCCACTTCCAGTTTGGCGGTGTCGATCTTCACCAGGGCCTTGTCGCTGGCGGACACGGCGTAGAAGTAACGGCCGTCGGGGGTGAACCAGGCGGCGTGGGCCTGCTTGTTGCCTTCGCCGATCTTGATGTTCTTCACCGCCTCCAGGCTGGTCACGTCGATCACCGTGATGACGCCATCGTTGTGGTGCACGATGAAGAAGCGTTTGCCGTCCGGCGACAGGGCGGCGTGGCCCGGGCCCTTGCCGGTCTTGATGGTCTTCACCCATTCCCGGCGGGCGGTGTCCAGCACCGAGATGTACTGGCCGCCTTCGTTGCAGAACAGGAAGTGACGGCCGTCCGGGGTGAAGGCGCCGTGATGGCCCAGGCCCTTCTCCCCCTCGGTGAGGGGCACGGGCAGGTCCTGGACGAGAGCATCAGTGGCCGCGTCGATCAGGGTGAGGGTGGCGTTCTCGCCCCGCTTCTCGTTCACCGCGTAGAGCAGCCGGCCGTCCGGCGAGGGGTGCAGGTAGTGGTTCACGCCGCGGATGTCGATCACCTTGTCCACCTTGCCGGTCGCCACATCCACCTTGGCAATGACCTGGTTCACGCCGTCGGCCACGTAAACATGGCGGCCGTCGGGGCTCCAGTAGGGGTGCTTCATCATGGCGCCCTTGAATTCGCCCACCGGCGGCGTACCCACATCGATGGTCTTGACGATGCGGTCGCTGGCCACGTCCACCAGGGAGAGCTTGAGGGCGTCCCGGTACACCACCGCCAGGGTCTTGCCGTCCGGGGAGAGGGCGAGCTGGAAGGAGGTGGCCGGCAGGGGGATGGCGCCGGCCACGGCAAGGGCCATGCCGTCCAGCACGGTCAATTCCCTGCTGCCCCGGTTGTTGACGTAGATCCTGCCCCCCGGGGCGATGGCCATGGCATGGGGAGTTTTGCCGGTGGGCAGGGTCTTGACCGTTTGCTCGCTATTCAGGTCCACCACCACCACGTTGGCGTCGGCCTCACTGGCCACCAGGGCCAGGCGCGGGGGCGGCGTGGTGCTCTGACTGGCGCACCCGGCAAGCAGGGTAGCCAGGACGAGGGTAGCCGAGAACAACAGGCCGGGGCGATGGGGGCGATAGCGCATGGGGGTCTCCTCTCGATGGATATGGATGCTCAGGGGCGCCGTGCGCCTGAGCATGGGCATATTAGCCGACCTCGTTGGGCTTCGTGCCTCAGCCCAACCTACGGTAATGGGCCAGAACCGCGGGCTTTGGCGTAGGTTGGGCTGACGGGAGGAAGCCCAACGATCCATCGATCTGACACCTGGACGAGATGGCTTCATGATCGGGCGGGCGGTG
>CAZYEY010000268.1:0-10352 GCA_964646585.1 uncultured Thiobacillus sp. | reverse complement strand
CCGTCCGCCGAGTCCTACACAGAGTAGTTCGTGGGCAGCGTCAGAGGTGTATAGGAGACAGGGTGGGGGCGGTGTAGAAGATGTTGACCTTGTGATCCTGGATCATTTTCCAGAAGCGGCCGGCGTCCGGGTAGGTGGGCACGCCCTCGAAGACGATCTCGGTGCCGCCGCAGGCGAGGGGGCCGTAGGCGATGTAGGTGTGGCCGGTCACCCAGCCGATGTCGGCGGTGCACCAGAATACGTCGGCGGGCTTCAGGTCGAAGGTCCATTTCGTGGTGAGAACGGCATGCAGCAGGTAGCCGCCGCTGGAGTGCTGCACGCCCTTGGGCTTGCCGGTGGAGCCGGAGGTGTAGAGCAGGAACAGGGGGTGCTCGGCCTCCACCCATTCCGGCTCGCAGGTCTCGGACTGGTTGGCGATGACGTCGTGCCACCAGAGGTCGCGGCCGGCCACCATGGCGCAGGGGCCGCCGGTGCGCCGGTAGACCACCACGTTCCTGACGGAATCGGTGCCGCCCAGGGTCATGGCCTCGTCCACAGCGGGCTTGAGGGGAATGTTCTTGCCGCCCCGGCACTGTTCGTCGGCGGTGATGACCATGACCGCGCCGGCATCCTCGATGCGGTCCCGCAGGGCGGTGGCGGAAAAGCCGCCAAATACCACGGAGTGGGTGGCGCCGATGCGGGCGCAGGCCTGCATGGCGACCACGCCCTCGATGGACATGGGCAGATAGATGACGACCCGGTCGCCTTTTTTGACGCCCAGGCTCTTCAGGGCGTTGGCGAATTTCGCGGTGCGCGCGAGCAGTTCGCGGTAGGTGACACGGGTGACCTCGCCGTTGTCGGCTTCGAAGATGAGCGCGATCTTGTCGCCCAGGCCAGCCTCGACGTTCTTGTCCAGGCAGTTGTAGGAGACGTTGAGCTTGCCGTCCGGAAACCACTTGTAGAAGGGGGCGTTGGATTCATCCAGGACCTGGGTGAACGGGGTCTGCCAGACCACGTTCTCCCTGGCCAGCCTGCCCCAGTAGCCCTCATAGTCGGCTTCGGCCTCGGCGCACAGGGCCTTGTAGGCTTCCATGCCGGATACGTTGGCCTGGGCCACGAACTCCGGGGAGGGATCGAAGACTCGGTTTTCGTGCAGGACGGATTCGATGGTGGTGCTCATGACATGCGTCTCCTCGACGGCAAATTAAGAACAAGTCGTTTCCTCCCCCAAGGAAGGGGCTAAGTTAGGTCAGTCGGCGATTTTTCGCATTTTGCGGTGCAACATGCCGAAGAGGTGGGGAAAGTCCTGACGCGGCCTTGGGCTGTTCCGCGCTGCCACATGTGCCAGAAGGTTTGGACGGGTGCGGCGATGCCCGGGCTTTCCGTGCTGGAGGCGGATAGGGGATGCCGCCCGGTAGCAGGGGGGCGGACATCCACAACGCCTTCGCGGCCAAACGGATGCTCCGATAGGGTGCGGGGCACACGGATCGGCGGCAAAATGGGCCCACGTCACGCCCATTCCCACTCGCCATGACCGCCCCTGCCGACCTCATCCGCCGCGCCACCGCCTACAGCCGCTGGCTCGCCGCCCGCCTGCAAGCCCGGCCGGAACTGGCCGACTGGCTGGTGGAAACCCTGGGAAAGCCGGTGTCCCGGGCGGAGATGGCGGAATTCCTCGCCACCGGCATCGTCGGCGAGGACGACCTCAACCGCCAGCTGCGCCGCCTGCGGGAGAGGGTTTTCGCCCGGGTCATGGCGCGGGATCTGGGGGGGCTGGCGGACCTGGCCGAGGTGACGGCCACCCTGACCGCCCTGGCCGAGGTGGCCGTCAACGCAGCCCTGGATTTCCATCACAAGGAGCTGGCCGCCATCCATGGCGAGCCCCTGGACGGAGAGGGCCGGCCCCAGCGCCTCATGGTGGTGGGCATGGGCAAGTTGGGGGGCGGCGAGCTCAACGCCTCCTCGGACATCGATCTCATCTTCGTCTTCGCCGAGGACAGCGACACCGCCGGCCCCCGCCGGTTGCGCAACTTCGAGTTCTTCACCCGCCTGGGCAAGCGCCTGATCGCCAGCCTGGACGACAAGACCGGCGACGGCTACGTCTTTCGCGTCGACATGCGGCTGCGGCCCTATGGCGACGGCGGGCCCCTGGTGTCCAGCTTCGCCATGCTGGAAGAGTATTTCTACACCCAGGCCCGGGAGTGGGAACGCTATGCCTGGATCAAGGGCCGGGCCATCTCCGGCGATCGCGTCGAGGAGCTGGAAGCCCTGCGCAAGCCCTTCGTCTTCCGCAAGTACCTGGACTTCGGCGCCTTCGGCGCCATGCGCGACCTGCACGCCCAGATCCGGCGGGAGGTGGCGCGCAAGGACAGGGCCGACAACATCAAGCTGGGGCCCGGTGGCATTCGCGAGATCGAGTTCGTCGCCCAGGTCTTCCAACTCATCCGCGGCGGCCGCCTGCCCGCCCTCCAGGCCCGGCCCACGCGGCGGCTGCTGGAGGTGCTGGCGGAGGAAGGGCTGATCCCCGAGCACCAGGCTGCCGAAATGGATGCCACCTATGTCTTCCTGCGCAACCTGGAACATCGCCTGCAATACCTGGACGACGCCCAGACCCAGATGCTGCCCCAGGGCGTGGAGGAGCGCCTCAAGGTCGCCAACGCCATGGGCTTCGCCGACTGGGAGGGTTTCGAGGCCCACCTCAAAAGCCTTCGCCGCAAGATCGCCGGCTATTTCGAGCAGGTTTTCGGCGCCCCCCAGGAGGACCAATCCGGCCATCCCCTGGCCGGCCTCTGCGAGCTGGACGAGGACGAAGCCCTGGAACGTCTGGCCGGTGTGGGCTACGGGGATCCGGCCGACGCCCTGGCCCAGGTCCGCCGCCTGAAATCCGGCAGTCGCTACGCTGGCCTGCCCGCCGGCAACAAGGCCATCCTGGATGGCCTGCTGCCGCCCCTGGTCCAGGTGGCGGCGGGATTCCCCAACGCCCGGGAGACCCTGGCCCGCATCCTGGCCCTGCTGGAGGCCATCGCCAAGCGCGGCCCCTATCTGGCCCTGCTTCAGGAATATCCCCAGACCCTGCGCCAGGTGGCCCGCCTGGTCAGCAGCAGTCCCTGGGCAGCCCAGTACCTGACCCAGCAACCCCGCCTGCTGGACGAACTGCTGGATGCCCGCCAGCTCATGGCACCGCCGGACTGGCCCCAGGTCGCCCGGGAACTGGGGGGGCGCCTGCGCGCCCACCAGGGCGACGTGGAACGGCAGATGGACGAGCTGCGCCACCTCAAGCAGTCCGAGACTTTCCGCCTGCTGGCCCAGGATCTGGCCGGACTGTGGACGGTGGAAAAACTCTCCGACCACCTCTCCGACCTGGCCGACCTGCTGGTCCAGGCCACCCTGGACCTGGTCTGGGACAACCTTCCCGGCAAGCATCGGGAAAAGCCCGCCTTCGCGGTGGTCGCCTACGGCAAGCTGGGGGGCAGGGAACTGGGCTACGCCTCCGACCTGGACATCGTCTTCCTCTACGACGACGTCCATCCCGACGCCCAGGACATCTACGCCCGCCTGGGCAAGCGTCTCAACACTTGGATGGGCACCCACACCGCCGCTGGCATCCTCTACGAGACCGATCTGCGTCTTCGCCCGGACGGCGCCTCGGGTCTGCTGGTGAGCAGCCTGGAGGCTTTCGAGGACTACCAGCGCCACCACGCCTGGACCTGGGAACACCAGGCCCTGACCCGGGCCCGCTTCTGCTGCGGCGACCGGACCGTGGGCGAGCGCTTTGCCGCCATCCGCTCCAGCGTGCTGGAGCAACCCCGGGACCGGAGCAGGTTGCGCGCCGAGGTGCAGCAGATGCGGCAGAAGATGCTGGATGGCCATCCCAATGCTTCCGGTCTGTTCGATCTCAAGCATGACCGGGGCGGCCTGGTGGATGTGGAATTCGCGGTTCAGTACCTGGTGCTGGCCGAAGCCGCCGGGCATCCGGAAATGACCGCCAACATCGGCAACATTGCCCTGCTCAAGCGGGCCGGGGAACTGGGCCTCATCCCCTTGGACATTGGCATCGCCGCCGGCGACGCCTACCGGGAACTGCGCCGCCGCCAGCACGCCATCAAGCTTCAGGGCGCGGAGCACGCCCGTGCCGAGCATGGCGGCCTGGGTCAGGAAATCCTGGCGGTGAAGGCCCTTTGGGGCAACGTGTTCGGGGTAACGCGCTAGCCCCCTCTCCCGAGCATAGGCTTCGGGCCCCCGCTGCGCCCCGGAGCGGCCGGTGCCGGCGGACACCGGGCTGAACCTCCTGCCGGCCTCCAGCGGAGGATTGTCGGCAAGCTTACGAAGGACATGGATTGTCGGATTGATGACAATCCCCCCTTCCCTCCCGGGGCGGGGCCGTGTGGTCCGGCCATTGGTATGGATATTGCTGGACTGGATCGGTGCTCCATTCCCTTCCCCGATGATCTTTTCCCGCACCAGCCAATACGCCATCCAGGCCCTGGTCCTGCTCGCCACCGAGCCGCCCGGCAGCCATGTGCTCTGCCGCACCCTGGCCGCCCGCCTGGGTATCCCGCTGCCCTACCTGAGCAAGCTCATGCAGGAATTCGCCCGCCGGGGCATCGTGGGTTCCTCCCGGGGCCGCCAGGGCGGCTATTTCATGGTCAAGCCGGCGGCGGAGGTGAGCCTCATGGAGGTCATGACCGTCATCCACGGCGAACGGGCCACCAAGGCGTGTTTCCTGGGCTTCAAGGAATGCTCCGACGAGACCGCCTGCGCCATGCATTGCCGCTGGCGTCCGGTGAAGGAAAAGCTGTTCGGGCTGCTGGAGGAACAGAACCTGGGCAAGCTGGTGGAAGCGGTGAAGAAGGGCCGCTGCCAGCTGGGCAGCCTCACTCCCGGGGATCTGCAACGGCTGTGAAGCCTCCGGCGCCCAGCATACCCTGCCCCTCGATGAAGGCGACGATGGCGTCCAGCCCCTGGCCGGTCTTCATGTTGGAGAACACGAAAGGCCGCTCGCCCCGCATCTTTTTGGCATCCCGCTCCATGACCTCCAGGCTGGCCCCCACCAGGGGCGCCAGGTCGATCTTGTTGATGACCAGGAGGTCCGAGCGGGTGATGCCCGGGCCGCCTTTTCGTGGAATCTTCTCGCCGGCGGCTACGTCGATGACGTAGATGGTCAGGTCCGACAGTTCCGGGCTGAAGGTGGCGGCCAGGTTGTCGCCGCCGCTTTCCACGAAGATCACGTCCAGGCCCGGGAAGCGCCGGTTGAGCCGGTCCACCGCCTCCAGGTTGATGCTGGCGTCCTCCCGGATGGCGGTGTGGGGGCAGCCGCCGGTCTCCACGCCGAGGATGCGGGCCGGCTCCAGGGCCTGGTTGCGCACCAGGAACTGGGCGTCCTCCTCGGTGTAGATGTCGTTGGTGACCACGGCGAGGTTGTATCGATCGCGCAGGGCCAGGCACAGGGCCAGGGTGAGGGCGGTCTTGCCGGAGCCCACGGGGCCGCCGATGCCGACTCGGAGAGGGGCTTTGCTCATGATCGGAAGATCCGGGTGTACTGGGTTTCGTGGCGGCTGCTGGCGATGGCCAGGGCCGGGAGGAAGTTGCAGGCCCGCTCCGGCGGCGTGGCGATGGCCCGGCGGGCCAGGTCGGGCAGGCGCTCGCCCAGGGCCAGGAGCAGCCGCTGGCCGGCGGTCTGGCCCAGGGGCACGGCTTTCACGGCCGCCAGCACCTGATTCTCGACCCAGGCCCAGAGGTAACCGGCCACGGCCTCCTCCACGGGAATGGCCCAGCGGGCGGCGGCGTGGCTCCAGGCCAGGGGGAAGCTGAATTCGGGAGCCCCTCTCCCGCAGGCGGAAGAGGGGTTGGGGTGAGGGACGTGCCATCCCAGATCGCCCAGCAGTCTCACCAGGGAATGGCCCATCTGCAGGGTCTCGGCCCGCAGTTCGGCGGTCTCCCGATTGGCGATGAAATCCGCCTCCAAGGCTGCCAGGCGGGGCCGGTCATCCTCGCGCCAGGCGGCCAGCATGGCGGCCAGGTACACCGCCTCCCCCTGGGATACGCCCCATTCCAGACAGTCGCCGATCCAGGCCAGGGCCGTGGCCTCGTCGCGAATGGCGCCGGATTCCACCGCCCATTCCAGGCCCTGGGAATAGGTGTAGGCCCCCACCGGCAGGGTAGGGCTGGCCAGATGGAGCAGGCGGATCAGCCCAGGGTTCATCGCCGTGGGGTAAGCAGCATGTCGTGGATGCGCGGTCCCCGGCCTTCGCCGTCGGCGCTGTGGCCGTGGGGATGGGCATGGCCGCCGTGACCACCATAAGCACCGCTTTCCGGTTCGAAGGGCGCTTCGATGTCCGTCACCACGAGCCCCAGGCCCTCCACCATCTCCCCCAACACGTGGTCCCGACCGAAGCGCAGGAAGCCGCTGTGTTCGTCCACGCCCACCTGCACCGGCACGTGGCGGTTGCCCAGATGGTAGGCGGCCCTGGCGATCAGGACCGGATCGTCGGCGCGGCCTTCCATGACGGCTTCCAGGGCGGGGCGGATTTCCACCACCCGGCCATCCTGGCCCAGGAGCTTGTCGCCGCCGCGCAGGATCAGGCCCCGTTCCAGGAACAGGCCCACCTCTTCGCCGCTGTCCAGGCGGGTGCGCAGCCGCGCCTTGCAGCGCAGCTCGAACGTCAGGGTGAGGCGCTCCGTGGCGGGGGTGTCGGCGGGGGCGCGGTGTTCGATGAGCAGCATGGTCAGAACAGGAAATAGCGTTGCGCCATGGGCTGCACCGCCACCGGCTCGCAGACCAGCAGTTCCCCGTCGGCGCGCACCTGGTAGGTCTCCGGGTCCACCTCGATGTGGGGCTGGCAGTCGTTGTGCAGCATGTCCTTCTTGCCCACCTTGCGGGTGTTCTTCACCGCCACCAGGGGTTTTTGCAGCTTCAGGGCGGCCACTTCCGGGTTCTCCAGGGCGGCACTGGAGACGAAGGTGACGGCGGTCTTCAGGCCGCCGGCGAAGCTGCCGAACATGGGCCGGTAGTGGACCGGCTGGGGGGTGGGGATGGAGGCGTTGGGATCGCCCATGGCGGCGGCGGTGATCATGCCGCCCTTGACGATGAGGCTGGGCTTCACGCCGAAGAAAGCGGGCTTCCACAGCACCAGGTCGGCCAGCTTGCCCGGCTCCAGGCTGCCCACCAGATGAGCGATGCCGTGGGTGATGGCGGGGTTGAGGGTGTACTTGGCGATGTAGCGCTTGATGCGGAAGTTGTCGTTCGCTGAGGTCGCTTCGCTCCCACGCTCTCCCTCACCCACAGCCCCTCTCCCGCTTGCGGGAGAGGGGGGTAACCAGCCCCGCTGGACCTTCATCTTGTGGGCGGTCTGCCAGGTGCGCAGGATGACTTCGCCCACCCGGCCCATGGCCTGGGAGTCGGAGCTCATCATGGAAAAGGCCCCCAGGTCGTGGAGGATGTCCTCGGCGGCGATGGTCTCCCGGCGGATGCGGCTCTCGGCGAAGGCGATGTCCTCGGCGATGGAGGCGTCCAGGTGGTGGCAGACCATGAGCATGTCCAGATGCTCGTCGATGGTGTTCACCGTGTAGGGCATGGTGGGGTTGGTGGAGCTGGGCAGCACGTTGGGCAGGCCCGCCGCCTTGATGATGTCCGGGGCGTGGCCGCCGCCGGCGCCTTCGGTGTGGAAGGTGTGGATGGTGCGGCCCTTGAAGGCGGCCAGGGTGGATTCCACGAAACCGGACTCGTTCAGGGTGTCGGTGTGGATGGCCACCTGCACGTCCATTTCGTCGGCCACCGTGAGGCAATTGTCGATGGCCGCCGGGGTGGTGCCCCAGTCCTCGTGGAGCTTGAGGCCCATGGCCCCGGCCCGCACCTGCTCACGCAAAGGCTCCGGCTGGCTCACGTTGCCCTTGCCCAGGAAGCCCAGGTTCATGGGGAAGGCGTCAGCGGCTTCCAGCATGCGCTGGATATGCCAGGGCCCCGGGGTGCAGGTGGTGGCGTAGGTGCCCGTGGCGGGCCCGGTGCCGCCCCCCAGCATGGTGGTGATGCCGCTCATCAGGGCCTCTTCGATCTGCTGGGGGCAGATGAAGTGGATGTGGCTGTCGATGCCCCCGGCGGTGACGATCATGCCTTCCCCGGCGATGATCTCCGTGGCGGCCCCGATGGGGATGCTGATGCCGGGCTGCACGTCCGGGTTGCCGGCCTTGCCGATGCGCCAGATATGGCCGTTCTTCAGGCCCATGTCCGCCTTCACGATGCCCAGCACGGCATCGACGATGAGGGCGTTGGTGATGACCGTGTCGGCGACTTCCGCCGCCGGCCTCTGGCCCTGGCCCATGCCGTCGCGGATCACCTTGCCGCCGCCGAACTTCACTTCCTCGCCGGGGATGGTGTAGTCCTTCTCCACTTCGATCCACAGGTCGGTGTCGGCCAGGCGCACCCGGTCCCCCACGGTGGGACCGAACATCTCAGCGTAGGCCTGGCGGGAAATCCTTGTACTCATCTCGATCGCTCCATTCATGCGTAGGTTGGGCTGAGGCACGAAGCCCAACACTGGGGTGCCTGTTGGGCTTCCTGGCGTCAGCCCAACCTACAGTCGGCCCATCACCTTGCCTTGAAAACCGTACACCTTGCGGTCTCCGGCGAAAGCCACCAGTTCCACCGTCCGCGTCTGGCCCGGCTCGAAGCGCACCGCGGTGCCGGCGGCGATGTTGAGGCGCATGCCCCAGGCGGCTTCCCGGTCGAAGGCCAGGGCTTCGTTGGTCTCGAAGAAGTGGTAGTGGGAACCCACCTGGATGGGCCGGTCGCCGGTATTGGCCACCGTCAGGGTCCGGGTGGGACGGCCGGCGTTGAGCTCGATCTCGCCGGGCTGGATGGCGTATTCACCAGGGATCATCAGGGTGTCCTCACACGATGGGTTGATGGACCGTCACCAGCTTGGTGCCGTCCGGGAAGGTGGCTTCCACCTGGATCTCCGGGATCATCTCCGGCACTCCTTCCATGACCTGGTCCCGGCTCAGCAGGGTGGTGCCGTGGCTCATCAGCTCGGCCACGGTGCGCCCGTCCCGGGCGCCTTCCAGGATGCCGGCGGTGAGGTAGGCCACGGCCTCCGGGTAGTTGAGCTTCAGGCCCCGGGCCATGCGCCGTTCGGCCAGCAGGGCGGCGGTGAAGATGAGCAGCTTGTCTTTTTCGCGGGGCGTGAGTTCCATGGGGTTCCCTTCAGGTGTTCCAGATGCGCGGCGCCACCGCTTCCCGTCCCGCGTAGGCGGGCCGCAGCAGGCGCCAGAGTTGGGTGAACCAGTGCCGGGCCGCTTCCGATGAATGGCCCAGGTAGCGGGCCACCAGCAGGTCCGGCAGGACGGTGAGGCCGGTGCGGGCGCCGGCTTCCGCCGCTTCCATGGCGCGGCAGGCGGCCAGCAGGTCCGCCGCCGGGGCCGCGCCACTGGCCAGCAGGGTGCCGGCGATGCTGAAGCCGGCCAGGCCGGCGGACGAATCCAGCAGATGGCCGCCGCCTTCCAGCCGGCCCCGCTCCAGCCAGAGAGGCCGACCATCCCGTCCGACGCGGGTGGTCAGGTCCAGGACACCGTGGGCAAAGCGCTCGCCGGCGGCGCGGCGGCCCAGGCACAGCACTTCCCAGCCGAGGAAGCGGGCGTCCCCTTCCAGGGCCACGCGGGTGCCCATGTGGGCGCGGGCGCCGTCGAAGACGATGGTTTCCTGGGGCAGCCACTCCAGGCAGCCACCCACGGCCACGCGGAAATCCAGCGCCTGGGATGCTTCCGGCCCGGCGCTGCGATACCACTTGCCGGCGCCGGGGGTGGTGAGCAGGGCGTGGGCGCCGGCTTCCACCGTCAGGCCGATTTCCAGATGGTCGCCGCCGGCGATGCCGGAGGGGGGGTGCAGGACGATGGCGTGGCAGACCCCCTCGCCTTCGGGATAAAGGGCCTTCTGCACCCGCAGGGGGCCGGCGTGCTCGCGGCGGCCGAGAATGGTGGCGTTGGCGCGGCGGGTAAAGCCCAGATCCAGGCGGGCATGCCAGCCTGTGGAGACAAGAGGTTCAGCCAGATCCATCGGCGCATCATACCGACAGCAGATCCCGCACCCCATCCTTGTCCATGTCGGCGCCAGCCCCGCGCCGGATGATCTCGCCCCGTTCCATGACCAGGTACTGGTCGGCCAGGGCCCGGGCGAAGTCGTAATACTGCTCCACCAGCAGGATGGCCACCTCGCCGGTGGCGGCGACTTTCTCAATGGCTTCCATGACTTCCTGACGCTCGGCGTTCTTCTTCGCCACGTCCAGGTTGGGGCGGCTGGCGGCCACCACCCGGATGGCCCGTTCGATGTCCTTGATGATGGAAGGCTGGATGCCTTCGGTGGGCTCGTCCAGGATGAGCAG
>CAZYEY010000267.1:0-3384 GCA_964646585.1 uncultured Thiobacillus sp. | reverse complement strand
GCCGCCGCGCTGGAACAAGCCTGGCTACGCTTCCCCCAGGCGCGATCCCTCGACGCTCGCGCGGCGGAGGCCGAAGCCCGTGGCGAGGTGGCGGCCGGCCTGACACCGGGGCCGACCAGCCTCACCCTGGGGCATGTTAATGACGGCCTGACCGGCAACCGGGGCCGGCGTGAGTGGGAGGTCGAACTGTCCGCGCCGCTTTGGCTACCCACCCAGAAGACAGCGCGCCGGGATGAGGCCGCCGCAGCCGTGGCCAGGGTCGCCGCGCGCCGGGCCGCCCTGCGTCTGGAAGTCGCGGGCGAGGTGCGGGAGGCCTGGTGGAACCTGGCCGCCGCGCGCAATGCCCTCGACCTGGCCGGACGCCGCCTGACCACCGCCCGTACGCTGGAAGCGGACGTGCTGCGCCGGTTTCGGGCCGGCGATCTTTCCCGCATCGATGCCAACCTGGCCCAAGGCGAGCGCCTTGCGGCGGAAGCTGAAACGGGCCAGGCGGAACTCACCCTCAAGGCGGCGGAACAGGTCTGGCTCAAGCTCACCGGCATGGTTGCCCCCGCTGCGTTCGGGGAAGAAAGGCCGTCTCCATCCAGAAACACCCGCCACGAACCGGTGACGGATCACCCGCGCCTTGCGGCGTTGGACGCCGCCGTGCGCTCGACGCAGGCCAGGCTCAAGGTTGCCGAGGCCACCCGGCGCGAAGCACCGGAACTGGCTTTGCGCCTGGTGCGCGAGCGGGGCGATGCCGCCGAACCCTATGGCAATGCCCTCGGTGTGCAGTTTAGGCTGCCGTTCTCCTCCGGGCCGCAGGTGCGTGCCGATCACGCCGCCGCACGCGCGGAGCTGGCCGAGGCCGATGCCGAGCTGGCGCTGGCCCGGCAGCAGCTGGACCTTGACGTGCAAAAGGCCCATCTTGATCTCGACAGCGCAGAGCGCCAGCACCTCATGGCGAACGAACGCCAACGGCTCGCAGCCGACAGCCTGCGCCTGGCGGAGAAGTCCTTCGCCCTGGGCGAGTCGGACGTCACCACCCTGTTGCGCATCCGCGCCGCCGCATTGGAGGCCGACGCCCTGCTGGGCGCGCGTCGGGTCGCCTTTGGCGCGGCCGTTTCCCGTTTCAACCAAATTCTGGGAGTGCTGCCTTGAAACGCCTATTTGCCTTGCTTGCCATGGTCATCCTGCCCGCCATGGCCTGGCCCCACGGTGGTGAAGACCACAGCCACGATGCCGCACCTGCTGCGCCCGCCGATATCGCGCCGCGCGCCGTGGCGCAGAGCGAAGACTTTGAGCTGACCGTCTTGAAGACGGGCGGCCGGATACTGCTCTATCTGGACCGTTACGCCGATAACGCCCCGGTCACCGGCGCCGTGATCGAGCTGGAAAGCGGCACATATAAGGCCGTGGCCAAGGAGACCGAGCCGGGGCTGTACGCCTTGCCGGGCGACGCCTTCGCCAAGCCCGCCAAGTACCCGCTGACCCTTTCCGTCCAGGCCGGCGACACCGCCGATCTGCTCGCCGCCAGTCTCGATCTCACCGAGCCGGAGGTCACCGTTGAACACGTGCATTCCTGGGATGAATGGGCCGTGTGGGGCGGGGCGGCGAGCGTGTTGCTCGTGGCCGTGGGGTTCGTGCTCGCCCGCCGCCGCAAGGCCATGAAGGGAGTCCCCCAATGATTCAAATGCTTCGGATGCCCGTGCCCCACATCGTTTTGGCCGCGCTTACCTTTGTGGCGGTTTATTCCGGTCATGCCCGCGCCCATGGCGACGAAGACCATAGCCAGGATGCGAAATCGACCTCCGTGGCGCCCCCGACGATGACCAAACCCGCCGTTATCACGGATTCGGTCGCGGCCAGGCGTCTACCGGACGGCAGCCTGTTCGTGCCCAAGGCGGTGCAGCGCCAGATCGGCCTGCGCCACCGCATCGCCGAGATCACCACCATGGCCGCGACGGCGGAATTCAACGGCAAGGTCATCGCCGACCCCAATGCCGGCGGCCGGGTCCAGGCCGATCAGCCAGGCCGCGTCGAGGGGCCCTTGCCCACGCTGGGACAGTGGGTTGCCAGGGGGCAGGTACTGGCGCGACTGCGCCCCACCGCCAACAGCATCGAGCGCGGCAACCAGCGCGCGCTCGCTGCCGAGCTGGCGGCCCAGGAAGCCATCGCCGAAAAGCGCCTGGCCCGTCTCGAACAACTGGAAGGGGCCGTGCCGCAAAAGGAGATCGAGGCCGCCCGTATCGAACGGGAAGCGCTGAAACAGCGTCGCGCCGCCATCGGCGCCAGCGTCGGCACGGCGGAAGCGCTGGTCGCTCCGGTTTCCGGCGTAATCGCCGCGACCCATGTGGTGGCCGGCCAGGTGGTGGAGGCCGGGGCCATCCTGTTCGAGGTGGTGGACCCGGCGCGCCTGGCGGTGGAGGCCCTGGCCTACGACCCGGCTCAGGCGGCGGACATTGCCGGGGCCACCGCGCCCCTGCCCGGCGGAAGCGTGTTGGATCTGCAATTCATTGGCGCCGGCAGGCAATTGCGCGAACAGGCTCTACCGTTGCTGTTCCGCATCAAGACGAAAGACGCGCCGGTGGCGGTGGGCCAGCCTCTCAAGGTGATCGCCGGCACACGCCGTCAGCACACCGGCGCGCTCCTGCTCCGTGGCGCCCTGGTCAAGACCGGCGCCGGAGAGGCGGCGGTGTGGGTGCGCGACGGCGCGGAGCGCTTCCTCTCCCGCCGGGTGACGGTGGAGTCCCATGACGCGGCGACGGTGGCCGTGGTGAACGGTCTCAAGAACGGTGACCGGGTGGTCACCGAGGGGGCCAGCCTGTTGTCCCAGGTGCGTTGATTTCCGGCTCTGACTCCATCATGTTCGAACACATCATCCAATCCAGTCTCCGGCAACGTCTCATCGTCCTCGGCGTGGCACTGCTGCTCATCATCTATGGCGCGGTGACCCTGAAGCAGATGCCGGTGGACGTCTTCCCCGACCTCAACAAGCCCACTGTGACCCTGATGACCGAGGCCGGGGGCATGGCCCCGGAGGAGGTGGAGCAGCTGGTCACCTTCCCGGTGGAATCCGCCATGAACGGCATGCCCGGCGTGACCCGAGTGCGCTCCGTGTCCGGCATCGGCCTGTCCATCGTCTATGTGGAATTCGAGTGGGGCTCGGACATCTACCGCAATCGCCAGCAGATCAGCGAACGACTGAACCTGGTACGCGAGCAATTGCGCGAGGGCATCGCGCCGCCGCCCGGCCCACTCTCCTCCATCTTGGCCGAGATTTTGCTGATCGCCCTCCCCGCCGACCCGGACAAAGTGAGCCCAAGCCAGGTCCTGGAGGACGCCGACTGGGTGATGCCACGGCGAGTGTTGACCATTCCCGGTGTGGCTCAGGTCCTCCCCAGC
>CAZYEY010000266.1:0-22331 GCA_964646585.1 uncultured Thiobacillus sp. | reverse complement strand
CCGTCCAGGTGGACCGGGCGGCGGCCTTCCATGCCCAGCACCAGGCCCGCTTCGGCTTCGCCGATCCCGGCCGGCCCCTGGTCTGCGCCGCCATCGAGATCGAGACCCGGGATGGGGGCGGCGAGCCCGAAATCCACCCCGTCCGCGCGGCCACGGACGCCCGCCCTTTCGCCCGCCGCCCGGTCCACCTGGACGGCGCCTGGCGGGAAACCGGCCTCTACCGGCGGGAAGACCTGGCCGTGGGCCAGATCCTGGACGGCCCGGCCCTCATCGTGGAAGCCGGCTCCGCCCTGGTGCTGGAGCCCGGCTGGCGGGCGGAGATGACCGCCCGGGGCGACCTGCTGCTCACGGCCGGCCATTTTTCCCGGCGCCGGCCCGATCCCAACCGCCCGGATCCCGCCTGGCTCAGCCTGTTCAACCGCCGTTTCATGAGCATCGCCGAGGACATGGGCCGGGTGCTGCAGAACACGGCCCGCTCGGTGAACATCCGGGAGCGGCTGGATTTTTCCTGCGCCCTGTTCGACGCCACCGGCAATCTCATCGCCAACGCCCCCCACATCCCCGTGCACCTGGGCAGCATGGGCGATTCGGTGCGGGCCATCCTGGATCGCTTCCCGGCCATGCGCCCAGCAGACGCCTACCTCATCAACTCCCCCTATGCCGGCGGCACCCACCTGCCCGACATCACCGTGGTCACCCCCATCTTCGACGGGGCGGGCGAAACGCTGCGCTATGTGGTGGCCTCCCGTGCCCACCATGCCGATGTGGGCGGCATCAGCCCGGGTTCCATGCCCGCTGAGAGCCGTTCCATCGACGAGGAAGGCTGCCTGTCCGACGGCCTGCTGCTGGCGCGCGACGGCCGCTTCCTGGAAGACGCAGTGCGCGCCTGGCTGGCGGGGCATCCCCATCCCGCCCGCAACCCGGACCAGAACATCGCCGACCTCCAGGCCCAGGTGGCCGCCAATGCCCTGGGCCAGCGCCTGCTACGGGAACTGGAGGACGAAGTGGGCGCGGAGGCGGTAACGGCCTACATGGGCTTCGTCCAGGACAACGCCGAGGCGGCAGTGAGGCGCCTCTTGGGCCGCTTGCGGGATGGCGCCTTCGAACTGGAGCTGGATGGGGGTCTATGCATCCGGGTCGCCATCCGCATCGACCACACGGCTTGCCGCGCCCATCTCGATTTCACCGGCACCAGCCTCCAGCAGCCCGGCAATCTCAATGCCCCCGCCAGCATCACCCATTCGGCGGTGCTGTACGTGTTCCGCACCCTCATCGACGACGACATCCCCCTCAACGCCGGCGTGCTGCGTCCCCTGGACATCCGCCTGCCAGCCGGCAGCCTGCTCAACCCGTCTCCTCCCGCCGCCGTGGTGGCCGGCAATGTGGAGACCTCCCAGAACATCGTCGATGCCCTCTACGGCGCCCTGGGCGCCCTGGCGGCAAGTCAGGGGACCATGAACAACTTCAGCTTTGGCGACGGCAGCCACCAGTATTACGAGACGGTATGCGGCGGCGCCGGCGCCGGGCCCGGCTTCGCCGGCGCCTCGGCGGTGCACAGCCACATGACCAACTCACGGCTCACCGACGTGGAGGTGCTGGAATTGAACTTCCCCGTCCGCGTGGAACGTTTCGCCATCCGCCACGGCTCCGGCGGCGACGGTGCCCACCGGGGCGGCGACGGGGTGATCCGCCGGCTCCGCTTCCTGGCCCCCATGCAGGGCAATCTTCTGGCCCTGCGCCGACGGGTGGCGGCCTTTGGACTGGCGGGCGGGAAGCCCGGCCGGGTGGGACGGCAATGGATCGAGCGCGCCAAAGGCGGCCGCCTGGATCTGGAAGGGATTGCCGCCTTCGATCTTGAGGCCGGGGACGTGTTTGTGCTGGAGACGCCGGGCGCCGGAGGATTCGGGAACAGCCCCTGAATCTTCATTGAGATTCCACTGCTTCCGTCCGATAACGGAACTGTGACACCCATGAACTCGTTACGAACGGAGACCAGCATGCTCAACCTGCGTCAATACAAGGTGCGTTCTCAACTCATATTCTTGCTGGTCGCCGTATTCAGCCTCTTCCTCGTTTCCGCATTCGTGTCCCATCAGGCCCTGAACCGGGCCAAGGCGGAATTCAACAGCTTCATCTCCCAGGACCAGAAGCTGCTGCTGAGTTACACCGAGCTCTACGCCAACGGCCTGCAAATGGGCCAGGCCCTGCGCAACATCCTCCTGGACCCCGGCAACCCAAAGGCTTATCAGAACTTCGACAAAGCCAGCAAGGACATGGACGCCCTGCTCAGCGACACCGGCGAACTGGTGAAAGGCAATACCGCCCATTCCGAGGTGATCGCCAGGATCGGCCAGTTGCGGGCGAAGCAGAAAGGTCTGCAAGCCGCCATCCAGGACCAGGTCAAGAACGGGCAGATCGAGGAGGCGAAGGCCCAGCTCAACAAGGATGAGACCCCCACCTGGCGGGAGATGCGGCAGATCCTGGTGGACAGCATCAAAGACCAGAAGGCCGCCATCGAGGCCCGGGAAAAGGAAATGCAGGAGAGCACCACCCGCGCCCAGCGGATCGCCCTCGTCCTCAGCGCCCTGGCAGTGGTGGTGGGCCTGGCCCTCGCCTCGGCCATCGTGGCCAACATCCTGCACCAGATCAATCTCCTGGGGTCCTCCCTGGAAGCGCTGGC
The DNA here is from genome assembly GCA_964646585.1 of uncultured Thiobacillus sp. Classification (GTDB taxonomy): domain Bacteria; phylum Pseudomonadota; class Gammaproteobacteria; order Burkholderiales; family Thiobacillaceae; genus PFJX01. Next base: position 19,651 of record CAZYEY010000266.1, on the reverse strand, counting down.
CCAGGGCGAAGGCGACCTGACCGCCCGCCTGAACGTCCAGGGCGACAACGAGTTGTGCCGGGTCTCCGCCGCCTTCAACACCTTCATGGGCAATCTGCAAACCATGGTGAGCGACATCAAGGCCAACGCCGCCCAGCTTCACAATCTCTCCACCAACCTGTCCCAGTCCTCCTCCAGCCTGCGGGCGGCGAGCACGGAACAGACCGCCGCGCTGACTTCCACTGCCGCCGCGGTGGACGAGATGACCAGCAGCATCGCCTCGGTGGCCGACGGCGCCGAGCGGGTCAAGGAAGTCTCCGCCCAGAGCGCGGAATACTCGGACAAGGGCCTTGCCATGATGGGCCAGCTTTCCGGCGCCATGGCCGGCGTGCAGCAGGCAGTCCACGAGATGGCCGGCTCCGTGGGCCAGTTCCTGAACAGCACCCAGAGCATCATCGGCGCTACCCAGCACGTGAAGGACATCGCCGAACAGATCAACCTGTTGGCCCTCAATGCCGCCATCGAGGCGGCCCGGGCCGGAGAACAGGGCCGGGGCTTCGCCGTGGTGGCGGACGAGGTCCGCAAGCTGGCAGAGAAGACCGCCCAATACGCCAATGAGATCAACAAGGTCACTTCGGAACTGGAATCCAATTCCAGCCAAGTGGAGGCCACCATCCGCAAGGGCGAGTCCGCCCTGGTGGAGAGCTCCAAGCGCAGCGGCGAGGTTGCCGCCATCGTCGATCAGGCCCACAGCGCCGTCCTGGGTGCCCGCCAGGGCGTGGACGAGATCACCGCGTCGATGAGGGAACAATCCCAGGCCAGCGGCAGCATCGCCGGGAACCTGAACCGGCTCGCCGATTTCGCCGTCCACACCGAGAACGCCATCGAACAATCCGACCATACGGTCCAGGAGCTGCGGAAACTGGCCGACGGCCTCTACAGCGCGGTTTCCCGCTTCAAGAGCTGAGCGGGACCACACTTGACCGCCAAATCCCCGGTCAGCCCCTGGGAGACGTGCCAATAGAGCTGTCCGAGCGCGTCGGTGAGCAGCAGCGTGAATGCCGATGCGTCGGACTTGATCTTGCCGAGCGAGCAATCCCAGTAGGCCACGGCCCCAACGATGCGGGTCGCGCCGAGCCACATGCCTACCTCGCCATTCGCTATGCGGATCACGGGGTCGCAGTCGTAGGGGATGATGCGGGCCGGGTCTAGACGGATATCGCTGATCGGCTTGGCTTCAAGCTGGTATTGCGAGTCCCATGCGTTGAGCGTGCGCGTCTCCTGCCGCTTGATGGCGATTTCCTCGCGGGTGAAGCGTTCCGGCCAAGCGCAGCCGGCGCAGATATCAAGCACGTCGCCGGGCGGGTCGTCGAAGACGACCTCGTTGCCTTCGACGCGGTAGTCGCGGCCCTCGACCATCAGGACGCGCACGCGGGCGTCGCAGGTGTCGAGCCATTGGCAGATGCGGACGTGCAGCAGCGGGACTTTCCAGCCCTGCAGCTTCGCCCAGATCAGGAAAAACGCGAGGAAGTTGACTTCACGACTTGCCATGCACGCGCTTGTCGAATGCCGTCTTTTTGAGGTTGCGCTGAAGTTGGTCGAGCAGCTTGGCGGCCTCCTTCTCGGCGGCATTGATCTCTGCGTCGAGCATGGCGTCCTCTTCTGCCGCAGCAGACCCATTGCCAGCGGCGCGTTGCTTCTGGAACAGGTCAGCGATGCGGCCAATCAGCGAGAGCGTCGCGACGGCGTTCTTCTTGCACCAGTAGCGGTCGCCGCGCGTCTGCTGATCCATCGCGCCCGGCTCGATATTGTGCCCAGGCCATTTCTCCGGCTCGGCCTCGTCGAGGAATACGTCGGTCAGGCGCTCCGACAGCGCCTGCAGCTTGTCGTATTGGTCGGGTCGCATGGGTTACCTCATGTGCGCAGGCAAAGGCATCGTCCCCTTCGACTTCGGGTTGTCCAGTTCCAGCAGCGCGGCCTGTTCGATCTCCGGTCTCGCCTCCATGATCTCCAGCAGCGCCTCGCGGCGGGCATCGGTGAAGGCATCGCGGATCAGCTTGGCCTTCTCGCCTTCCGGCCCCTCGCTGGCGGCGTCCCAGCCGTTCGAGCGCATCAGATCGGCCACATTTCGCCTGGCGATGCGCCCGACTGCCTGCCGGTAGTCGTGATAAATCCATCCGGAGTGGTCCAGGGCGTTGAGGTCCACCGCTGCGGAGAATCCATTGGCCAGCGGCACCTGCACCACAGCGCGTGGGCGATCGATGGCGATGCGGTTGCGGATAATCTCACTGGTCTCCGGGTCGTCCTTCGCGGTTGCCCACGTCACCGGCGACAGTGGCGGGGATTCCATTACCACCGGCTCGCCCCAGAAATCGAGCTTCGGCGGCACGTCCTTCGAGAGTCCGGGAATGCGGTTCTTGAACGTCTGGATGGTCATGCCAAGCGCATCGTCGGAACGCACCGGCTCGCGCACGGTGTCGTCCGTGCTTTGGCGGAGGAAGTTGAGCCAGGCCGGCGCAAAGCCCGATGCCTGCCTGGACAAGTACTGCGAGAGCTTTTTCTCGTTGTCCGGATCGCCCAGCACGTCGAGCAGCTCGGCGAGGCCTTGCATGTAGGTCTTGTTGGTCATGGAATTGGCAAAGCCCATGACCACGGCGGCGGCGATGTGCTCCTGGCTTTCGCCCTCTTCGGCGTATCTCTTGATGTCCGCCGCGTCGGCGGCGGCGCCAATCAGCGCGCCTACGGGGTCCAGGCGGTTGTAGCTGTAATACTTGCCGTCGATCAGGATGGAGTAAGGCCGCCATCCGCTCGCCATCATGGCCTCCCGCACTTTGGCGTCCGCGGGGCCGCCGCCGGTGATGCGTCCGCTTGCCGCTTCGGCAGCAACAAGGACAGAAACCGTGCTGCCCAGCCCCATGCGCGCCAGGGCGAGGTCGCGACGCGCGCCACCGGCGGCGAAGTCGTCGCGGAAGGTCTTGAGCGTTGGCGCCAGTGGCGTGCGCTCCAGGGTGTATTCGGCAATGCGCGTGGGGGTCTTGATGAACGGGATCACGTAGCGCCCCAGCGGCAGGCTGGCCAGCTTCTGCCCGGCCTGTCCCACCGTCTCGATCCAGTTCTCGCCGCGCAGGCTTTCGGTGAAGGTGTTGTAGCGGGCGGCCTGTTCTGCGGCGATGTGAATCTCTTCCGTGGGGTCGTTGACCAGTTCCGCCACCCGCGCGCGGAAGGCATCGCCCGTCAGCCCCTCGCGGCTGGCCTGGCGCCAGGCTTGGGCGTGCAGTTCCTGCCGGTAGCCAATGGCCTTGAAGAATTCATCCTCTGCCTGCAGCAGACGCCCCGGCATCCGCACGTAGTATTCCCCGAGCAGGTCGAGCGCCTTGCCGGTCATGGATTCCGGATCGACGCCAAGGTTGTCCGAAGTGAACGCCTTGCGGTCGGCATACTCGATCTTCTGCATGATGTCGGACGGCTCGCCGGTCTTCATGGTTCGCGCGAAGGAACGCAGCCCGTCCTTCATGCCGGCCAGCGTGCCGTAAATCATGGCGCCGGATTCTCCCAGTTCCACGCCATCGCCAGCCCCGAACGCCTGCGCCACTTTGCGCCCAGCCCCGGCCAGCGCCCGCTCTGGAATTTGGGTCAACGCGACCAGGCTATTGGAAACGGAATTGACAATGTGCGTCTTCGGGCCGGACAAAAGGCCGTTGATCCAGACCTCGAGAAGCGTGTCGTTCGCGCGTGCCAGCGCGCCTTTGCGGGTGATGCGGGCAATCCTGGCGGCATCGCCCCCGGCGTCCAGCACCAGCTCGGCCAGTTTGCGCGCGGTGTCCTCGCCGCCCAGCTCGTCCAGGGCGTCGAGCACCTGCCTGGAGCGGAGTCTGCCGGCGGGGGCGGATGCCGCTTTCATGATGTTGAGCGCGCGCCCGGCTTCGGCCACCGCCCCCTGCAAGGTCTCCTGCACGGCCGCGTGCTGGGCGAGCATCTGGCGGAATGCGAGCATGTCCTCGGCGGATGCCGCTCCGCTGGCGACGTGCCTGGCGGCCTTGTCGATGCGCGTGGACAGTTCCAGCAGGATGTCTCGCCCGGCGGTCAACTGGGCGGCGTTCCAGGCTTCTGCGGGTTTGCGTCTGAGCAGGTCTTCCAGCCCGTACTGCTGCGACTCGGTGGCCGTCTGCGCGTGCGAAACCACCCCGCGCCGCGCCTCCTTGAATCCCTGATTCTTCTCCGCCACGTCGTCGATCAGGCGCGTGATGTCGTCCGGCACTTGCAACTTGTCGGAGCGGAAGTTGCGCCACTCGGTGCGCCCGGGCTCGACCGGCGGCTTCATGGGATCCGGGGTGTCGGCGCGCGTCTTCATGCGCTGCGCCTGCTGCATGGCGTCCGGCTCGGGTGGCAGCCTGGCGGCGCGTTCCATCACGCCCTGCTTGATTTCCTGCAAGCTCTTGGGCTTGGGTTTCGGCGCGGGAGGCGGCGCGGGTGGGGTCGCCGCGCTGGCCGCCTTGTCCAGGCTGCCGGTAGCGCTTTTGATCTTACTGCCGATCTTCTTCGCCATCTCCTTGAGGCCCAGTCCGGCCACCTGCACGGGCTCGCCGCTGTCTGCGTTGACCGGGGCAAACGGATCGTCCACCGTTGGCAAGCCGTCGCGGGCGACTTCCGGCGCGGGCGCATCGGGCAGCGGAATATCTCCACCGCTCAAGAGATTGGTGATTTGCGACAGCTGGGTGTCGGCCTGCGGGTGAACGGGGTCGGGGAGCTTGACGGTCATGGGGCGAGTGTCCTACATTGTTTACGTGACGAGTCCGGGGCCGGCCCGGTGTAGTTGGAGAAATCCAGGCTGTGAGCGTCCCTCTGGAAACGGATGATTGACGCTCATTCGGAGAAAATCCGGGACTTGCTTTAAACGCAGCAGGCTTGCCGCACCGAGGGCGACCTTGAAGGTCGCCCTTGTCATTTTTGGCCTCCGTAGATGATGGTGAACATCGTTGCCGGTTCACCGTTCTTGTCAAGCAATAGGCCGGTGGCTCGCTGGCCTGGCATGACCTTGCCGAAGATCACCCTGTCGCCCTCACGCCGCGCGGGCATCTTTCGCCACTTCTCGATGACCGCGTTCATGTTGCCGATCGGATCGTCGCCAGGCTTGAGGTTGAGAGTACGCATGATGTCGGCAACCCTGTCCTCGTTGGCGGCCATGTAATAATAGCCTCGCGATAGACCATCGCCCTCCGTAAGGGTCACCGGCCCGACTTTGATGCTGATCGGCTGAAGACTTCCCCTCGCAGCCTCAATGACAAGATCGGCAGTACGCTCGGAAACGCGCGTGGCACCAGCGGCTTTCGCGGCGTCAATCACATCCTGCCTGTTCATGTTGGCCATGTTTTTGCTTCGCGCCAGTTTTGAAAGCCAAGATGCATCCGCCTCATCGCTCGCCGCCATGCCGGCAGCCGCCGCAGCGCCAGCGGTCGCTACCGGGGCCACGCTGCGCGCCTTGCCGGCGACCGTCACGTCAGCGGCATCGACGCGGTAGGAATGGGCCACGTCCAGGGCGGGGTCCAGGGCGGTGAGAAAGCGTACCCGGTGGCCGCGATGGCTGGACAGGATGTCGCGGCGGGCCATCATCAGCAGGGTTTCCAGGGCGGCCTGGGTTTCCGTTTCCGGGATCGTGTCCGGCGCGGTCTTCTGGACGATCCGGCCTTCCGCCGTCCAGGCGTCCTCGTCGTAGTCGTAGCTCAGGTGGGCGTTTCTTGCGTCGTCCAGGGTGCCGTATGCGGCCTGGCTTGCCATGGCAGTCAGGGTCAGTTCATAGGTCGTGGTGATGTCCTGGACCCAGCGGTTGACGAGATCGCCGGAGACGGCGCGGGCGCGGCCCGGTTGTCCAGTAGCCTGCTCCATGAATATGCCTTGCGCCCGCCATCCCTGTCCCAGGCCATCCAGGGCCCGGCGCGCCACTTCGTATTCCGGCGCGTTGACGCGCGCCGGGGCGGCAGCCACGCCACGTCCGGATATCCGGATGGCGAACGCGGCCGCCGCCCTGGCCGTCGTCCGAACATGGATCGACACCGGCGCGCCGATGCGGCCGGCCCTGAATCCGACGGCAAGGCGCATGGGCATGCGCGCGATGCGCGTATCGAACACCGACAGGGAGATGGGCAGGGCGGCCTGTCCCGTGGTCCCGACGGACGCGCTTCCGACGATGGGCGCGGCGTTGATGGGCGCGGCGTTGATGCTCACACGTGGAATCCCCACCAGCGGCCTAGCAGCACCTCCTTCATGTGGAAATTGTAAATTTCCGCCAGGATGCAATTCACCGCGCTGCCGAAGGCCGGGGCGATGCCGCCCGCCCATGACACGCCGAAATCGGAGACCCACGAAATGTACGGAAATCCGGCGGTCTGGTTTCGCATCACGATGGTTGCCCGTCTCCATTCCGGGGATGCTATCGGCAGATGGATGTAGGCCAGTCCGGAGGCATTGGCGATTACCGCCTCGGTTATGGCGTTGCCATATACCCCGTAACGGTTGTTGTCATTTCCGCCGATGATCGCGGCCATGGGCAGACCGGCGAACTGGCCCAGCAGGCCCGCATTGGCGTTCAGGCTCAACCTGGCTGCGGAGGTGAATCCCCGCGCCATAGTGCCATCCGCGCCCCGCGTGATGCTGAGGGTTGTGGATACCCCGGCCATCAGTACGCTTGCCGAGGTGATGATGACCACCTCGGCATTGCCGCCTTCCCTCAAGGTGGCGAATGCGCGCATGTCGCCGTTCATCAGGTCCCATCCCAGAGCCTCGATCGGAATGTCCACATTGACGGAGGTGTCGCTATCCGAGATGGCCCCTATGAGGCCCGCGGACACATCGTTACGCAGGATGAAGAATGGCGCGCGAGGCGGAATGTCAAATACGGCTGGCATTTATTCTTTCTCCTCGATGGTCAGGCTCCATGTCCGCCTGGCCTGCCATGGATCGCCACTGGATTTGTGGGTGATGAATCCCGTGAAGCGGGGCCAGTAGCGCACCTGATATTGCTGGGCACCGGACACCGGGGCCAGGATGGCCGTATCGCCGCTCATGACGACGCTGGTCTCCACCAGTTCGCCGTCCACCAGGGCGTGGCCGCGCGGGGCGTGGGCGCCGTCCGAGCGGCGTCCGGCGGGCAGAGCGATGACCGGAACCTGGGCGGCGATCATGCGTGCCTCGGCACACGACACCTCGTGGACGCTGCCGCGGTCGAGTTGATCCAGCGGGGGCGGCATGGAGCCGCCGCCGGAAATGGTAGTGCGCAACAGGTAGTTGCGGTCCAGGGGCCAGGCCCGTTGGATGAGCAGTGAGCCGGCCAGGGTCCGCCGCGCCGAGATGCCTGCCAGCTCCTCGTAATCCTGGGTAAACCCGTCCATCAGGGCATGCGTGGGGATTTCGATTCCGCCGATGATGAGATCGCGGTACGCGGTCATGGCCTTCTCCCGAGCTTTCTGGCGGCACGGATCAAGGGGTCGGCCACGTCTGGCGTGGCGAGGACAGGATGGACGCTGCCGTCGATGCCGATGTCGATGCGGCCCAGGCTTGGGAAGTGAGGCTCGGCGCGCGCTGGCATGGCGTTCATGGCGGCGCCCGCCAGGCCGCCCGCGGCGAAGCGCGGCGCGATGCCCGCGTTGATGGCGGACAGGGCCGCCACGCCCCAGCGCCGCACCGCATCAGCCCGCACCACGAACTCCCCTGGCGAAAGCCATGCCAGGATGTTGTCGGATGTATCGGACCCGGGGCCGGTGATGAGGCCTCCGGCGGCGAATCCGTCCGGTTTCTGACCGGACGCCCTCTTATAGGGATCGTTATAGGCGATCAGGGCTTCACTGTCGGCCCTGACGATGATCCGTTGCAGGATGGGGTTGGCATCAGCCATGGCCTGCAACCTATCCTGCGTGGTCTTCAGCGCCGCTTGGGCCGCTGCCTGGTCGATGCCGACCTTGATGGCCTCCAGATCCCTGGCGATGGCCTGCATCCTGATCAGTTCACCGAGGGCGGCATCCCGATCGGACTCGGCCTTTTTCTCAAGGCGGTCGATGGCCATGTTCTCGATTCCGGACATTTCCTTCGCCAGTCCGGAGAGCACGGCCAGAGACGCATCCCCAGCCTCTTTCATGGCCAGCAGGACATTTCGCATGGCCTCGACCTGCTTCAATGCGTCCTCCGGATTTCCAGACACGGCAGCCTGGCGCGCGCTTGCCATGGACGCGTCCAGGTCTGCGTATGTCGCCTCCCCTGGATTCGCCTTGAGCCCGGAGAGAAGTTCCGCCTCGAACCGGGCCTGTCTCTCAATGGCATCGGCGCGGCGCTTCATGATGGATTCCACATGATTGGCCGCCGCCTCGTGGACTTTTGTCAACTCCGCCAGGATGGTCTTCATCTGGCTGGAGATCGCCTCCTTCTCGATATCCAGCATGGAGGCGAAGCCGCCCTTCGAGCCGGTTTTCACCCCGGCATTCTCCAGCGCTTTTTTCAACAATCCGTCCCGCTCGGCCTCGGCCTTGACGTTCTCCTCGATATCCCTCCGGATCTTCAAGCGCTCCGCGGCGATGCCCTGCTGGGCGAGCACCAGCGCTTCCGTCGTCCTGGCCAGATCCTCCCGCACCGGGGCGATGAAATATTCCGTCGCGCCGCCGCGCATCATTCGGTCCAGCTTCTGACGCAGACTCGCGGCCCGATCCTTGAGTTCGGATAGCACCTGCTCCGCCGCATCGAGCTCGGCCGTGCGCGGGTCGGTGGCGGCTTTGCGCTCCGGCTCGGTCTTGTTCTGTAGACTGAGCAGCTTGCGTTGCCGCTCGATCACCGCATCGAGGGCATCCGCCCCCTTGTCGCGGAAGCCGAGCCAGGCCGCCGCCGCCAGGCCCACTGAAACCGCGATGCCCACCGGCCCGGTGAGCAGGGACAACACCGTGCGCAGGCCCAGCGCCACCCGCGACGCCGACGCCGCAGAGGTGGCCGCGCCCGCCGCCTCCGCCGCCGCCTGGCGGGCCGTCTCGGCCAGCCTGGCCTGGTTCGCCGCCGCCTCGGCGATGCGCGTCTTGGCGATGCCCCCCAGCCACAGGGCGAAATAGGCCGTCAGGCCGGCCGATGCCGCGCCCAGCACGGTGGTCAGGTTGTCCGCCAGTCCGTTGACCAGCGCGGCGAACCGTGCGAACCCCCCGGTGCCTTCGCCGATCCTGCCCACCAGCAGGGTGAATTCGTTACGCAGATTGGTGAAGGCGCCGCCGATGGTCTGGGGCATGGACTCCGCCTCCGCGCGCAACTGCCCGAGCGCCTTTGGCAGGGCCAGGGCAAGCACCTTGGCGGTCAGCTGCCCCTGTTCCGCCATGCCGCGCAATTCGCCGCGCGGCACGCCGATGGCGTCGGCAAGCGCCTGCATGAGCCGCGGACTGGCCTCGTTGACCGCGTTGAATTCCTCGCCGCGCAACACGCCGGAGCCGAACGCCTGGGACAGTTGCAGGATGGCCGAGGCCGATTCGGCGGCGGTGGCCCCGGATACCCGCAGGCTCAGGGCCACGGTCTCGGTGACCTTGGCCACCTCGCCCTGGGAGAGGCCCAGCCGATTGACGCTGGCGTACAGCCTGGCATACAGGCTGCCCGTCTCCGCGATGCCGGACTGGGCCGCGCGGGCGATGCGCGCCACGTCGGCCTGGGCCGCCGCCAGATCGCCGCCGTTTTTCGTGGCCAGCATCAATTGCGCGTTGAACTTGGCGTACTCATCCGACACCCGTCCAAGGGTGCCCAGATAGGGCAGCAGGTGGTGTTGCGCCGCGAAGACCGCCGCACTAACATGGCCCATCAAGCCGATCTTCTTCGTCAACCGGTCAACGGAACCCTCGATGCGCGAAAGACCATCCTGGTCGATAGTGGACACGCTGCTGTTCGTCGGCCTGCTGCCGCTGGCCATGCTCGGGCTGCTGGTGTTCTTCGTCTGAGCCTGGGCCTGCCTGAGCCGCGCGTAATCCGCCGCCAGGGAGCGCACCGACACGCCTTGCTCGCGCAAGGACCGACGCAAGCCTTCCGTGGCCTGCTGGTTGTCCAGGAAAGCCGACTTTGCCTGTCTTGCGGCATTCTTGAGACGCTCGAACTCCTTAGCCAGCTTCGCATCACCTGGGTTCGCGCGCAGCGCGCGGGCCGCCTGCGCCACCGCCGCCGTGGCCTGCTCGTAGCCTTCCTTGAGCGCCTTACCTTCGCGCTTGAGCCGCGCGAAAGTCTCGACGGACTGAATGGCGTCTGTCGTGACCTTGATGTTCAGATTGGCGCTGCTCACGTCAACACCTCATTCACACCGAGCAGGTTGGGCTGAGCCCAGCGAAGCCCAACACCACCAACGATCCCTTGGCGTTGGGCTTGCCAGCCCAACCTACGGGTCATGGCGCGCATGTCACAGGCCTCCACGGTAGAGCCACAGGCTCGCGTGGTACAGCGTCACCGTGCCGGTCGTCGAGGCGTTCTGGAAAGCGGGCCGCAGGTACAGGGCGGCATCGAAGCCCGAGCCGGGGAGGGTGACGTTGGCGTGCCCCCCCTGCGCCCCAGGAGAGTGGGACCAGTGGGCCGCCAGGAAGGTTGGGGAGGCCACGGCGATGGACTTGAACGAATCGATGTACTGCGGGGAAGAGGCGGTCGAGGCGAACCCGGGCAGCGCCGTCCCGGATGGCGTCACCCCTGGAGCCTGAGCCGTCCGAAAATACGGACGCCTTGCGCCGCTGTCGCTGGTGCCGGACTCTTGCCAGTGGACCCGCTGGACGAGGAGGTCACCGGGGCGGACGACTCCATCCAGAAATGCCGCACGATGCAGCGCGGGTTGCGCCGGTTGGTCCAGGCAAACTCCGCATCCACGAAGCAGGCTGCCACGCCTTGTCCGCAGCTTTTGTCCCAGCAGATGAAGCGCCCTCCTTCGGGCAGCCGGGTCTTGTAGTGGTCGGCGCCGAACAGGACGGTAGGTCGATCTCCCGTCGCCTCCGTCCATGGGCGCGGGTCGAACGGCCTGTCGTCGCCGATGATGGGGTCATGGTGCGTGTTCGAAAAATTTCTTTTGCCGCCATTCCCGAGCACGAATCCGATGCCGTATGGAGGATCTGACACCAGCGCGTCCCATTTCGGCAGCAGCCCTGCCCGCAGCAGTTCCAGGCTATCACCGCGATACAGCACCGCGCGGCCATCGGCGAGGAGGCGTTTTTCGTAATCCGTCATGATGGTTTTTCAGCTCGTTCGTGATTGGAAATCCTGGCGCCGCGCGCGGGCAGGCGCGCTTTGAGGCGCGGGCTTAGGTAGGCTATGCTTGCCCCAAGGGCTGGCGGCAAAATCTCCTCGGCATCTTGCTGCGGGCTTGCCTGGAGCCTTATAAGTCTCGTCACCGGAGCCGGGAGCCCGGTGCGCCAGTCCCGCGAGGCAGACCAGGCGCTGCCTCACCCTTTTCTCCCGGCGCCGCGCAGCAGGCGGGCGACTTCCGAGTCGCGCTCGGCCTCAGCGCGCGGCAGCTTGCGATAGCTCGTCACCCACAGACCCTTGCCCGACAGCGTGGCCTTGACCACCAGCACATGGCCTCCACGCTCATCCAGTCGCACGTAGACCAGACTCTTGGTGCCGGTCTTTTTCCGGTCACGGTCAATGTTGTCCTGCAAGTCCTTGATGTCGGCGTCGTCGATCACGTCCTGCGCGCGCAGGTAATCTTCGATGCCAAGCTCGCCGTGCGCCTTTTTCTGCTTATCGAAGGTGATCGCCGATATACGGGCAATCGTGACTTTCGCATCAAGCCGCGCAACATCCGCATCCGGCAGACGCACGAGTGGCAACGACTCTTTGGGGGCCTCCGCCCAAACCGGCAAGACCCGGACAACGATGTAGCGCAATAGACCAGCACCCAGCGCGTGCGGCAGTTTCCCTGCCTTGTCGGCGATCCAGTCCACGAGCCTGAAGTCAATGCAGCGCCGCAGCCAGCCTGCCGCATGGGCGTCGATGCAGCGCACGCTCCCCCCCGGCATGTAATCCCATCCCTCATCGATCCCCGGCAGCCGCCCCTTGGCATCGGGCACATCCCAGCCGTCCGGCGGCGCGTCGTAATCGGGGTCGCCGCCCAGGCGCTTGGCCGCCTCGGGGCTGGACACGCCCACCACCCGGCAGCCGCAGCCCCAGCCGTTGGGCGGATAGTGGGTCTTCCAGAATTCGTGATCCGCCGGCAGGGTGAGGCCGTTCCACGCCTTGTGCTGTAGCCTCGGGTGCTCCGCGCCGGAGTGCTTATAGATCCACAGCGGGAAGTGCCGGAGCTGCGAAAGCCGCCCGGCGGCGTAGCTCGCGGCCATGTTGGCGCGGTAGATCACCCGCGTGCGCCAGGCCGTGCCGGCCTTGGATTCCGAGCCCGTCCAGCCGGTCCAGCCGTGGCGCTCGACGATCTCGCCAAAGCGCTTCCTGAAGGCTTGCAGCCCTTCGCCGTCATGAATGGCCTTGTCCACCGCCCCGGCCAGATCGGCCAGCAGGTCGGCCTTGGCCGCGCCGGCCACCATGAAGGCGGTGTCGTGGGCGCTCCTCATGATGTCGCGCCAGGTGGCGGTGGGCACCAGGTTGCCGAGCTTGCCGCGGAAGAAGGCCACCTGCTCGTCGAACGGTCGGCCCAGGGCGAAGGCGAGATCAGCGCGGGCGGCGGGCACGGTCGCGCTCCCAGTCGTCGCGGCAGTCGCGTAGGTTGGGCTGAGCTTGCGAAGCCCAACGCAACCCAACGCAACTCGCCCAGGCGTTGGGCTTCGCAGCCCAACCTACAGGATCGGCTGGCACATCGGCCTCATCCGCCATCGCTCTCCCCCGCCACCGCGAACCGCCCGGCCAAGTCGGCGGCGGCAAAGCCCATGGCCATGGCTTCGGCCAGTTTCTCGGTGGGCAGGTCGCCGAATGCGGCCAGCAGGGCGTCGCGCAAGGCCGGCAGGCTGTCGGCCTCGTCCACCAGCGCCTTGATGCGGTCCATGATCCCGGCCCAGGCGGCTTCGGTCTCGATCTCCATCCGGCCGGCCATGAGGTCCGGCGCCTGGGCTTCGATGTCCTGATCGGCCTGCGCATGGGCGTCGCGCGTCTCATGCAATGCGGGCACGGCGCGGGCTTGCGCGGCGCTCGTTGCGGGCAGTGCGACACTCAGCACCGCCTCGCCATCGCCAGCCTCGGGGATGCCAAAGCGCTCCCGCACGAAGGATTGCGGGATGGGCAGGCCGGCCTGGCTCAGCTTCACCACCTGGTCGGCGAGCGCCGCGCCAGCAACCGGAACGCCTCGGCGATGCGCGCCTCATCCAGCGCCTGCGCCCACGCGCGGCCCGGCCACAGCGCCTCCACCCACACCGCCCGGCAGGCGGCCGCCCATCCCCGGCGTCGCGCTTGGTCCTGAGCGCCTCCACCGTCTCCACCAGCGCCGCCTCCAGCACCGCGCCATCGGCATGCGCCAGCAGCGCCTCGCGCGCGATCCTCAGCGCCCGATCCCAGGCCAGCGCCCGCTTCGCCGGCCGCCACAGCCCCAAATACCCCACCAGTGCGCGGGAAAGCCCAGGCGGCAGGCTGGCCAAAAGCCCAAACAGCTCCCGCGCCGCCTCATCCTCCACCCACGCCTCCAGCGCCGCCTCCGCATGGCACACCGGGCATCGCAGCCTCATGCCTTCTTCTCCCGCTTCTGCTGATAGGCCAGCGCCGCCACCGCCTTCCTGAGCATCGGAGAGGGCACCCACTCGATGCGATCCACCGCGCAGCCCATCTGCTTGAGCACCCCCAGCGCATAGGCCGGATACGGCCGCGCGAGCGCATGGCACTGCGCCGCGAGCTTCCGGATCAGTGGCGCCCGGTCGGAAGACGCATCCTCCGGCCGCCGCGGCAGCCGCACCCGCGCCCCGCAGCGCTGCCAGTAGCGGATCAGACGGATGAGCGCCGCCTCGTCCATGTCACGGCAGGACGCCACCCCCGTCACCTTCTTCTGCGCAGCCCGGCGCGTCGCCTCATCGGCCCCCGCCTGCGCCGCCGCCAGGTGCGCCAGCGCGATCAACGTCTTCCTGTTCATGTGCGCCTCCATCGCATCAAGCCTGCCCGCGCCCGCGGGCGCGGGCAGGGTTCATGCGGCGAACAGCATGTAATCGTCCTTCCTGCGGCAGGCATTGCACAGCCGATGATGCGGACCCTCACTCATGAAAGCCTTGCCGCAGCACAGACAATTGCGCTCTGTATTCGCGCACCTGAGCGCCAGCGCCTGCGCCGTCAGGCTATCCACGTCACCTGCCATCTCACGCCCTCGTTTTTCTGACGGATCGTCATCCTCCTCCTCCCCATAAATGCTCACCCCCGCCTCTCGCGCCAGCGACCGCGCCAGCCGGTGCAGCAGCTGGCATGTCTCCTTCAGCTCCTGGCGCAGCACCAGAGACGGCACCTGGCTGGCCAGCCAATCCACGTCACAGGCGCAGTACGCCACCCCCTGCGCCACCTCCGCCAATTTGAAGTTCATCGCTCCACCCTCCACGTCACGCCCTCGCTCTTGCCGATCTTCAGGCACGCGCCGATCGCCGGCTGCAAGGGCTCGTCCCCATCGACCGCCATCTCCAGGAGCTTCTGCTCGGGCTTGTACACCGTCTCGGTCCTGACCAGATCGGTGAAGCGAAAGCCCAGCACCGCGCGCAGCCGCTCCACATCCGCGATCGACACCCGCTCGCGGCTGGCAATCGACGCCCGGCAGATGCCGGTGGCGATCAGCGCCACGCCCGTGCCATGCGCCTCGATGAGCCGCGCGTTGATCTCGTCGAGCCGGGCCTGCAAGGCATCCATCTCACCCTTGATCCGCCAGCCATCGATCAAGAGCCGCACCGTCTCCGCATCGAGCGGGCCCTCATGCCCATCGACGATCCTCACCCCGATAGGCAAGGCCGCTTCAGCCGCCTTATCGCCTGTTTCAACCTTCTTCAAAGCCGCTTTGGCCATCGTTCACACTCCTTTCGAATGCCCGCCGCCACGGGCACGCTCCAACTCAATCCCCCCCTCTCCCTTGGGGAGAGGGGCCGGGGGTGAGGGCCTCCCCTTGGATCGCCGCCGCCTGCTGCGCGATCAGCCAGCGCTCCACGCGCTCACGCACATCCACGGGCAGCGTCGGCAGCGCGTAGAGCCGGTGCCGCCCGCCCCGGCAGGTCTCTTCGGTGTAAGGCCAGGATTCGCGGAGGGCGCGGCGCTCTGCGGCGCGCTTTGATACATCAATCGCTTTGGCGACATCGTCTATCGACAAGGTGCTCATTCTTCTATCACCCCATCCTTGAGCCCAAGCAGCACCGCCGCCTTGTGCGCCTGCCCACGCCTGCCCTTGAAGCGCCCGCGCAGCACCTCATAGACGATGCGTTCGTTGACGCCGATCTCGCGGGCGAACTGGCGGATTGTTTTTCCGCGACGCTCGAAGTCGGCCTTGACCTCATCTGGTGTCCTAATGGACTTTGTCAATGTGCCCATGTTTTGTGTATCCTTTGTCGAAGGATGGCGCACTTACTGCGTCGCACTTTTCCGCATGAAGTGCGACACCGACATCTCTGGACGGATCAAGGCATGGCGCCACGCGCTCGGCCTGACGCAGGATGAGTTCGCGCAGCGCGCAGGGATTTCAAAAGCGACTCTTGTTGGCTATGAGGTAGGCCAACGCAAGCCAGGATCTGACGCCCTCGCCGCCATCGCCACGACTGGCGTTAACATGACGTGGTTGTTGACCGGAGACGGCGAAATGCTGCCGAAACCCGCTCCAGAAGCGGCTTCCTGGCCGTCGCCCTACGCCCGCCGCCTGGAAAAGATCGGCCAGTTGCTGGCCGACATGGACGAGAAGGACGCCGCCGCCCTGCTCGACGAGCTATACGCGCGCGCTCAAGACACGGCAAAGCGGCGCGAGATCGAGCGGGCGCTAGGCGAGCTGCGCGCCGAAGTCGAGCGGCTCAAAAAGACCGCCTGAAAGGCGTTTCAAACGCCCTTAAACGCCGCCGCGCGCGTCCACGGCTGCATGCAAACCGTCTGCCAAAAAATCCCGCGCATCCGACTTATCCACAGCCCGCATGCATTTCGCCTACCCCCGCCGCATCATCCCAACCCATTGACACAACGCCACTTTCCGCCATACCCCAACCACCCCATCCGCTCTCAAACCAATTGCAAACTCACAGGGGGTCGCGGTGTTCGCGGTCAGCGGCGCCCTGGCGGCGGGACGACGCAGCCTGGACTTGATTGGCGTGGCCGTCATCGCCACGGTCACCGCCGTGGGTGGCGGCACCCTGCGGGACATCCTGCTGGACCGGACGGTGTTCTGGATCGCCGATCCGAACTACCTCCACGTCTGCCTTCTGGCCGCGGGCGCCACCATCGTCTACGCCCGCTTCCGCCACCCTCCGGATCGGCTCATCCTCCATGCCGATGCCTTGGGCCTGGCCCTGTTCAGCATCAGCGGCGCCCAGATCGCGGAGAATCTGGGACATGCCCCCATCATCGTGGTGATCATGGGCGTCTCCACGGGGGTCGCCGGGGGCCTGCTGCGGGACGTGCTCTGCGCCGAGATTCCCCTGATCCTGCGCCAGGGCCGCATGTACGCATCCGCTGCCATCGCCGGGGTGTTGGCCTATCTGCTGCTGGAAATCTGGTTGGACCGCACCCTGGCAGCGGCGCTGGGCATGCTCGTCATCGCCGGACTACGGCTCGCGGCCATCGCCTGGAACCTGACCCTGCCGGTATTCAGCCTGCCCGGCCGCAACCAGGAAGAGACCTGACAACTGAAGTAAGATGCGGCGTCCGTCATCCCCTCATCCCGTCATGTTCCGCCCTGCCCTCGCCCCCCTCTTCAGCATCATGGCCCTGGCCTCGCCGGCTTCCGCCTTCGAGGTGGCGGAGTTCAAGAGCGGCATGGCCCAGAACGATGTCAAGCAACAGCTCATCGCCAACTGGAACTTCGATCGCATCGTGGAACCTTCGGACGATGTGATCCTGGCCTACGACAACGACCCCAACATTGCCCGCCGCTACCAGTTCCGCTTCTGCAAGGGCAAGCTGGTGGGTTTCGAGCAGGACGTGCGCCCCTCCCTCAAGGGCCTCATCATCACCGTCAACAACTACAACACCCAGTATGGCCAGCCGTCCCGGGTCTATTCCAACACCCATGTGGTGAGCAACGGCGAGAAGGCGGTTTTCGCCATGTTCTGGAAGAACAACTTGGAGTTCGTCGGCGTGAAATACATCGTGCTGCCCAACGCCGAGCAGATGAGCCTGTCCTTCGACGTCAACAACCTCTGCTACCAGACGCCCAGGTTGTGATGCGGGCCGGGAATGCCCCGGCGTTGGTCCATCAGAGTTCCAGCAGCAGGCGCGCCGGATCCTCCAGGGCATCCTTCACCGAGCGCAGAAAGCTCACCGCCTCGCGTCCGTCGATGATGCGGTGGTCGTAGGACAGGGCCACGTACATCATCGGCCGGATCACCACCTGGCCGTTCTCCGCCACCGGCCGGTCCTGGATCTTGTGCAGGCCCAGCACGCCGGACTGGGGCGGATTGAGGATGGGGGTGGAGAGCAGGGAACCGAAGACGCCCCCGTTGGAGATGGTGAAGGTGCCGCCCTCCATCTCCTCCAGGGTGAGTTCCAGGCTGTTGGCGCGGCGGCCGAAATCGGCGATCTGCTTTTCGATCTCGGCGAAGGACAGGCGGTCGGCGTTGCGCAGGATGGGCACCACCAGACCCCGTTCGGAACTGACCGCCACGCCGATGTCGTAATAATCGTGATAAACGATGTCGCGCCCGTCGATGCTCGCATTCACCAGCGGAAAGACGCGCAGGGCCTGGCACACCGCCTTGGTGAAGAAAGACATGAAGCCCAGCTTGACCCCGTGTTCCTTCTGGAAACGGTCCTGGTAGCGGGCGCGCAGGTCCATGACCGGCTGCATGTTGATCTCGTTGAAGGTGGTCAGCATCGCCGCAGTGTTCTGGGCCTCCTTCAGCCGTTCCGCGATGCGCTGGCGCAGGCGGGTCATCTGCACCCGCCGTTCATTGCGCTCGAAGGTCCGCTCGCAGGGTGGGCAGGGCACCGGCCTGGCCGGCGGCACGGCGGGTTCGGGCTTCGTCTCCACCTCGGGCGCTGGCGGCGCGGGCTCGGCCTTGGGCGAGGAAGCCGGCCTGGCCTCGGCCACGGGATCCGCCTCGACGATGACAGCTGGCGTCGCCCCCCCGGCCGTGCCGGACGGAGGGGGCGGGGCCACCTCGGCGCCGGCTTCGGCGTCGATGACAGCCAGCACATCTCCCGCCTTCACTTCGCTGCCGGCGGGCATGCGGATCTCCCTGAGCACCCCTGCCGCCGGCGCCGCCACTTCCAGAATGACCTTGTCGGTTTCCAGATCGGCGAGCACCTCGTCCCGGGCCACCCTGTCGCCCACCTGCCTGCGCCACTCCAGCAGGGAACCACTCTGGACGGATTCGGACAGCTCCGGGGCTTTCACTTCGATCAGCATGGGGGCTCCGTTTTGTGCATCGCAGTAGAAGGATTATAGGCACGACGAAAAAACCTGAACAAGGAAGCCGGATCCGCGCTGTTGCTACAGAAGCCGCCCAGTTTCGTATTTGGGATAATGCCGGCCTTCGTTCGATTGCCCCGTCATGACCACCCTTCCCGCATTCCCGCCACCCGGCCAGCGCCGCAGGCTATTCCAGCCGCCCGGCTCGGCGGACAGCCTGGTGATCGCCCGACTCGCCCGGAACACCCGCCTGCTGATCCTCACCCAGACCGCCCAGGAAGCCGGGCGCCTGGCGGACGAGGTGGCCTGGTTCGATCCCGCCCTGTCCGTTCGCCTGTTCCCGGACTGGGAAACCCTGCCCTACGACCCCATCTCGCCCCATCCGGACCTGGTGTCGGAACGGCTCTCGGCCCTGTGGCTGGCCTCCCAGGGCCGCTTGGACGTGCTTGTGGCCCCAGCCGCCACCGCCGCCCAGTACCTGTGCCCGCCTGCCTACCTGAACGCCCACGCTTTCCTGCTCAAGGAGAAGGACAAGCTGGATGGCGAGAAGCTGCGCGCCCGCCTGGCCCAGGCCGGCTACCACGCGGTCACCCAGGTGCTCTCTCCCGGGGAGTTCGCGGTGCGCGGCGGCCTCATCGACCTCTTCCCCATGGGCAGCGCCCTGCCCTACCGCATCGATCTGTTCGACGAGGAGATCGAATCCATCCGCACCTTCGACCCGGACACCCAGCGCACCCTCTACAAGGTGGCGGAAATCCGCCTTCTGCCAGCCCGGGAGGTGCCCATGGACGAGGCCGGCGTCAGCCGTTTCCGCCAGAGCTTCCGGGAGCGCTTCGAGGGCGACCCCTCCAAGAGTCAGATCTACAAGGACGTCTCCAACCGCTTCGCCCCCGGCGGCGTGGAGTATTACCTGCCCTTGTTCTTCGAGGGCACCGCGACCCTGTTCGATTACCTGGCCGAGGACACCGCCCTGGTGCTTCACGGCGACCTCCAGGCGGCGGTGGAAAACTTCTGGCGCGACACCCAGAGCCGCCACAGGCTCATGCAGGGGGACAAGAACCGGCCCCTGCTGGCGCCGGAAGAACTGTTCCTCATGCCCGATGGGTTCTTCGCGGCGCTGCGACCCTATGCGCGGCTGGAGTTCAAGCTCCCTGCCCCAACCCTCCCCGCCAGCGGGGAGGGTTGGGC
>CAZYEY010000265.1:0-57505 GCA_964646585.1 uncultured Thiobacillus sp. | reverse complement strand
GTTGGGTACGGGTCCTGTCCGTGCGCGGCGAACCCGCAGCCCAGCGGGACGTGCTGGGCGAAACCCGGGCGGTCCTGGCCGGCACGGAAGCCCGGGTGAATCCCCGCATCGTCGCCATCGCCGGATTCCGCGGCCAGGAGGAGGCGGATTTTTCTGCCGGCCGACGCGCCCTGGAAATCCTCGCGACCCAGCGCCTGGCGCCCGGCGCGGCGGATGCCTTCGCTGCCGCCGGCGGCCTGTCCCGGCGCGAGCCGGCCTGCGCTGGTGGCGAGAAGCACGATGGAGGACAGGTTGGCGGCCCTGTGCCCAAGGGCGTCAGCCTCTCCCTCATGACCGCCTGGTCCCTGGACCGGCTCGGACCGGAGCACGAGGCCCGCATCGGCGCCCATCTGGCCGCCCGGCTGCTGACTGCGCTGCCCCCCGTGGCGGACGATGCCTTGCAGGCTTATGTCAACCGGGTGGGGCGCTGGCTCGCCGACCAGACGGCGGAGGACGCCACCCCCTGGCTGTTCGCGGTGCTGGAGGACGGTGGCCTCGATGCCTTCGCCCTGCCCGGGGGCTACGTCTTCCTGACCCGGGGCCTGTACCGGCGCCTGGCCGACGAGGCCGAGCTCGCCGGAATGCTGGCCCGGGAAATGGCCAAGGTCCGCGCCCGGGCTTTCATCCGCGCCCTGCGCGCCGCCCCCATGGCCACCGCCGGCCGGCCTCGCGACGAGGCCAGTTTCCTGGCCCAGCTGCTGGGCGGGGGGATCGATGTCCTGGGCCGGCCGCTGCCGCCCGATGGCGAATTCGCCGCCGACCGGGAAGGGGTGTTGCTCGCGGCCCGGGCCGGTTACGATGCTTACGCCCTGGCCGGCGTTCTGCAATCCCTGGGCGCCGCCCTGGGGAGCGCTGCCCGTGCCGGCCTTGGCGGGAGCGCTCCGCCGCCGCCCGAACTGCGTCTGGCGCGTCTGGACGAGGCCCTTGGCCGATGCCTGGAGGCGCAATCCCCTGGCGTCGCCCCCAACCGTATTCACAGGACCGGAGCCCGAGACTGAGCATGACCCTGCGTACCCGCCGATTCCTCGGCCAGATGGCCGTCAGCCTGATTCTGCTGCTGTTGCTGCTGGGCCATGTGGGCGGCCTGTACAACCTGTATTTCATCGACAAGCTGGATGCCGCCCTCTACGACCTCAAGGTGCGCCTGTTCCGGGTCCAGGGGATCGACGAGCGGGTGGTCATCGTCGATATCGACGAGAAGAGCCTGAAGGAGATCGGCCGCTGGCCCTGGCCCCGGGAACAGACCGCCAGGCTCACCCGCAATCTCTTCGAGCAATACGGTGTGGCGGCGGTGGGCTTCGACGTGGTATTCGCCGAGCCCGATCAGAGCTCCGGTCTGCCGGTGTTGGAGAAACTGGCCCGGGGGCCCCTGGCCGGCGATGGCGGCTTTGCCGCCAGCCTGGCCCACATCCGCTCCCAGCTGGATTACGACGGTCGTTTTGCCGAGGCCCTGGCCACCGGGCAGTCGGTGCTGGGCTACTACTTCAACTTCGCCGACAAACCAGAGATCGTGGGCGAGTTGCCGCAACCTCTGGTCGACTGCGCCGCCTTGAGGAAGCAGGGGGTCACGCCTCTGGTCGCCTCGGGCTACAACGCCAACCTGAAGGTGCTCCAGGATAAGGCCGCCGGCGCCGCTTT
Source organism: uncultured Thiobacillus sp. (assembly GCA_964646585.1). Taxonomy (GTDB): domain Bacteria; phylum Pseudomonadota; class Gammaproteobacteria; order Burkholderiales; family Thiobacillaceae; genus PFJX01. Next base: position 55,828 of record CAZYEY010000265.1, on the reverse strand, counting down.
CTTCAACATGGAGGCGGATTTCGACGGCGTCGCCCGGCGCATGCCGGTGCTCATGGAACACAAGGGCCGGTGCTATGGTTCCCTGGCCCTCATGAGCACCAAGGCGGGCATGGGCAGCCAGACGGTCAGGATTCTCCCCGCCCGGGGCCACCGGCCCGCCATGCTGGACCTGGATGGACTCCAGGTGCCCCTGGATGAATCCGGCCGCGCCCTGGTGCCCTATCGTTCCGCCAACGCCTTCGCCTACATCTCCGCCAGCGACGTCATCCACGCCCGGGTGCCGGCTGCGAACCTGGAGGGACGCATCGTCCTCATCGGCTCCACCGCGCCTGGCATCATGGACTTGCGGGTGACGCCCGTGTCCAAGGTGTTCCCCGGCGTGGAAATCCACGCCAACCTCATCTCCGGCATCCTGGACGGCACGGTGAAGTGGGAACCGGTGGGCATCGTCGGCATGCAGGTGGCGGGCATCGCCGTGGCGGGCCTGGCCATGGCCGCCCTGCTTCCCATCGCCACCCCCTTGTGGGCCGCCCTGGGCACCCTGGGGCTGACCGTGCTGCTCGCCGCGGGCAACTTCTTCGCCTGGTCCGCCTTCCACGCCCAGTTGCCCCTGGCTGCTCCGTTGCTCGCGGTGTGGGGCCTGTTCGTGCTGAACATGAGTTGGGGCTTCTTCGTCGAGGCCCGTTCCAAGGCCCAGATCACCAAGCTCTTCGGCCAGTACATCCCACCGGAATTGGTGGACGAGATGGCCAAGGATCCAGCTCGGTACAGTCTGCGGGGCGAATCCCGGGTGATGACGGTGCTGTTCTCCGACATCGTCGGCTTCACCCATTTCTCCGAGAAGCTGGAGGCGGCCCAGTTGGCGGAGATGCTCAACATGTATCTCTCGGCCATGACCCGGGTGGTTCAGGACAACCGCGGCACCATCGACAAGTACATCGGCGACGCCATCATGGCCTTCTGGGGCGGCCCCATGAGTGACGAGCACCATGCCCGGGACGCGGTGCTCACCGCCCTGGCCATGCAGGCGGCCCTGCCGGCGCTGAACCCACGCCTGGAGGCGCGGGGCTGGCCGCCGGTGAAGATCGGCGTGGGCGTCAACACCGGGCGCATGAGCGTGGGCAACATGGGTTCCGAGTTCCGCATGGCCTACACGGTCATGGCCGACGCGGTGAATCTGGCCTCCCGCCTGGAGGCCCTGACCCGCCAGTACGGCGTCGGCGTGCTGGCCGGGGAGTCCACCAGGGCGGCCTGCCCGGACATCGCCTTCCAACTGGTGGACCGGGTGCGGGTCAAGGGCAAGGATGTGCCGGTCTCCATCTACGAACCCCTGGGGGTGGCCGCCGAGCTGCCGCCGGAAAGACTCAGGGAAGCGGAGCTGTTCGAGGCCGCCCTCGCCGATTACCAGGCCCAGCGCTGGGACGAGGCGGAAATCAAGCTCATGGAGCTGGGCCGTCTGCAACCCCGCAAGCTCTACGAGGTCTACCTGGACCGGGTCACCCATTTCCGCTTCAACCCCCCGGGGCAGGACTGGGATGGGGTGTTCACCTTCACCACCAAATAGCGAGGCGATTGGACGATGCGTATCGAGGTTCTGGGTTGCAGCGGCGGCATGGGCGACGGCCGCCATACCACCAGCTATCGGGTGGACGATGACATCCTGGTGGACGCGGGCACGGGCCTGACCACCCTGTCCCGGGATGCCATCCGCCGCATCGATCACGTCTTTCTCACCCACGCCCACTTGGACCACATCCTCTGTCTGCCCTTGTTGCTGGACAGCGTGGCTGGCGAGCGGGAGCGGCCGGTGACGGTGCACGCGATCCCCGAGGTCATCGCCGCCCTCGGCGAGCATCTGTTCAACTGGCGGCTGTGGCCGGATTTCGCCGTATTGCCCACGGAAGAAGCGCCTTTCCTGCGCTATCAGCCCATCGAAGTGGGCGTGCCAGTGCGTCTTGGCGAGCGGGAGTTCACCGCCGTGCCCGCTGTCCACGTGGTCCCTGCGGTGGGGTATCTGATGCGCGGCAGCCGGGGCAGCTACCTGTTCTCGGGCGACACCACCCACAACCCGGCCCTGTGGGCCACCGCCAATGCCACCGCCGACCTGCTCCATGTGGGCGTGGAGTGTTCCTTCCAGGACAGCGAGCTGGAATTGGCGAAATCCTCCAAGCACTACTGTCCCAGTCTGCTGGCCGCAGATCTGGCCGGCCTGCGCGGCGACGTGCAGGTCTGGATCACCCATCTCAAGCCAGGCTACGAGACCGGCATCCTGGAGGAACTGGCCCGGGACGCCCGCCACGACTACCAACCCCTGACCCCGGGCCAGGTGCTGGAGGTGTGAGGGCGGTGTGAGGGTGCTGCATCAGTCGTAACAATTCCTCAATACAGTTGGGCCATGCCCGACTTCTGCGTCAAATCTCCCCTCTCCCCCGCCCAACGCCGCACCGCCGAGAGCCTCATCGTCGCCCTGGAAGCCCTGCGGCGGCAGGCCCTGGCCCTGGAAAAAAGCTGGTCCGCCGCCTTGGCCCGCGCCCATCCCCTACGTCGGGCCGGGGCCCGCAACCTGGTCCACTACCTGGCCCTGCGCCGCAGCGACAACCGCGACCTGCAACGGCGGCTGGCCCTGCTGGGCCTCTCCCGCCTGGCCCGCTCCGAGGCCCACACCCTGGCCAGCCTGAACGCGGTCCTGGCCGCCCTCCATGCCCTGGCCGGACACCCGCCGGCGCGTCCTGCCAAGGCGCCAGTTTCCATCCGCCAGGGGGGCGCGTTGCTGGCGGCCCATGCCCGGGAACTGCTGGGGGCCGTCTCTGCCAGGCGTTCCGTGCGCATCATGGTCACCATGCCCGGCGATGCGGCCACGCGGCCGGAGCTGTTGCGGGATCTGCTGCTGGCGGGTATGGACGTGATGCGCATCAACTGCGCCCACGACGACGCCGAAGCCTGGCTGGCCATGATCGCCAACCTGCGGATGGCGGAAAAAGTCACCGGCCTCAGCTGCAAGGTCTACGCCGACCTGGCGGGTCCCAAGTTGCGCACCGGCGCCCTGCGCCCACTGGGGCGCAAGCTGGAGTTCAAGCCCGAGCGCGACGCCTGGGGCCGGGTGGTGGCCCCGGCCCGGATCTGGGTCACCCCCCGGGAACATCCGGAGCCGGCGCCGGAGGGCGTGGCCACGGTGCTGCCGGTGGATGCCGTGGTGCTGGCGGAAGCCCGGGTGGGCGACAGCCTGGCCCTGGATGACAGCCGGGGCATCAAGCGGGACATCGGCCTGGTGCAGGCCATCGGCCGGTCCTGGCTGGCCCAGGGCCAGCGCCATGTCTATCTCAAGGAAGGCGCGGGCTGCGCCCTCTACCGGGACGTGGTGCAACTGGCCACGGGTACGGTGGGGCCCCTGCCCGAAGTGGTGGCGCCCCTGGAATTGCGCCTGGGGGACCGGCTGGCCCTGATCCCCGAGGGTCGGCCGGGTGGCCCCGCCCTGCTGGACCAGGACGGCGAAGTGGTGGAGCCCGCCTCCATTCCCTGCACCCTGGGCGCGGTGTTCGAGGCCGCCCGGGTTGGCCAGCCGGTGTGGTTCGACGACGGCCGCATCGGCGCCGTCATCCTTTCCGTCGCCCGGGACCGCATCCTGCTGGAGATCACCCATGCGCCCCCAAAAGGTGCCCGGCTGCGGCCGGAGAAGGGCATCAACCTGCCGGAGACGGAACTGGCGGTGGATGCCCTGACCGACAAGGATTTGGCGGATCTTGCCGTGCTCGCCCCCCGGGTGGACATGGTGGGCCTGTCCTTTGCCCGCCGCCCCCAGGATGTGGAGGATTTGCACCGGCGCCTGGACCAACTGGGCGTCCCCGACCTGGGCACGGTGTTCAAGATCGAGACCCGTCAGGGCTTCGAGAATCTGCCCCGCATCCTGCTGGCAGCCCTGGCACGGCCCCGGACCGGCGTCATGGTGGCCCGGGGCGACCTGGCGGTGGAGATCGGCTTCGAGCGCCTGGCGGAGGTGCAGGAGGAAATCCTCTGGCTGTGCGAGGCCGCCCATGTTCCGGTGATCTGGGCCACCCAGGTGCTGGAGAGCATGGCCAAGCGCGGCCTGCCTTCCCGCGCCGAGGTTTCCGACGCGGCCTTCGGCGTGCGCGCCGAGTGCGTCATGCTCAACAAGGGGCCCTATATCGTGGAGACCACGCGCTTCCTGGGTGGTGTTCTGGAGCGCATGAGCGGCCACCACGCCAAGCGTCGGCCCATGCTCAGACGGCTCGCCGTGTCCGCCTGCTGAGGCGCGGCCGCACCTCCCTCATTTCAACCCAAAACAGTGGTTGAACACGCCCGTGGGCGGGCTCATGGGGGGAACTGGCAAAATCAGACGCCACCCCGGAACACCCCAGAAGGCAGGAGTGATCTGCCGTGGTCCCCAGGGTCGAGGGGGTCAGCCGAACAGTAGGCCGTTGACCCGCTTCACGAAGCCCGCCGGGTCGGCCAGCTGGCCGCCGTCCAGCAGTACCGCCTGATCCAGCAATAGGGCGGCGAGTTCATCGAAGCGGCCACCTTCCTCGCTTTCCAAGCGCTTGAGCAGAGGGTGGGACAGGTTCACCTCCAGGATGGGCGGGGTCTCGGGCACGGACTGGCCCATCTGCTTCAACATGCGGGCCAGGTTGGCGTTCATGTCGCCCTCGTCGGCCACCAGACAGGCGGGGGATTCCACTAGGCGGTGGCTGGCCCGCACGTCCTTGGCGCGGGATTCCAGGGATTTCTTCAAACGCTCCAGCAGAGGCTTGGCTTCTTCCTCGGCCTTGGCCGGTTCTTCCTGGTCCTCACCCTCGGCTTTCACGGAGGAAAGATCCACCTGGCCCTTGGCCACGGATACCAGGGACTTGCCGTCGAACTCGAACAGGTTGGACACCAGCCATTCATCCACCCGGTCGGTGAGCAGCAGGACCTCCACGCCCTTCTTGCGGAACACCTCCAGGTGAGGGCTGGCCTGGGCGGCGGCCAGGGTCTCGGCGGTGAGGTAGTAGATCTTGTCCTGGCCCTCCTTCATGCGGCCGAGGTAGTCGGCCAGGGACACGCTCTCCGTATCCGCCTGGGTGGAGCGGAAGCGCAGCAGCTTGGCGATGCGCGCCTTGTTGGCGAAATCCTCGCCCACGCCCTCCTTCAGCACCTTGCCGAAGTGTTCCCACACTTTGGCGTAGTCGTCCTTGCGGTTCTCGGCGATGTCGTCCAGCAGATCCAGGGTCTTCTTCACGCAGCCGTTGCGGATCATCTCCATGTCCCGGGTCTCCTGCAGGATCTCCCGGGAGACGTTCAGCGGCAGGTCGGCGGCATCGATGACGCCGCGGATGAAGCGCAGGTAAGCGGGCATGAGCTTGCGGGCGTCTTCCATGATGAAGACCCGCTTCACGTAGAGCTTCACGCCGGTCTTGGCGTCCCGGTCCCAGAGGTCGAAGGGGGCGTGGGCCGGGACGTACAGCAAGGCGGTGTAGTCCTGGCGGCCTTCCACCTTGACATGGGTCCAGGCCAGGGGGTCCTCGTAATCGTGACCCACGTGCTTGTAGAAGGCCTTGTACTCATCCTCGGTGATTTCGCTCTTGGGCCGGGTCCATAGGGCGTTGGCCCGGTTCACCGCTTCCGCTTCGCCCTTGTCGTTGACGAATTCCACCGGGATGGCGATGTGGTCCGAGTAGTCGCGGATGATGGACTTGAGGCGCCACTCCTCCAGGAACTCGGCCTCGTCTTCCTTCAGGTGCAGGACGATCTCAGTGCCCCGGTCGGCCTTCTCCACCGTCTCCAGGGTGTAGTCTCCGGCGCCGGCGGATTCCCAGCGCACGCCATGCTCGGCGGTGAGGCCGGCGCGGCGGGTGGTGAGGGTGACCTTGTCCGCGACGATGAAACTGGAATAGAAGCCCACGCCGAACTGGCCGATGAGCTGGGCATCCTTCTTCTGGTCGCCGGTGAGCTTGCCGAAGAACTCCTTGGTGCCGGACTTGGCGATGGTGCCGATGTGCTCGATGACCTCCGCCCGGCTCATGCCGATGCCGTTGTCGCGGATGGTGATCGTCCTGGCCGCCTTGTCGACGCTGACGCGAATCTTCAGCTCGGCGTCGCTTTCATAGAGGGCGGCATCGGTGAGGGCCTCGAAGCGCAGCTTGTCGGCGGCGTCACTGGCGTTGGAGATCAGCTCGCGCAGGAAGATCTCCTTGTGGCTGTAGAGGGAATGGATCATCAGGTGAAGCAGCTGCTTCACTTCGGCCTGGAAACCCAGGGTCTCCTTGGAGAGGGACTCGGTGGTGGTCTCGGTCATGACGGGTATCTCCCCTGTTGAAAACGGGAGCTTAAGTGGGGGTCAAGGGCGCTGCTTCAAGGGGGCGCGGGGGCAGGCGCCAGTGCTACAGACTCCCGGCGTTCGGCAACTCCGGGGCCGGACGGCCGATCAGATAGCCCTGGGCGTAGTCCACGCCGATGTCGCCCAGGATGGCCAGAGTGGCATCGTCCTCGACGAATTCGGCGATGGTGTGCTTGCCGAAGCCATGGACCGCGTCATTGAGGGCCTTCACGAAGACCACATCGTCCGGGTTGCGCAACAGGCCCTGGATGAAGGAGCCATCGATCTTCACGAAGTCCACGGGCAGTTCCTTGAGATATTGGAAGGAACTGTAGCCCACGCCGAAATCATCCAGGCCGAAGGCGCAGCCCAGGCCACGGAGTTGGGCCATGATGCGGGTGGCGCTGGAGAAGTTGGCCAGGGCGGCGGTCTCGGTGATTTCCAGCAGCAGCCGGGAGCCGGACACGCCGTGCTTCTCCAGGGCGGCCTTCATGGTTTCATAGGCCACGTCGTCGTCGAAGCTGCGGCTGGACAGGTTGAGGGCCACCTTGATGTCTGCTCCCTGCCTGGCGACGAAGGCCACCACCGCTTCGATGACCCAGCGGTCGATGCGGCGGATGAGACCGGTGCTTTCGGCTACGTCGATGAAGACGCCGGGCGCGATGAGGGTGCCGTCCCGGCTCTTGAGCCGCAGCAGGGCCTCATAATGACTGATGCGGCCGCTGGTGATGTCGCGGATGGGCTGGTAGTGCATGACCAGCCGGTCCTCGTCCAGGGCCTGTTCCACCTCCGCCCGCCAGTGGGCGCGGCGTCCCGCCACCTCGCGATAGGGGTCGTCGCCGGAGTAGAGGTGCCAGGAGCCTTGCCCTTTCGCCCGCGCCTGGGCCAGGGCAATCCCACCGTTTGCCAGCAGGCTGTCCGCAGTATTGCCGGGCTCGTTGAAGACCACGATGCCGACGCAGGTGGAGAGGCGGCTCCCGGTCCCGTGCTCCGCTTCGCCCCCGGGGTGGGTGACCACCTGGTTGAGGCCCCGGGCAAGCACGATGGCTTCTGCGCTGTTCATGCCGGGGAAGACCAGGGCGAAGTCGTCACCCCCCAGGCGCGCGGAGAGGGCGGGCCTGGGATGCAGGTGGTCGATGTGACTGGCGAATTCCACCAGCACCCGGTCGCCGGTTTCGTGGCCGCCGGCTTCGTTCACGGATTTGAACTCGTCGATGTCACACAGGATCAACACGCCCTCCATGCCGTTGGCCAGGAGGGTGTCCAGTTCCCGCTTGAAGGCGCGCCGGTTGTACAGGCCGGTCACGCTGTCATGCTCCGCCAGCAGCATGAGGCTGCGTTCCACCTGCCGATAGTCGGTCACGTCCAGGCCCACGGAGAGGTAGGCGCGCTCGCCTTGCTTGTCCTCCAGGGACGAGTGGAACCAGACTACGTCCCGTTCCATGCCGTCGGGCCGGATGAAACTGCTCTCGCTGTGGTACACGTCCCCCGACGTGAGGCGGTTCATGAGGCTGCGGTGGTGGTCTCGCGCCGGTCCTGTCGTGAACAGATCCAGATAGGAGCGCCCAACCAGCTCGCTGGCCTGATAGCCGCTGGTCCGGACCGCGTGGACGTTGGCCAGATGGATGCGGCCATCGCTGCCGTAGGTCAGGATCAGGACCGGCGCCGTGTCCAGCAGGCCGGTGACGAAATCCCGCTCCTTTTCCAACTGCGCGGCCTGAGCCTGGAGGGATTCTGCATGTTGGCGCGAGAGGGCTTGAAGTCCTTCCAGAGTGTTGGCCAGGGCAAAAGTCAGGTCCGCCAGGTTGTCCACCTCGTCCCTGGGGCGTTTCTTTCCGGTACCCTGCTTGAAGGCGGAACGGGCTTCCTCGTAGCGTTCCTGGCCCAGCAGGGGCAAGGCATTGATGGCCTGGCGCAGGCGGTTCATGGTGGGCCGCAGCATGGCGTACAGCAGCACCAAGGAGAGGACCAGGAACAACGCGCCCAGCCCGATGCTGGAATGGATGGCGAACTCCATTTCCCGATGTTCGGCGGTGACGTCGCTGATGGCGACGAATTTCACGCTGGTCGTACCAGGAATTGGCGAATCGAACATGAACAGCCGGAATGACCGATGGGCTCGGTTGAGGTGGAACAGTTCATCCGGCGCGTCGATTTCCCTGACGGATTCCAGCAACTCCTCGTAGGCGGCGCCTCCGCTCACGGAGATGATGCGTCCCAGGGGACGCCCCGGGACCGGCTTGTCGGTGACGGAGAGTTCCGAACCCGACAATCTGCGAAAGTCCAGGATGAGGTCCTGCAAGCCCGTGGCGAGTACCACGACACCAACATAAATGCCCCGGTCGACCAATGGCACCGCTGCCATGTACATGCATCGGGGCTTGCATTCGAGCCAGAAGACGGGTGCCTCGTTCTTCCCGGCATCGCCGGCCGGCTTGCCGGTGTTTCCGCCCGAGTCGGCCATGCCCCAATCGCCAAGCACGGCACCATCCGGCGCCAGGAAGGCCACCCGGTCGAGGCCATGGTTGAGATTGAGGTCGGACCAGAATGGGTCGAACAGAAGCGATAGCCGGCCGCTGTCGCGTTCACGCAGCGCCAGCCGCACGCCGGGCAGGTCCGCCACCAGGGTGCCGAGGGACTGGAGCCGCGCGGACTGCTGCTGGAACAACCTGCCGAGCAGATCCACGGAGCGCGCGCGATACTGGGATTCCGCAATTTCCCTGCGTTCATTCAACTGGGAGAGCAACGTCCAGTTGAATGCGGCGGTGATCAGCACCAGGCTGAGGGCCGCGAACGAGAGGATCTTGAGTCGGATGCTGAGGAACACGGGGGCTCGCCGATCGTTTGAGCGACAGTGGATCAGAACCGCCAGGCCGCCTGGAGCAAGAGCATGTTCCAGCGCCGGGCCATGGCGCCAGGCACCGGGTTGTCCTGTAGAGACAGCCAGGCGGTTCCGTCCACGCGATGCAATTCGCCAGACACGGTCCAGGCGCCGATGTCCCTGCGCAATCCCACCACCCAATCCCTGGCAAAACGGTTATGGGCGGGCAAGCCCAGTAGAGCGGCCAATGGATCGGCGGCGAAGTTGGTGCCGTCCTTGTCCTCCTTGTCGTAGTAGAGGACGTCGTAGCGGAGATAGCCTTGCCAGCCGTTGCCCAGGCGGCGGGTGGCCTGGACATACCAGGCCTGGGTGGTGTTGTCCGTGGAACCCAGGGGGTAGTTCCTGTCTTTCACGGTGGTTTCGCCATACTCTGCCATGAAGGACCATGCTTCACTGTTGTGCTCCACGGAGAGCACCCAGGTGGGGAGGCTATGATGGCCGCCCAGGGCGGGGAAGGCCATGTTGATCTTTCCCATGGACAGCCCAAGCCGCCAGCGGCCGCCGGCATCGAACATCACTTGCCCGAGCCAAGAGTCCTTGCTGACGAAATTGCCGGGAACCGGTCCGAAAAAGAACACGTTTTCGAGTTCCACGTTGTCCACTTCCGGTCGCAGTCCGCTGATCTGCCAGGAAAGGTTTCCCTGGCTGCCTTCATGGTTGCCGTATAAGGCAACGCCAGGCGCCGCCAGGAAAAAATCCCGGATCTGATCCTGGTAGATGGACTGGGGCATGACGATGCCGGGCCGGGTATGGGCCACATCCCGCGTGGTGTTGTGGAAGCCGTAAGGGTTCTTGATCTTGCCCAGGCGCATGCCCACCTGGGTCGTGCCATCCGCCACCAAGGTGTGGTCGATGAAGCCGTAATCCAGCCGCAGCCTGCCGCTGTCGGATTCGCCCGCCCACCTGGCCAGGGCCTGGCCCGAGAGCAGCCAATCCGGGGCGGGCCGCCAGGACAGGTTGGCGCCCATTTCCCGCAAATCCCAGCCCAGGCCATCCTCACTGTCGCCGCCCACCCTGTTGGCGCTGGTTTTGACGACACTCTGGGCGGCGAAGCCGTGGGCTTGCAGCCCGTCACCCAATTCCTGCGCATGGGCCCCGCTCGCAGCCATGACGCAGAAGACGCCCAGGAGCAGCCGTAGCCGACTACTCGATGCCGAGTACCTTGACCGGATCATTGCTTTTGACCTTCCTGACGTAACCGATGGCGCCTGGCGTGGTGGCCACCTTGTTCAACAATTCTTCTTCGCTGGCGACTTCAGTGGGCGCCTGGGCCATGCCCGAATACACCTGCCGGTCCCAGGACTGGCGGAGCTGGTAAGGAAACAGGTTGAGTTTTTCCTTGCACACGGCGCCATGGGTGGCATGCTCGTCGGGCAGGACGAACACCCGAATGGGCGTGCCATCCGGCCACTTCACCTGGCGCATGCCAAAGATCGCCCGCGCCGATGCCAGGCTCAGAGTGTTCTGGGCCACGCTCCGGTTGGCGATGACATCCACCGCCCAGCCGGGAACGGCCTGGGCCGCGGCAAACAGGACGAACAGCGTCCCCAGTCGCGCGAGTCTGCCGATGAATGGCTGCACGGGCACGTGGGGCGGTGTCACTTCAACCCGAGCACGTCCCGCATGTCGAATAGACCGGATTTCCGGCCCGCGAGGAAGCGCGCCGCGCGCAGGGCACCCAGGGCGAAGGTCATGCGGCTGCTGGCCTTGTGGGTGATTTCCAGGCGTTCGCCGATGCCGGCGAACAGCACGGTGTGGTCGCCCACCACGTCACCGCCACGGACGGTGGCGAAGCCGATGGTGGAGGGATCCCGCTCGCCGGTGACGCCTTCCCGTCCGTAGACGGCGCAGGTCTTCAGGTCACGCCCCAGGGCGGCGGCCACCGCCTCGCCCAGGGCCAGGGCGGTGCCGGAGGGGGCATCCACCTTGTGGCGGTGATGGGCCTCGATGATCTCGATGTCGAAGCCCTCGTTCAACACACGGGCCGCCATGTCCAGGAGGCGCAGGGCCAGATTCACGCCCACGCTCATGTTGGCAGCGAACACAACAGGGATTTCCCGGGCAGCCTCGACGATGGCCGCCTTGCCGGCAGCGTCGAAGCCGGTGGTGCCGATCACCGCGGCCACGCCTGCTTCCCGGCAGGCTGCCAGGTGGCGCAGGGTGGCCTCTGGGCGGGTGAAGTCGATGAGCACGTCGGCGCCGGTCAGGGCGGCGGTCACGTCGTCGGTGATCCGCACGTCCAGCGGCGCCCCGGCGAGCTCGCCAGCATCCCGGCCCAGCAGGGGGCTGCCCGTCCGGTCCAGGGCGTTGTGGAGTCGCATGTCCGCCGCGCCGGCGACGGCTTCGATCAGGGCCTTGCCCATGCGGCCGGACGCGCCGGCGATGACCACCTTCATCACTTCTTCGCTTCCTCCGGTTTCGAATCGGCGGCTTGCTCCGTCGCGGTCCTGGCGGCGACCACGTCGCCTTCCAGGCCCTTGAGCCGGTCATTCTCGAATATCACCGTCACGCGCCGGTGTTCCAGCACCTTGCCACCACGCTCAAGTCGGTAGACATAGTCCCAGCGGTCCTTGTGGAAGGGGTCCACCACCAGGGGCGTGCCCAGGATGAAGCGGACCTGGGAAGACGTCATGCCGGGTTTGAGCTTGTCCAGCATGTCCTGGGAGAGGACGTTGCCTTGCTGGATGTCGATGCGGTGGGGGGAGATGCGGTCGATGGGATTGGACCAGCTTGCGCAACCTGGAGTCAGGACCAAGAGCAGCAGCGGGAGGAAAGGAAGGAGCCGGGTGAGCAAAGGCATGGAGGGAAGCAGTGAGCCTGCGCAGTCGGAAGCCGCGCTATGATAGCTGCAACTTCACCCCCCCACATAGCGATGGCCCACACCGATCAACTCAAGACCATGGGTCTCAAGGTCACCGGCCCCCGGCTCAAGATCCTGAATCTGTTCGAGCAGACCGAACGCCGCCACCTCACCGCCGAGGATGTCTACCGGCTGCTCATCGCCGACCACATCGACGTGGGCCTGGCCACGGTCTACCGGGTGCTGACCCAGTTCGAGCATGCCGGTCTCCTAATCCGCCATCATTTCGATAACGACAAGGCGGTGTATGAGCTCAACCGGGGCGGCCATCACGACCACCTGCTCTGCCTCCAATGCGGCAAGGTGGAGGAGTTCTATGACCCGGAAATCGAACAGCGCCAGCATGCGGTCGCCGCCGAGCGGGGCTTCAAGCTGGCCGAGCACGCGCTCCATCTGTATGTGGAGTGCGTGAAGGAGCACTGCCCCCATCGCGCCAAGGGCTGATCAGGCCCCTCCCAGCATCTCCGCCGCGTGGGCCCGGGTGGCCTCGGTGATGGTGACGCCGCCGAGCATGCGGGCCAACTCCGCCACCCGGTCCTCGGCGTCCAGCAAGGCCACATCCGACACCGCCCGGCCGTTCCGGCTGGCCTTGCTGACCCGGTAGTGGCCGGTGGCCCGGGCCGCCACCTGGGGCAGGTGGGTGACGCACAGCACCTGCCGGGAATTGCCCAGATCCGCCAGAAGACGACCAACGATCTCCGCGACACCGCCGCCGATGCCCGCGTCCACTTCGTCAAAGATCAGGGTGGCAGCGCCGGAAACACCCGACAACACGGTTTGCAGGGCCAGGCCCACCCGGGACAGTTCGCCTCCGGAAGCGGTCTTCGCCAGGGGTTTCATGCCCTGGCCTGCGTGGGGGGCCACCTGGAATTCCACTTCCTCCAGGCCGTGGGCGGCGGGCTCCCCGACGGGGGGGAATGCCACTTCGAATCGGCCGCCCTGCATGGCGAGCTGCTGCATGGCGCCGGTGACGGCCTTGGCGAGTTTCGCGGCAGCTTTGCGGCGCTGCCGGGAGAGGGCCTGGGCTTCCTTGTGGTAGGCCGCCTCGGCTTCCGCCTCGGCCCGGGCCAGAGCTTCCGGATCGGCGTCACTGCCCAGTTGGGCCAGGCGGGCGCGGGTGGCAGCCAGGTGCTCGGGAATCTCCTCGGGCTTGAGGCGGAACTTGCGGGCGGCGGCCTGGATCGCGGCCAGGCGCTGCTCGGCGTCATTCAGGGCTTCCGGGTCCAGGTCCACCCGCTCGGCATAGCGGGCCAGTTCCCGTTCGGCCTCGTGCAGGGACTCTCCAGCGCTCTCCAGCAGGGCCAGGGGGGCGGCCAGGGCGGGATCGATGACCGCCAGATCGGCGAGCCGGTGACGCAGGGCCCGCAGCCGGTCCAGCAGACCGGCCTCGTCGCCGTCCAATGCCTCGCCGGCCGCCCGGGCGCCGGCTAACAGGTCGGCGGCATGGGCCAGGCGGCGGTGGTCCTCCTGCAGGGTCTGCCAGCCCTCGGGGGTGAAGGCCAGGGCGGCCAGTTCCCGCTCTTTCCAGGCCAGGCTTTCCCGCTCGGCATCCAGTTCGCCGGCCTGGCGCTGGGCGGCATTCCGGCGGGCGCTGGCAGCGCGCCAGGCCCGGTGCCGTTCCGCCGTGGCGGCGGCGAGGTCGGCGCAGCCGGCGTATTCGTCCAGCAGGCGGCGCTGCTCGGTGGCCTTGAGCAGGGAGTAGTGGGCATGTTGGCCGTGGATGTCCACCAGGAACTCGCCTGCTTCCTTGAGTTGCTGGGCCGTGGCTGGCCGGCCGTTGACGAAGGCCCGGGAACGGCCGCCGGCTTCCACTACCCGGCGCAGCAGCAGGATGCCGTCGTCGCCGGCCAGGTCGTGATCTGCCAGCCAGGCGTTCAGGCCGGGCACCGGGTCGGCGGCGAACTCGGCGGTCACCTCGGCCCGCGCCGCGCCTTCCCGCACCACGCCAGGGTCGGCCCGTTCTCCCAGCACCAGTGCCAGGGCGCCCAGGAGGATGGACTTGCCGGCGCCGGTCTCGCCGGTCAGCACGGAAAAGCCTGGACGGAACTCCAGATCCAGGCGTTCCACCAGGCCGAAGTCGGCGATGGAAATGCTCAGCAGCATGGCAGTCGGGAGGAAGCTGCGGCGGAATTCAAAGCTTTTCCCCCCAGTGCAGCTTCTGCCTGAGGGTGTCGTAGTAGTTGTGGCCTTCCGGATGCAGCAGGCGCACGGCATTCCTGGCCCGCCGGATGACCACCCGGTCGCCCACCACCAGGTCCGAGTGGAGCTGGCCATCGAAATGGACCCGGGCGTCGCTGGCGTGGATGAGGTTGATCTCGATCTCGGAGTGGCTGTTCACGGCGATGGGCCGGGCTGAGAGGGTATGGGGGCAGATGGGCACCATGACCACTGCTTCCAGGGTGGGGTGCAGGATGGGGCCGCCGGAGGACAGGGCGTAGGCCGTGGAGCCGGTGGGGGAAGCCACCACCAGGCCGTCGGCCCGCTGGCTGTAGACGAATTGGTTGTCGATGTAGACCTCGAACTCGATGAGCCGGCCCATGGTGCTTTTGCTCACCACCACGTCGTTGAAGGCGTAGGAGGCGATGAGTACATCCTCGTGCCGCTCCACACTGGCCTCCAGCATGATGCGGTCCTCGGCCACGTACTGACCGGCGAGCATCTCTTCCAGGGTGGAGAACATGGTGTCGATGGATACGTCGGCCAGGAAGCCCAGGCGTCCCTGGTTGACGCCGATGAGGGGCGTGCCGCTGTCCACCAGGGAGCGGGCGATGTTGAGCAGGGTGCCGTCGCCGCCCATGACGATGGCCAGGTCTACTTGGCCGCCGATCTCTTTCAGGGGGGCCACCGGATACTCGCGGATGTCGCAGGAGTCGGCGGTATGGGCGGTGAGCATGACCGCATGGCCGCGTTTGCCCAGAAAGTCTGCCAGGCGCAACAGGGAGCCGGTGCAGGCGGGGGTGTTGAACTTGCCCACCAAGGCGATGGTCTTGAAATCGGCTTTCATGGCGTGAAATTATAGCCATCCCGTCCTCGAGCCCGTTTCCGCCGCTTCAATGTCCAAGTCCGCCGTCCTCAACGACCGTGCCAGGCTGCTGCTGAAGTTTCTGGTGGAGCGTTATATCGAGGATGGCCAGCCGGTGGGATCCCGGACACTGTCCAAACACTCCGACCTGAACCTGTCGCCGGCCTCCATCCGCAACATCATGGCCGATCTGGAGGAGGGCGGCTACATCGCCAGCCCCCACACCTCCGCCGGCCGCGTCCCCACGCCCCGGGGCTACCGCTTGTTCGTGGACACCCTGCTGACCGTGAAGCCCCTGGCCCAGGGCGAGGTGCGGCAGATCGAGACCACCCTGGCGCCGGACGATCCCCAGCGCCTGGTCAGCGCCGCCTCCCACCTGCTGGCCGAGCTCACCACCTATGCCGGCGTCGTGCTGATCCCCAAGCGGCGCAACCTGGGCCTGCGCCAGATCGAATTCCTGAGTCTCTCGGACAAGCGCATCCTGCTGATCATGGTCACCGCCGAGGGTGAGGTGCAGAACCGGGTCATCCTTACCGACCGGCCCTACGAGCCGGCCCAGCTGACTCGGGCCGCCAACTACTTCAACGCCCATTTCGCCGGGTTGTCCTTCGAGCAGGTCCAGCCCCGCCTGGCGGAGGAACTGGCTGCCCTCAAGTCCGACATCAGCCAGCTCATGGAGCTGGTGGTGGCGGCGGGCGCCGATGCCTTCAGCGGCGCCGGCAAGGAGTATGTGCTCTCTGGGGAGCGCAACCTGCTGGGTGCGCCGGAGTTGTCCGCCAACATGGCCCGGCTGCGGGAATTGTTCGGTCTTTTCGAGCAGCGCACCGAGCTCATGCAGCTCCTGGACGTGAGCAACACTGCCAGCGGCATCCAGCTCTTCATCGGCGCCGAATCCGGGGTCGCTCCCCTGGACGAGTGCAGCGTCATCGCCGCCCCCTATGAGGCCGACGGCGAGGTGGTGGGCACCCTGGGGGTCATCGGCCCCACCCGCATGGCCTACGAGCGTGTCATCCCCATCGTCGACATCACCGCGCGACTCTTGTCCAATGCCCTCTCCTATCATTGAGCGGCGCCTTTCCTCCCATCCCAAATCGGGCCGCCCATGACGTTCTATTTTCCTGAACCGCCCTTCCGCCACGACCAGCCGTCCCGGGTGGGTGTCCTGCTCATCAACCTGGGCACCCCGGATGCGCCCACGGCCCAGGCCCTGCGGCCGTACCTCAAGGAATTCCTCTGGGACCGGCGCGTGGTGGAGATCCCCCGCCCCATCTGGTGGCTGATTCTCAACGGCATCATTCTCAACACCCGGCCCGGCAAGTCGGCGGAGAAATACGCCTCCATCTGGCGTCCCGAGGGCTCGCCCTTGAAGTACTTCACGGAACGCCAAAGCCGGCTTCTCGCCGAGGAACTGGGCCGACGCCTGACCACCCCGCCCCTGGTGGAATACGCCATGCGTTACGGCAAACCCTCGGTGGCAGAGAAGATCCAGGCCATGAAGGCCCAGGGCGTGGACCGGCTGCTGGTGCTGCCCCTCTATCCCCAGTACGCTGCCAGCAGCAGCGGCTCCGCCCTGGATGCGGTCTGGCGGGCACTGATCCACACCCGCAATCCGCCCGATGTCCGGGCCGTGCGCCATTTTCACGACCATCCGGGCTACATCGCCGCCCTGCGACAGAGCATCGAGGCCCATTGGGCGGAGCACGGCAGGCCGGAGGTTCTGGTCATGAGTTTCCATGGCGTGCCGCGCCGCTCCCTGGATCTG
Organism: uncultured Thiobacillus sp.; assembly: GCA_964646585.1. GTDB lineage: Bacteria > Pseudomonadota > Gammaproteobacteria > Burkholderiales > Thiobacillaceae > PFJX01. The sequence goes on along the minus strand of CAZYEY010000265.1, from coordinate 38,993 downwards.
GGCGACCCTTACCATTGCGAGTGCCACAAGACGGGCCGCCTGCTGGCCGAGAGCCTGGGGCTGGCCGCCAGCCAGTACCGGATCACCTTCCAGTCCCGATTCGGCCGCGCCGAATGGCTCCAGCCTTACACCGACAGGACGCTGGAGGAACTCGGCCGGCAGAAGACCCGCCGGGTGGACATCGTCTGCCCCGGCTTCGTCGCCGACTGCCTGGAAACCCTGGAGGAGATCGCCTTGGAGGGCAAGGCCAGCTTTCTCAACGCCGGTGGCAGTGAGTTCCGCTACATTCCCGCCCTCAACGACCGGCCCACCTGGATCGCGACCCTGGCCGATCTGGCCCAGGCGGAACTGACGGGGTGGGTAGGGCAGACCGCCGAGCAGGCCGCCCAGGACGAGGACCTGGAAGGCCGACTCCAGCGGGCACGCGCCCTGGGGGCGAAAAACTGACCGGAAAGCGCGCCAATATTAGAGTTTGCTTGTTGACTGGTACAAAACCGCCATGCAAACATCCTAGGCGATGCCAGCGTTGACCTGAGTCAAGAAATCAGGCGCGAGTTTCGCGGTTGCGGGTTCCGGTGGCGTTCAGATTGGTAGGCGGGCAACCGCCTTTTCTCGTTTAACTGGAGGAGCTCATGAAGAAAACCCTTGCCTTCGCCCTGCTCGTCGCGGGTGTTCTGGGCGCGGCCACCTCGGCCCAGGCGGTTGATACCCGTGCCCGTTTTATGGCTGCGAACTGCGCCTACTGCCACGGTCCCGACGGCAAGAGCCGGGGCGCCATTCCCAGCCTGGCCGGCCTGGAGAAGGGCTACTTCGTCGAGCAGATGAAAGCCTTCCGCGACGGCACCCGCCCGGGCACCGTCATGCAGAAGCACGCCATGGGGTACACCGACGCCGAGTACGAGGCGCTGGGTGCCTGGTTCGCCGCCATCAAGTAATCAAGACGAGGAGAAAACAACATGGCATTTGATCGCCGCGAATTCCTGAAAGTCACCGCCGGCGCCGCCGGCGTGGCCTCCCTGGGCACGCTGGCTGGCTGCGCCAGTGCAACCCCTGCCACGTCCAACGCTCGGTACAAGGTGGTCATCGTCGGTGCCGGCTACGGTGGTTCCACCTGCGCCCGCTACCTGAAAATGTGGGAACCCAAGATCGAGGTGACCGTCATCGAACCCAATGACAAGTTCATCTCCTGCCCGTTCTCCAACACGGTGCTGGCCGGCATCAACAACCTGGAAGACATCAGCTTCGGCTACGACAATGTCAAGAAGGTGGTGGATGCCTGGGTCCAGGATACCGTCACCGGCATCGACACCGCCGGCCGCACGGTGAAGACCGCCGGCGGCAAGACCTTCTCCTATGACCGCCTGGTGCTGGCCGGGGGCATCGAGCTCTTGTTCGACAAGGTCCAGGGCTACGATGCAGAGGCCCAGAAGACCATCAAGCACGCCTGGAAAGCCGGACCGGACCAGACCGGTGTCCTGCGCAAGCAATTGGAAGCCATGCCCGATGGCGGCACCTTCGTCATGTCCGTGCCCATGGCTCCCTACCGTTGCCCCCCCGGACCCTACGAGCGGGCCTGTACCGTGGCCAGTTACTTCAAGAAGGCCAAGCCCAAGTCCAAGATCATCATCCTGGACGGCAACCCGGACATCGCTTCCAAGAAGGGTCTGTTCGAGGCCGCTTGGAAGAAGCACTTCGGCTACAAGACCGACAACAGCATGATCGACTATCGGCCCAACAACATGCCTCGCTCCGTCGATCCCAAGAAAATGATAGTGGGCACCGAGTTCGACGACGTGAAGGCGGATGTGATCAACGTGGTGCCGCCCATGCAGGCCGCCGCCATTTGCGGCATGGCGGGCGTGCGCAAGGGCCTGGACGGTAAGGATGGACCGTGGTGCGCCATCGACTACCGCTCCTTCGAGTCCCTGCACGTCAAGAACGTCCACGTCCTGGGCGATTCCACCCTGACCAACTTCCCGAAGTCCGGCTCCGTGGCCAACAACACCGCCAAGATGGCTGCTTCCGCCATCGTGGAGATGTTCAACGGTCGCGACCCCGATGCCGCGCCGGTGGTCACCAACACCTGCTACTCGGCCACCGGCATGGGCACCGCCTTCCACGTGGCCACGGTGTTCCGCTATCAGGCCGAGAAGAAGGGCGACGACGGCAAGATCATCCCCGCTTCCATGGTTGCCCAGAAGGGCGGCGGCGTGTCCAAGGAAGAGAGCGAGCTGGAATTCGCTTACATGGAAGCCTGGGCGAAGAACGTCTGGGCCGACACCCTGGGCTTGCCCGAGAACTTCAATTACACCGTCAAGGGCTGATTCCCACTCTGACCGGAAAGAGGGGCTTCGGCCCCTCTTTTTTTGTTCCTGTTCCATGGCGGCGAAGGGTGGGATTGTGCCTAGAATGCCACCATGACCACCGATTTCCTGCTCCGATTGCTGCTCCAGGTGTGGCTGCCCATCGCCCTTCTGGTTGCTGCCGGCGGTCTATGGGTCCGCTTCCGTCCCCAGTTTCCCTCCGAGCCTCTGCGCGTGAACCTGAACCGGCTGGTGGTGGATGTGTTCGCGCCGCCCCTGCTGTTCGCCCTGTCCGCCCAGGCGGAGATCAGCCACGAACTGCTGACTGTGCCAGCCATTACCATCGCCGGCATCCTGGCCAGCTTCGCCCTGCTTTACCCCTTGCTGTTCCACTCGCCCCTGGGCCGGGGACTCAAGCGGGAAACCCGGGCCGCGATCCTGCTCGCCGGCTCCTTCGGCAACGTGCTGTTCATGGGTTATCCCACCCTGACCTTCCTGTACGGCGACATCGGCGGCAGCTACGCAGCCTTCGCCGACGTGCTGGCCTCCTCGCCCCTGGTCTGGACCTTCGGCGTCTGGATCGCCACCCGCCTGGGCCACGAAGGCGGCCAAGGCCACAGCCTGCTGCGTACCATGCTTACCCTGCCACCTATCTGGGGGTTCGTGCTGGGCTTCTTGGTGAACCTGTCCGGGGCGGACGTGGCGCCCCTGGTTCATGCGGCCAAGTTCATGGGCCAGGCCACCATCCCCATCATGCTTTTCAACCTGGGGCTGTCCATTCCCTGGGGACGGTTGACACCCACCCGGCCGGTGCTGGCCGCCGTGGCGGTCAAGCTGGTGGTGGCCCCCCTGCTGGTGTTCCTCCTGGCCCGCATGACTTTCGGCGAGCTGAGGCCGGCCCAGACCGCCGCCATCATCGAGGTGGCCATGCCCACCATGCTCATGGCCGCCAGCTTTGCCGACCGCTTCAATCTGGACGTGCGGGCAGCGGCCCTGACAGCAAGCTGGACCAGTCTGACCTTCCTGCTCACCCTGCCGCTGTGGATCGCCCTCCTGGGGGGATAGGGGCGGATTCCGTCACACGGGAAGCGACCAAGACGGGAAGCTTGAGGCGATAATTCACCCATGTCCGACCCTCATCCCCAACCCCATTGGCCTGCCTGGCTGGAAGATCCCCAGGGCCGCCCCATTCCCATTCGCGCCACCTGCACCCTGGGGCGGGCGGCGGAATGCGACGTGGTCATCGCCGACCCCAAGATCTCCCGTCATCACAGCATGATCCAGCGCCAGGGGGAGGGCGAGTATTGGCTGGTGGACATGGGCAGCAGCAACGGTACCTACCTGGACGGCCGCCGCCTGACCCAGGCCGTTCGCCTCGCCGATGGCGGCCGCATCGGTCTGGGCGGGGTCGAATACCGCTTCCGCCAGGCCCATCCGGAGCAGGAAAAGGAGGCTACCCGCTTCGGCGAAGCCACCTTGGAAGGCACCATGTTCGACGTGCGTCCCAGCGATTGCTGGCTGCTGGTGGCGGATATCGTGGATTCCACCCATCTGGTCAACCGGGTGCCGGTGGGAGAACTGCCCATCCTCACCGGCCGCTGGGTCAAGAGCTGCCGCCGCATCATCGAGGCTGGCGGCGGCCGCATCAATCAGTTCATGGGCGACGGCTTCTTCGCCTACTGGCGGGACGAGCCTGGCAAGGAGGCGGCCATCGCCGAATGCGTGGTTGCCCTGCGCCAGCTCCAGGCGGGCACGCCGCCCGCCTTCCGTTTCGTCCTCCATTTGGCGCCGGTGGTGTTTGGCGGTGTCGCCATCGGCGAGGAGGAGCGCATCTCCGGCGGCGAGGTCCACTTCGTCTTTCGCATGGAAAAGCTGGCCGGCCAGCTCAGCCGCATGAACCTCTTCAGCGCCCCCGCCGCCCAGCGCCTGAAGCCCCTGCTGCCCATGGCCGATGCGGGGGAACACAGCCTGCATGGTTTCGACACCCGTTTCCCCTTCTTCGCCCTGGCGGACTGAGCTTCACCCGGACCCACCGCGCTGTTCCAAAAGGATCTGAAATGAAACGCCCCCCGTACGCACTATGTTCGTTTCCCCCCGAGGGGGAGGTCGGTTCCTTCGGAACAGCCGTGCGGAACTGACATGACAGCCACCGGATTCATCGGCCTGGGCACCATGGGCCAGCCCATGGCCTTCAACCTGCTCAAGGCCGGCCATGCCCTCACCGTGTTCGCCCGCGACTACGCCCGGGCCGAGCCTCTGGTGCGGCTGGGCGCCCATGCCGCCGTCTCCCCCAGGGGCGTGGCCCAGGTGGCCGACGTGGTCTTCGTCAACGTCTCCGACGACGCGGCGGTGGAAGCCGTGCTGTTCGGCCCCGACGGGGTGGTGGACGGCATCGGCCAGGAGGGCATCGTGGTGGACATGGGCACCACCTCTCCGGCCGCCACCCGGGACTTCGCCGCCCGACTGGCCCGCCAGGGCGCCGTCCTGCTGGACGCGCCGGTTTCCGGCGGCGAGGCGGGGGCCAAGGCGGGTACCCTGTCCATCATGGTGGGCGGGCCCGAGGCGGCCTTCCGCAAAGTGAAACCCCTGTTCGACGTCCTGGGCGACAACATCGTCCGGGTGGGCGAGACCGGTGCCGGCCAGGTGGCCAAGGCCTGCAACCAGATCGCCGTCTCCGCCACCCTCCTGGGCGTGGCCGAGGCCCTGGATTTCGCCGCCCGGCAAGGCGCAGATCCAGTCCGGGTGCGCCAGGCCCTGCTGGGCGGTTCCGCCTACAGCCGCATCCTGGAGTTCCATGGCCAACGCATGCTGGACCGGAGCTTCACGCCGGGCTTCAAGGCACGCCTGCATCAGAAGGACCTGGGCATCGTCCTCGCCGAGGCCCAGCGCCTGGGCCTGGCCCTGCCCTCCACCGCCCTGGCGAGCCAGCTCATGAACGCCCTGGTGGGCAAGGGTGGCGGCGACGTCGATTCCTCCGCCCTCATCCAAGTCGTCGAACAACTCAACGGAGGCCGTCCTTGAAGGAATACATCGTCTTCCTGGACCGGGACACCCTCATCGCTGATCTGCGCATCCCGGATTTCGATCACGTCTGGGTGGAGCACCCGGAAACCCCGGCGGCGGAAGTGGCCGAAAAACTCTGGCGCGCCACCGTGGCCATCACCAACAAGGCCCCCATCACCCGGGCCGTGGTGGAGTCCTGCCACAAGCTCCGGCTGGTCGCCGTGGCTGCCACCGGCGTCAACAACGTGGACCTGGAAGCCTGCAAGGAACGGGGCATCGCCGTCTGCAACATCCGGGGCTATGCCGAGCATACGGTACCGGAGCATGTCTTCATGCTGCTGCTGGCCCTGCGCCGCAATTTGCCGGCCTGGCGAAAAAGCCTGCGCGAGGGTGCCTGGCAGAAGGCGAAGCAGTTCTGCCTGTTCGACCACGAGATGCACGACCTTTTCGGCTCCACCCTGGGAATCATCGGCTACGGTAGCGTGGGCGCCGGCGTGGAACGCCTGGCCCGGGCCTTCGGCATGGAGGTGCTGGTGGCCGAACACAAGGACGCGGCGGAAATCCGCCCCGGCCGCTCCGCCTTCGACGAGGTGCTGGCCCGGGCCGACCACCTCAGCCTGCACACGCCTCTCACCGAGGCCACCCACAAGCTCATTGGTACTCGGGAATTTGGCCTCATGAAGCGCAACGCCGTGCTCATCAACACCGCCCGGGGCGGCGTGGTGGACGAGGCTGCCCTGGTGACCGCCCTCAAGACCCGGCGCATCGCCGGGGCCGGTTTCGACGTCCTTTCAGAGGAACCACCCCGGCAGGGCAACCCGCTGCTGGACCTGGACCTGCCCAACTTCCTGCTCACCCCCCACGTGGCCTGGTCCGGCCGGGAAGCCATGCAGGCCCTGGCGGATCAGCTCATGGGCAACATCGAAGCCTTCGTCCGGGGCGAGCCGAGGAATCGGGTGGCGTAGCCCGGACAGAACCCTGTGTGTCCCCCCCGGGGTGCGAAGGCAGGGGGGAAGCCGCACCCCTGTCCCGAAGCCAGGAGCCGGGTCCTATCCGGACCGCATGTTCTCCTGGCCATCCCGGCCATCGTGGAATTCAGGCCGGGAACTCCAGGGTGAACCAGGTCCCCAGCGCCTGCCGGATTTCCGCCAGGGTCAGGTGCCGCATGATGGGGTTGCCCGGCATGTACTGGTTGCTCATGCACGCCAGGGCCCGCACCGGTTGGTCGGGGGCGCTCAGGCGGAAGGTGGTCTTGTAGTAGATCTGGCTGGGCCCGCCATCGCTGTCGCCCAGGGCGACGCGGCGGAAGAGGAAGGGAGGAAAGCCCGCCGGCATGCCGGAGAAGGTCTCGACGCTGCGGCTCATGCCGGTGATGGTGAAAGTGCCGGGACGCACGGTCTGCTCCCCGGGCGCCACGGTGTCGATCTCGAAGACGCAGAAGGGGTCTTGTTCCTGGATGGCGTTGTTGGCAACGATGCGTCCGTGTTGGAGCCGCACCGTGGCGGCATCGGGGGGGATGGTGAGGGCCTGGCGAAGAACCAGGCGGCCTTGATGGCTCGTCGGGACGGCGTCCGGGGTGGTAGCGCAGCCGGACAAGAGAATCACGAGAAGCAGGCTGGGAATCTGGGCTTTCATGGCATGTCCTGGATTGGCGGATGACAGAACTATAGGAAAGATGACCCCGGAAACGGAGGGAAGTTCGGGTTTCGCCGCGGGCGGGCCGCATGGGAAGCGGAACGCCTTGCGCTGCCGGACCACGGCGCTGGGGCAAGCCGGGGTTCCGCCATGGGGGCTTCCGGACCGCCCCCTTCATCGGTCATCCGCCGTGCCCGACTCCTGGCGGGTTCCGGCGTCCACGTTGCCAGGGCCCAAGCCGGGGCGGTAAGGTAGCCGCCCATGGAAACCTTCGATTGCATCGTCATCGGCGGCGGCGCCAGCGGCCTGGTGAGCGCCTCCTGCCTGGCCCGGGCCGGGCGCCGGGTACTGGTGCTGGAAGCCTCGGAACGCCTGGGGGGCTGCATTCATACCTGGCGGCCCACGCCCGATTTCTGGCTGGAACTGGGCGCCCATACCGCCTACAACTCCTATGGCCCCCTGCTGGAAGCCCTGGCCGAGCGGGGCCGGCTGGGGGAACTGCTGACCCGGGAAAAGCTGGGATACCGCTTCATCGAGAAGGACGGCTCCACCGCCTCGCCCATGAAGCGGCTGAGCTTGCTGGAAGCCGCGTTCCACCTGCCTTTCGGCGTCGGCAAGGCCAAGCCGGGACGCAGCGTGGCCGAGTGGTTCGGCGGCCTGCTGGGCAAGGGCAACTACCGCCGGTTGCTGTCCCCCGCCTTCGCCGCAGTGCTGTCCCAACCCGCTGACGCCTTCCCCGCCGAGTGGCTGTTCCGGCGCAAGCCGCGCATGAAGGCGGCGCCCCGCAAGTACACCTTCCCTGGCGGCTTGCAGGGGCTCATCGAAGCCCTGGCGAAGGACGCGCCCTTCCCGGTGCGCGCCGGCGCGCCAGCCGGCGCCATCGCCCGGGACGGCGCCGGCTTCCGGGTGGAGACCCGGGATGGTCCCCTGGCCTGCCGCCGACTGGTGCTGGCGGTGCCGGTGGATATGGCCGCCACCCTGCTGGAAGATGCCTATCCGGACATCGCCCGGCCCCTGTCCACCTTCCCCATGTCCAGCAGCGAGGCCCTGGCCCTGGTGCTGCCGGCAGAGAAGGTGAAGCTGCCTGCCGTGGCGGGACTCATCAGCGCCGATGACGATTTTTTCTCGGTGGTGACCCGGGATCCGGTGCCCCACCCGGTCATGCGGGGGTTCACCTTCCACTTCCGTCCCGGCCGCCTGGACCGGGAGGGGAAGCTGGCCCGGGCCGCCCAGGTGTTGGGCGCCAGGCCGGCGGACTTTGCGCACTTTCGCGAATGCCTGAACCGGCTGCCTTCCCCCGGGGTGGAGCACCCCCGCCGGGTGGCCGACATCGATGTCCGCCTGGCCGGAGAGCCCCTGGCCCTGGTGGGCAATTACCTCAATGGCCTGTCCATCGGCGACTGCGCCGAACGCGCGGTGAGGGAGACGGACCGGCTGCTCGCCCAAGGAGTTTGACATGCCCAGCGTACTGGTGCCCCTGGCCCATGGTTTCGAAGACCTGGAAGCCGTGACCATCGTCGATATCCTCCGCCGCGCCGGCATCGCCGTGGTGACCGCCGGCCTGGAGCCCGGCCTGGTGCTGGGCAGCCGGGGCACCCGGGTGCAGCCCGACGCCACCCTGGACGACGCCCTGGCCATGGACTACGACCTGGTGGCCCTGCCCGGCGGCCTGCCGGGGGCAGACCACCTGCGGGACGACCCCCGCATCCGCGCCTTGCTTGTGAAAATGGCGGCTGCGGGCAAGCATACCGCCGCCATCTGCGCAGCCCCCATGGCCCTGGCTGCCGCCGGCCTGCTGGACGGCAAGCGGGCCACCGCCTATCCGGGCGTGCTGGACAACCTGGATCTGCCCCACACCGACAAGCGCCGGGATGCGGTGGTGGTGGACGGCAAGGTGGTCACCTCCCGGGGGCCGGGCACGGCCTTGGATTTCGCCTTGACCCTCATCGAGGTGCTGGTGGGGCGGGAGAAGCGGAACCAGGTGGAAGCGGCCCTGGCGCGCTGACGGGCTATAACGACGGAATCGCCGAAGAGGAGGAGCGGTCATGCAGATACGCGAAGTGCTGGAGGTGAAGGCGGGTGGTGAGATCTTCTGCGTCGCCCCGGACGCCCGGGTGGAGGAAGCCGTGGCCCGCATGGTGGAGCACGGCATCGGCTCCCTGGTGGTGATGAAAGATGACACCCTGGTGGGCTTCATCACCGAGCGGGACATCGTGCGCGGCATGCACCGGGACAGCGTTTGCCTCACCGGCTACAAGGTCAGCGACATCATGGAGAAGGAACCCTTGGTGGCCACCCTGGACGATTCCGTGGACTACGCCCGGGACGCCATGACCAAGAGCCACACCAGCCACCTGGTGGTGCTGGACGGACACAAGCTGGCGGGAGTCATTTCCTTCCACGACGTGGCCCGGGCCTGCCTCAAGGAGGCCAACTTCGAGAACGCCCTGCTCAAGCGCTACATCAAGCACTGGCCGGAGTAGGGCGGAGCTGCGTCAGCGGATCTTCTCGATGTCGAACTTCTTGTCCAGGATGGTGGGCACCACCACCGCGTAGCCCTGGTTCTGCCAGTGCACCAGTTCCACCGGGGCGCTGGGCACCACCTGGATGAAGTCCTGGAGATCCTTCAGGGTGTAGCCATAGTCGTGCATGGCCAGGCCGCAGACCTTGAACTCGATGCCCAGGTCGGCGTAATAGCGCATGCGCTCCACCACATCCTTGTATTTCGTCTCGTTCTTCTTCGCCACGGTGACCAGTTCGGTGCCGTGCAGCACCACCTTGATGGTCTCCGGGTTGTATTCGTAGGGTGGCACCGACAGGGGCAGGATGAGGGAGCGGATCCAGTAGAGGGCGGGGCCCATCTTGGCCGGGTCGTCCAGAAAAAAGTCGTAGACCACCTTGGGGGCCGTGTAGGGGGTGTTGACCAGGGTGGCCTCGGCCCGGGCGGCGGCGGGCAGGGCAAGGCTCAGGGCGAGGAGGGCGGTCGAGGACAAGTTCATGGCGGACTCCTTGGGTCGGTCAGAGGGAGGAGGCTAGCTGCCCCAGCAGGGACTGATAGACCTTGTAGCGGGCCGGCAGCATGGCGCCGGTTTCGGCGGCCTCCCGCACGGCGCAGCCGGGTTCCTTGAGGTGGCGGCAGTTGTAGAAGCGGCACTGGCCTGCACGCTCCCGGATTTCCGGGAACGCGGCCATGAGGCTCGCAGCGTCCAGGTGTTGGAGGCCGAATTCCTGCATGCCTGGCGAATCGATCAGATGGCCTCCCCCCGGCAGCCGATACATCCTCGCGTGGGTGGTGGTGTGCCGGCCCGCGTCCAGGGATTCGGAAATCTCTCCTGTGGCGGCGTTGGCGTCGGGCGCCAGGCGGTTGAGCAGAGTGCTCTTGCCCATGCCCGAGCCTCCCACCAGGACGCTGGTCCTGCCGCGCAGGCGCGCCTCCAGGGCGGATAGATCGCCCCGGGCCGAGACCGCCAGGAAGTCATAGCCCAGGGCTGCGTAGGCGGCCAGGTGGTCCGCCAGGGCGGCGCTTTCCGGCAGGTCCGTCTTGTTGAGTAGGAGGAGGGCGGGAATGTCGGCGGTCTCGCAGGCCACCAGGCAGCGGATCAGGAGCTCCTCGCGGAAGCACGGCACCGCTGCGGTGACCACCACCGCCAGATCCAGATTGGCGGCGATGAGCTTGCTGCGCATCTCGTCGGAGCGGTAGAGCAGGTTGTCCCGATCCTCCACCTGCTCGATGACACCGCCACCCGAGGGGATGAGCTCAAAGGTCACCCGGTCGCCGCAGGCAATGCCCCCCTTCTTACCGCGCATGACGCATTCCACCACCCCTTCCGGGGTCTCCACGCGGAAATGGCGGCCGTGGGCGGCGACGACACGGCCCGACGGCATCAGGCGCGGCTTCCCATCAAAGCGCGAAGAGGGCGTCGATTTTGGCGGCGCAGATGAAGTCGGATTCCGACAGGCCGTTGATGGCGTGGGTGATGTACTCCACCCGGCAGCTGTTGTAGCCCACGCCCAGGTCCGGATGGTGGCCCTGCTGGTGGGAGACCCAGGCCACGGCGTTGACGAAGGTCATGGTCACGTAGTGATCCGGGAACCTGAAGTCCCGCCGCAGCTTGCCATCCACCACCTTCCAGTCCGCGGCCAGCTTGGGCAGTAGGGTGGCGATTTCATCGGGCGTAAGGGGCGGGATGCCGCCCTCGCAGGGCTTGCACTTGCCCTTGGAGAGGTCGCAGAAGGTTTCGCTCATGGCGGCCTCCGTTACTTGAACTTGTAGTACTGGCCGTTCAGGTAGGCGGCCAGATGCGTTTCGTCCTCGGGGAACAGGTGGTTGCCCAGCATGGCGTTGCAGGTGGTGATCTGCTGGGAGAGGGCGGAGGCATTCTTTACCCGGCGGTCGGCCCGGGTGTAGATCTTGCTGCCGTCGCCGCCGAAGCGGGCCTTGTGGCAATCGGCGCACTGTTTTTCATGGAGGGCCTGGCCTTGCTTGGCATCGCCCTTGTCGAAGGGGGCGGCGTGGGCGGACAGGGCGGAACCGGCGGCGATGGCCAGGAGGTACTTGACGACGTTCTTCATGGAAATCTCCTCTCTCATGCCCTCAGGGGCTGGGGCTGTAGATTGCTGTAGGCATCGAGTTTTTCAATACGTTCCACGGCTTTGGGGTGGCTGTCGTAGAAGAGGGAATAGATCGGGTCCGGCGTCAGGGTGGAGGCGTTGTCCCGATACAGCTTCACCAGGGCGGAGACGAGGTGATCGGCCCGGGTCTGGCGGGCGGCGAAGGCGTCGGCCTCGAATTCGTGCATGCGGGAATACAGACTCATGAAGGGTGTGGCCGGGAACAGGAAGACCGGCAGGGCCAGGAAGAACAGGGCCAGGGCGGTAGCGTCGGTGGCGCTGACCACACCCAGGCCGGCATAGAACCAGCCGGCGTCCTTCACCCAGGCCAGGACCGCGAGCATGGCCAGGGAAAGCACGAACATGAGACCGATGCGCTTGACGATGTGGCGATGCTTGAAGTGGCCCAGTTCGTGGGCCAGCACCGCCTCGATCTGGTCCGGAGTCAGTTGGGACAGCAGGGTGTCGTAGAAGACGATGCGCTTGTTCCTCCCCAGGCCGGTGAAGTAGGCGTTGCCGTGGCTGGAGCGCTTGGAGCCGTCCATGACGAAGACGCCGCTGGATTTGAAGCCGGCCCGGGCCAGCAGCCCCTCGATGCGTTCCTTCAGGACCGCGTCCTCCAGGGGGGTGAACTTGTTGAACAGGGGGGCGATGAAGGTGGGGTAGATGGCCAGGATCAGGAGGTTGAAGCCCATCCACACGCCCCAGACCCACAGCCACCAGTTTTCCCCCATGACACCCATGAGCCACAGCACCAGGAACAGCAGGGGCCCCCCCAGCAGCAGGCCCAGGAGAGCCTGCTTGGCCAGGTCGGCGACAAAGCCGGCCGGGGTCTGACGGTTGAAGCCGAAGCGGGCTTCCACCCGGAACTGGGCCAGGGCGGTCAGGGGCAGTTCGGCGACCGCGCTGATGAGGCCCAGACCCAGCAGGAGGGCGGTACCGGCCAACAGCCCGCTGTCCAGCCGGGCGGAGAGAAGATCGTGGAGCCATTGCAGACCGCCGCCCAGGGTGAAGAACAACAGCAACCCCGCTTCCAGAGCCAGGTGCAGCAGGCCCAGGCGGGCCTTGGCCAGGGTATAGGCGGCGGCCTTGCGGTGTTCCTCGAGGGTCAGGATGCCCAGGAAGGCGGCGGGGGGGGCGTCCCGATGGCTCCAGACGTGGCGCATCTGGCGCAGCAGCAGCCACAGCTTCAGGCCGAAGGCGATGCTGACGGCAGCCAAAAAAATACTTTGAAATGAAGGCATTAGCGATGGTCTTAGGCGAGGCTCGGGGGATTATGCCACAATGCCCGCCGGCTCCCGACCCTCTCTCCCGCTCCATTCCGCGAGGTTGAACATGGCGCAAAACGATACCCACCTGGTCTGGGTGGACATGGAAATGTCCGGCCTGGATCCTGAAAAGGACGTGGTCCTGGAAGTAGCCCTGGTGGCCACCGACAAGGATCTCAATCTGGTGGAGGAGGGGCCCGTGCTGGTGATCCACCAGTCCGACGCCGTGCTGGACGCCATGGACAACTGGAACAAGAGCACCCACGGCAAGTCCGGCCTCATCGACAAGGTCAAGGCCTCGCCCCTGTCCGAGGCGGATGTCGAGAGCCGGATGATCGAGTTCATGAAGCGGCACGTGGGCGAGCGCAAATCCCCCATGTGCGGCAACTCCATCTGCCAGGATCGCCGTTTCATGGCGCGCCATCTGCCCAGGCTGGAGGCCTATTTCCACTACCGCAACCTGGACGTCTCCACCCTGAAGGAACTGGCCGCCCGCTGGCGTCCGGAACTCAAGGAGGGTTTCAAGAAGGCCAACAACCACACCGCCCTGGCCGACATCCACGAGTCCATCGAGGAATTGAAGTATTACCGCGAGCATTTCATCCGCATGAGCTGAGTCGTTTCTCCCGAGTCCGCCACGAACAAGAAGAAGGAACAACAATGAAGCCCGGTACCCCCTTCGTCGTCGAAGTCAATCCACGCATCCCCCGCCGTCTTGCCCGCCTCTCCGAGCTGGCGGACAACCTCTGGTACAGCTGGGACCGGCCGACCCGCACCCTGTTCGCCCGCCTGCATCCGGGCCTTTGGGACGCGGTGAGCCACAATCCCAAGGCTTTCCTCAAGCGGGTGGACGAGGAGCGGCTCACCGAGGCTGCCGAGGATCACATCTTCCTGGGCAACTACAACCGGGTGCTGTCGGCCTTCGACACCTACATGAGCGAGCCGTTGCGCCGGGACATGCCCCTGGACCTGAAGCCGGGCGACCTGGTCGCCTATTTCTGCGCCGAGTTCGGCTTCCATGAAAGCTTCCCCATCTATTCCGGGGGCCTGGGCATCCTGGCCGGCGACCATTGCAAGGCTGCCTCCGACATGCGCCTGCCCTTCGTGGCCGTGGGCCTGCTCTACCGCCAGGGCTACTTCTCCCAGCGCATCGACAACGATGGCAACCAGATCGCCACCTATACCGATTCCGAATTCGATGACCTGCCCATCCATCCCGCGGTGAGCGAGGAAGGGAAGGAGATCCACGTTTTCATCGAACTGCCCGGCCGCCGGCTGGAGGTGAAGGTCTGGGAGGCCCGCATCGGCCATGTCCGCCTCTGCCTGCTGGATACCGACCTGCCCGCGAACCGGGCGGAGGACCGCTACATCACCCACCAGCTCTACGGCGGCGACAAGCACACCCGCATCCAGCAGGAAATGGTGCTGGGTGTCGGCGGCATGCGCGCCCTGGAAGCTCTGGGCGTCAAGCCCACCGTCTACCACATCAACGAGGGCCATGCCGCCTTCCTGGTGCTGGAGCGGATCCGCCGCAAGGTCAAGGGCGGACTGTCCTTCCACGCCGCCCTGGAGGCGGTGGCGGCCAACACCGTGTTCACCACCCACACTCCCGTGCCCGCCGGCCATGACCATTTCGCCGAGGACATGATCTGGGACTACTTCAGTGAATGCTGCAACGATCTGGGGGTCCAGCGGGAGGAGTTCATGCGTCTGGGTGGCGCCGGCCACGGTCAGGAATTCAACATGACCAAGCTGGCCCTGAACGGCTCCCGCCACCACAACGGCGTGTCCCGCATCCACGGCGGCGTGTCGTCCCGCATCCTGTCCGACATGTGGCCCCAGGTGCAGCCTGACGAGTCGCCCATGGACTACATCACCAACGGCGTCCACGTCTCCACCTTCCTGGCCCAGGAATGGCAGGATCTGTTCGACAACAAACTGGGCTATGAATGGCGTCGGCGCCTCACCGACGTGACTTTCTGGGACAAGGTGGAGGCCATTCCGGACCACCACTTCTGGTCGGTGCACCAGGCCCTGAAGACCCAGATGTTGCACTCCGTGCACCACCGCATCACCCAGCAGCACCTGCGCAACCACGGCTCTGAGGCCCACCTGGAGCGCATGCTCAAGTACGCCAATCCCCTGGATCCCAACGTGCTGACCATCGGCTTCGCCCGCCGCTTCGCCACCTACAAGCGGGCCACGCTCATGTTCGAGAACATGGACTGGATCCGCCAGATCATCAACGATGGGGACAAGCCGGTGCTCTTCATCTTCGCCGGCAAGGCTCATCCGGCCGACCGCCCCGGCCAGGATCTCATCCGCCGCATCCACGAGATTTCCCGCTCGCCGGAGTTCGAGGGCAAGCTCCTGATGGTGGAGGGCTACGACTTGGGCTTTGCCCGTCGCCTGGTGTCCGGCTGCGACGTCTGGCTCAACAACCCCATCTATCCCCTGGAGGCCTCCGGCACCTCGGGCATGAAGGCGGCCATGAACGGGGTTCTCAATCTGTCGGTCACCGATGGTTGGTGGGACGAGGGCTACGATGGCAGCAATGGCTGGGCCATCAAGCCGGCGCCGGAATATTTCGACGAGGGCCGCCGCAACCGGGAAGACAGCCAGACCCTCTACGAACTGCTCCAGGACCAGGTCATCCCCATGTATTACCGCCGCCACGAACTGGGCTTCTCCAGCGAGTGGGTGCGCATGGCCAAGCGCTCCATCACCACCCTCCTGCCCCGTTTCAACTCCACCCGCATGGTCATGGAGTACGTGAACAAGTTTTACGGCCCTGCTTCCCGTCAGTGGCGGCGCTACTCCGATGGCGGCTTCGCCGCCGCCCAGGGGGTGGCGGCCTGGAAGGCCAAGATCCGTCAGTCCTGGGGAGGCATCGCCCTGCGCCGGCTGGACCCGCCTCGTAAGCGCATCAATTTCGGCGACAGTCTGCAACTCAGGGTGGCGGCCACCCTCAATGGCCTGGCCCCGGAGGATGTCCGGGTGGAAGTGCTGATGGGACGCGCCTCCAAGCATGGCCAGGATCGCGACCTGCAGGCCATCCAGATGAAGCCGGATGGCTGGCAGGGCCAGGAATGCCTGTTCAGTCTGGAGCTCACCCCGGAAATGTGCGGCAAGCTGCTCTACCGGGTGCGGGTCTATCCCTACCACGATTTACTGACCCATCCCTTCGAAACGGGGCTGATGGTCTGGCTTTGAGGGCCTGAGGCGTGAGGGGTCAGAGCCACACCAGCCGGGTTTGGGAGGCGAGGCCTGAGGCCGGCGCTTCACGCCCCAGGTATTTCGCCGTACCGGGATGAGCGCCTTCATCGCCATCGGCCTGGGCGCCGCCCTGGGCGCCTGGCTGCGCTGGGGTCTGGGACTATGGCTCAACCCGGTGTTCCCGAGCCTGCCCTTCGGCACCCTGGTGGCGAACCTCCTCGGCGGCTATCTCATCGGCGTGGCCATTGCCTTCTTTGCCCAGCATCCCGGGCTGCCGCCGGAATGGCGATTGTTCGCCATCACCGGTTTCCTGGGTGGGCTCACCACCTTCTCCACCTTCTCCGCCGAGGTCTTCACGCTCCTCAGCCGGGGCCAACTCGGCTGGGCGCTGGCGGCAGCGGGCATCCACC
This sequence comes from uncultured Thiobacillus sp., assembly GCA_964646585.1. Lineage (GTDB taxonomy): Bacteria > Pseudomonadota > Gammaproteobacteria > Burkholderiales > Thiobacillaceae > PFJX01. Next base: position 22,547 of record CAZYEY010000265.1, on the reverse strand, counting down.
TGCTCGGTTCCGTGGCGTTCACCGCCCTGGGCGTGGCCAGCTTCAGGTTGATGAAAGGGTGACCATGCAGACTGTCTGCGTCCGTTTCTTCGTCCAGGAGGGCATGAGGCACGAGCACCTGCCCATCCACGAGTGGCTGTTCAACGAGGCCAAGTCCCTGGGTATCGCCGGCGGCACTGCCTACCGCGCTGCGGCGGGCTACGGCCGTCACGGCCTGCACGAGGACCATTTCTTCGAACTGGCGGGCCGGTTGCCGGAAACCCTGGAATTCTTCGCCGATGCCGAGCGCATTGACGCCCTGATCAAGCGGGTGGGGGAGTCGGGGCTCAGGCTGGTTTACGTCACCCACCAGGTCACCACGGGCATCACCGGGAATTGAGGCGCCGACGGCACGAGCCGTGTCGATCCCCTCGAGCCCGGCCCGTCCTGACCAGGCAAGCGCGGGCTTTTTTGAGGGGCCGGGGGCATTCCGGTATCATTCCGCATCCCCGCATTCGCGAATTTTATGACCCGTTATATTTTCGTCACCGGCGGTGTCGTGTCCTCATTGGGCAAAGGCATCGCGGCCGCATCCCTGGGGGCGATCCTGGAATCCCGCGGCCTCAAGGTCACCCATCTCAAGCTGGATCCCTACATCAACGTGGACCCGGGCACCATGAGCCCGTTCCAGCACGGCGAGGTGTTCGTCACCGAGGACGGCGCCGAGACGGACCTGGACCTGGGCCATTACGAGCGGTTCACCCGGGCCAAGATGTCCAGGCGCAACAACTTCACCACCGGCCAGATCTACGAATCGGTGATCAAAAAGGAGCGCCGGGGCGAATACCTGGGCAAGACGGTCCAGGTCATCCCCCACATCACCGACGAGATCAAGCTGTTCATCAAGCGGGGCGCCGAGGGCGCCGACGTGGCCATCGTAGAGGTGGGCGGCACGGTGGGCGACATCGAGTCCCTGCCCTTCCTGGAGGCCATCCGCCAGATGGGCATCGAGGAGGGCAAGAACGGCACCTGCTTCATCCACCTGACCCTGCTGCCCTACATCCCCACCGCCGGCGAGCTGAAGACCAAGCCCACCCAGCACTCGGTGAAGGAACTGCGGGAGATCGGCATCCAGCCCGACGTACTGCTGTGCCGGGCCGATCGTCACATCCCGCCGGAGGAGCGGCGCAAGATCGCCCTGTTCTGCAATGTCATGCCGGAAGCGGTGATCGAGGCCCTGGACGCGGATTCCATCTACAAGATCCCGGCCATGCTGCATGACCAGATGCTGGACGAGATCGTCTGCCACAAGCTGGGCCTGCTGGCCCGGGCCGCCGACCTGTCAGTGTGGAATCGCCTCATCGACGCCCTGGAGCACCCGGAGCATCAGGTGGACATCGCCTTCGTCGGCAAGTACGTGGACCTGACCGAGTCCTACAAGTCCCTGTCCGAGTCTCTGACCCATGCCGGCATCCACACCCGCAGCAAGGTCAACATTCATTACATCGATTCCGAGGCCATCGAGCGGGATGGTTGTGGCTCCCTGGCCAGCATGGACGCCATCCTGGTGCCTGGCGGCTTTGGCAAGCGGGGCACCGAGGGCAAGATCTGCGCCATCCGTTTCGCCCGGGAGAACAAGGTGCCATACCTGGGCATCTGTCTGGGCATGCAGCTTGCGGTGGTGGAGTTCGCCCGGGACGTGGCGGGCATGGAAGCCGCCCACTCCACCGAGTTCGAGAAGGACACCCCCTTCCCGGTCATTGGCCTCATCACCGAATGGCTGGACAAGGATGGCCATGTGGAGCAGCGGGACGAGAATTCCGATCTGGGCGGCACCATGCGTCTGGGTGGCCAGGTTTGCAAGCTCGGAGAGGGCACCCTGGCCAGGACCATCTACGGCAAGCCGGAAGTCATCGAGCGCCACCGTCACCGCTATGAGGTGAATAACGGTCTGCTGGCCAAATTGGAAGCCGCCGGCCTGGTTGTGGCCGGCCGGGCGCCCGGCACCGGCCTGTGCGAGATGGTGGAACTGCCCCGGGAGATCCACCCTTGGTTCGTCGGCTGCCAGTTCCATCCCGAATTCACCTCCAATCCCCGGGACGGCCACCCTCTCTTCAAGTCCTTCGTGGAGGCTGCTCTGGCCCATCAGAAAAGGAAACCGGCATGAAGCTCTGTGGATTCGAAGTCGGCTTGGACAAACCTTTATTCCTGATTGCCGGTCCCTGCGTCATCGAATCCGAGCAGATGGCTCTGGACACTGCCGGGGCCCTGAAGGAAATCACCGCCCAAGTGGGCGTGCCTTTCATCTACAAATCCTCCTTCGACAAGGCCAACCGTTCCTCCGGCAAGTCCTTCCGGGGTCTGGGCCTGGACGAGGGCCTGCGCATCCTGGCCGAGGTGAAGAAGCAGATCGGCGTGCCGGTGCTCACCGACGTGCACACCGAGGATGAGATCGCTCCGGTGGCGGCGGTGGTGGACGTGCTGCAAACCCCTGCCTTCCTCTGCCGGCAGACGGATTTCATCGAGGCGGTGGCCACCTGCGGCAAGCCGGTGAACATCAAGAAGGGCCAGTTCCTGGCCCCGGGCGACATGAAGAACGTGGTGGCCAAGGCCAAGGCGGCCAACGGTGGCGCCGACACCATCCTGGTGTGCGAGCGGGGCGTATCCTTCGGCTACAACACCCTGATCTCCGATATGCGCGGCTTGGCCATCATGCGGGAGACCGGCTGCCCCGTGGTGTTCGACGCCACCCATTCCGTGCAGCAGCCCGGTGGCCAGGGCGACCGTTCCGGTGGCCAGCGGGAGTTCGTGCCGGTTCTGGCCCGGGCCGCCGTGGCGGTGGGGGTGGCAGGACTGTTCGCCGAGACCCATCCGGATCCGGCCCGCGCCCTGTCCGACGGGCCCAATGCCTGGCCTTTGCACCTGATGAAGGAATTGCTCTTCACCTTGAGGGATATCGATGCCCTGGTGAAGCAAAGGGGCTTTATCGAAGCCCGACTGTAAGAGGGCGGCCAACAGCCGCCATGACACGAGAAAAGGAAAGAAATTGAGCGCAATCGTTGATGTCATCGCCCGCGAAATCCTGGATTCCCGCGGCAACCCCACCGTGGAAGCCGACGTGCTTCTCGAATCCGGCGTGCTGGGCCGCGCCGCCGTCCCCTCCGGGGCCTCCACCGGCAGCCGCGAGGCCCTGGAACTGCGGGATGGCGACAAGTCCCGCTATGGCGGCAAGGGCGTGCTGAAGGCCGTGGAAAACGTGAACACCGAGATCGCCGAGGCCATCCTGGGCCTGGACGTGGAAGAACAGCACCTCATCGATGCCACCCTGATCGATCTGGATGGCACCGAGAACAAGGACCGGCTGGGAGCCAATGCCATCCTGGCCGTGTCCATGGCCTGTGCCCGGGCCGCCGCCGAGGATGCCGGCCTGCCCCTGTACCGCTACCTGGGGGGCGCGGGTCCCATGCATCTGCCGGTGCCCATGATGAATATCGTCAACGGCGGCGCCCACGCCAACAACAGCGTGGACATGCAGGAATTCATGATCATCCCCGCCGGCGCGTCTTCCTTCCGCGAGGCCCTGCGCTATGGCGCCGAAGTGTTCCACGCCCTGAAAAAGCTGCTGGACAAGGCTGGCCACCCCACCACCGTGGGGGATGAGGGCGGCTTCGCGCCCAATTTCAAGTCCAATGAGGAGGCCCTGAAGTTCATCATGGAGGCCATTGGCGCCGCCGGCTACACCCCCGGCTCCGATGTGCTCATCGGCATCGACTGCGCCGCATCCGAGTTCTACAAGGACGGCCGCTACGTGCTGGAGTCCGAGGGCCTGAAGCTCACCTCGGCCGAGTTCACCGATTACCTGGCCGCCTGGGTGGACAAGTATCCCATCGTCAGCATCGAGGACGGCATGGCGGAGGGAGATTGGGAGGGCTGGGCCGCCCATACCGCCAAGCTGGGCAAGAAGATCCAGATCGTGGGCGACGACCTGTTCGTCACCAACCCCAAGATTCTGCGCGAAGGCATCGCCAAGGGCATCTGCAACTCCATCCTCATCAAGGTGAACCAGATCGGCACCCTGTCCGAGACCTTCGACGCCATCGAGACCGCCAAGCGGGCCGGCTACACCTGCGTCATCTCCCACCGCTCCGGCGAGACGGAGGATGCCTTCATCGCCGACCTGGCGGTGGGCAGCAACGCCCTCCAGATCAAGACCGGCTCCCTGTCCCGGGCCGACCGCATGGCCAAGTACAACCAATTGCTGCGTATCGAGGAGGAACTTGCCGAGCGGGCGCGCTATCCCGGTCGGGCGGCCTTCTACCAATTGAGATGAGATGCGCGGGCTGGCCTGGACCTTGGCGTTGCTGATCCTGCTGCTGCAATATCCCCTCTGGCTGGGGAAGGGCAGCTGGCTCAGAGTGTGGGAACTGGAGCGGGATATCGCTGCCCAGCGCACCGCCAACCAGGCCCTGGAAGCCCGCAATGTCCAGCTCGCGGCAGAGGCCCGGGATCTGCATTCCGGCTACGATGCCCTGGACGAGCGCGCCCGGTTCGAACTCGGCATGGTGCGCGGCAATGAAGTGTTTTTCCATGTCATGGAGTCCGGAAGCCGGGCCACCACGGAGATTAAGCGACCATGATGACCACGCTGCACATCGTCCTGGCCATCGTCGGCATCAGCCTGATCGCCATCATCGTCATCTACAACCTGCTTCAGGAGCGCAAGTTCCGTAAGGAAGCCGACCGCATGTTCTCCCACAAGCGGGACGACATCATGCTGGGCGAGGCGGTGCGCACCGAGGCCAGCAAGCGCCGGGGCGAGCCCCATATCCAGCTGGCCAACGCATCCCTCGATACCACCGAGGTACGTCACGCGGTGGACGAGGCGGAGGCGGTGCCACCCAGCTATGGCTTCGAGACGCCCCGGGATGCGCCTGCCGGGCCCATCCTGACCTCTCTGGAGCCCCAGCCTGTCTCCGAGGCGGAACCGTTGTCCGCGCCGGCTCCCACGGCACCTTCCCGGATGCCCACCCCCGAGCTCCAGCCTGTGGCCGCGGCGCCGGTCACTTCACCGAAATCCCTGCCGCTGGCCGCCGCCCTGGACAAAGCCGATGAGGAGGAACCGGCGCCGGCCCAGGCCAGCGGCCTGGATGAGGGCACGGAATACATCGCCCGGTTGACGTTCAGCAACCCCAAGGTGGCGAACTTCGGTCCCCTGCTGGGTATCCTGCGCCGCATCGGCAAGCCGGTCCGGGCTTTCGCCCGCCGCCCGGAAGGCGTTTGGGAAGCCCTCAGTGGGCACCCCCGCCATGCCTACACCCAGGTGGAGGTGGGCCTGCAACTCGCCGATCGGGGCGGCGCCCTGTCCCGGGATCAACTGGACGCCTTCTGCCGCGCCCTCTATGAGTTCGCCGCCGAGGAAGGCGGCGCCGTCTCCTGCCCGGACAAGGAAGCGGCCCTGGGGCTGGCCCGGGATCTGGATCTGTTCTGCATGGACGTGGATGTGCTCATCGGCCTCAATGTGGTCTCCGCCGACAGCCGTCCCTTCACCAGCGAGGCCATGCACGCCCTGGCCCAGGAATCCCGCTTGAGCCTGGAAGCCGACGGCACCTTCCACGCCAAGGACGATTTCGGACACACCCTGTTCACCCTGGCCAACCAGGAAGAGAACCCTTTCCCCCGGGACGGCCGGGGTCTCACCACCCACGGCGTGGCGCTGCTGTTCGACGTGCCCCGGGTCGCCGATGGTCTGGCCGTATTCGATCGCATGACCCGGCTGGGCCTGGAACTTGCCTGGCGCCTGGAGGGCCGTCTGGTGGATGACAATGGCCGGGTGGTCAACGAGGACAGCCTGAACCGGGATCGGGCCCGCCTGAGCCAGTATTTTGCCCGCATGGAAGCCCGGGGCATTCCCGCCGGTGGTGAGCGGGCCTTGCGACTGTTCGTCTGAGAGCCTGTGAATACCTCTACTGCGCGTCCCGATCGTTGCGTTGGGCGGTGCTCGCGCCTTTGCCTATCCATCGGATATGTCTCGTCGCCGGGCTCCGACCGCCTTGCTTTCGGGCCGCTCGCTACGTTTTCTCCACGGGCCCCGGAGCGCGTCTGGTGAGTGAAGGGAGCGCGGCGCGGGCCCTCGAGCTTCGCCGTCTGATCGACGAGGCCAACTACCGTTACTACGTCCTCGACGCCCCCACCATTCCCGATGCCGAATACGACCGGCTGCTGCGGGAACTCCAGGATCTGGAGGCGGCCCACCCGGAGCTTGCCACGGCCGATTCCCCCACCCGGCGGGTGGGCGCCGCTCCCGTCAAGGACTTCGCCCAGGTCACCCACGGCGTGCCCATGCTGTCCCTCAACAATGCCTTCTCCGAGGCGGAAGTGGCGGCCTTCGACCGCCGTGCCCGGGAGGGGCTGGGTCGGGAAGGCGAGGAACTCGAATACGCAGCGGAGCCCAAGTTCGACGGGCTCGCCATCACGCTGCATTACCGGGACGGCGTCTTCGTCCAGGGCGCCACCCGGGGCGACGGTTACACCGGCGAGGACGTGACCGCCAACCTGCGCACCGTGAAGGCCATCCCCATGCGCCTGGAAGACCCTGCCCCGCCGGCCTGGCTGGAGGTACGGGGCGAGGTGCTGATGCTGCGGCGGGATTTCGAGCGGCTGAACGAGGAAGCCCGGGCCAAAGGAGAGAAGACCTTCGCCAATCCCCGCAATGCCGCCGCAGGCAGCCTACGGCAACTGGATTCCCGCATCACCGCCCGGCGCCGTTTGTCCTTTTTCGCCTATGGCGTGGGCCGGGTGGAGGGTATCCAACTGCCGGACACCCATGCCGGCATCATAGACTGGCTCGCCGCCCGCCGCCTGCCGGTTTCCGCGGAGCGGGCCACGGTGCGGGGCCTGGCCGGGCTCATGGAGTACTTCTACAGACTGGGCGCCAAACGGGAACAGCTGCCCTACGACATCGATGGCGCCGTCTACAAGGTCAACCGGCTTGCCGACCAGGAAACCTTGGGCTATGTGGCCCGAGCGCCCCGTTTCGCCCTGGCCCACAAGTATCCGGCCCAGGAGGAGCTCACCACCGTGGAGGCCATCGACGTCCAGGTGGGCCGCACCGGCACCCTGACCCCGGTGGCCCGGCTGGCGCCGGTGTTCGTGGGAGGCGTCACTGTCACCAATGCCACCCTGCACAACGAGGACGAGGTACGGCGCAAGGACGTGCGGGTGGGCGACACGGTCATCGTGCGCCGGGCCGGGGACGTGATTCCCGAGGTGGTGGGCGTGGTGTTGGAGCGTCGCCCCATGAAGGATCTGGTCACGCCCCTGCACGAACCTTTCCGCATGCGGGATACCTGTCCGGTGTGCGGCGCCCCGGTCATCCGTCTGGAGGGGGAAGCCGCCGCCCGCTGCACCAACGGCCTGGCCTGCCCGGCCCAACGCAAGCAGGCCATCCTCCACTTCGCCTCCCGCCGGGCCATGGACATCGAGGGCCTGGGGGACAAGCTGGTGGATCAACTGGTGGACAAGGGCCTGGTGGCCACCCCCGCCGACCTCTACCGGCTCAGCCGGGAGCAGTTGGCGGGCCTGGAGCGCATGGCCGACAAGTCGGCGGACAATCTGGTCGCCGCCATCGCCGCCAGCCGGGGGCGGCCCCTGGCCCGCTTCATCCATGCCCTGGGCATCCGCCACGTGGGCGAGCAGACGGCGAAGGATCTGGCCCGCCATTTCGGACGCCTGGCGGACATCCTGGCCGCCGACCAGGCCGGGCTTCAGTCCGTGCCCGATGTGGGCCCGGTGGTGGCGGCTTCCATCCGCGCTTTCCTCGCCGAGCCCCACAACCAGGCTGTCATCCGGGCGCTGGAAAATGCCGGGGCCTGGGTGGACGGGGAGCCCGCGCCCAGGGACATCCTGCCCCTGGCCGGCAAGACCTTCGTCCTTACCGGCACCCTGCCCGACCTCAGCCGGGAACAGGCCAAGGAGAGGATCGAGGCCCTGGGCGGCAAGGTGGCGGGCAGCGTGTCCAAGAAGACCGACTACGTGGTCGCCGGCGCCGAGCCGGGCTCGAAATTGAAGAAAGCCGAAGAACTGAATGTTAAGGTCCTGGATCAGGACGGACTGTTGGAAATGCTGAAGGGAGTAGTTGAATCATGAAACGTGTCACGAAAGCCGGATTTGGCTCCGGCCGCCTGCCTCGCAGGCTTCGCTTGCCGTGCAACTCAGCCTCCGCTGAAACGACCTTGGAGGTGATATGAAAAGGGTGACCAAGGCCGTTTTCCCGGCTGCGGGCATGGGCACCCGCTTTCTGCCTGCCACCAAGGCCAATCCCAAGGAGATGCTGCCCATCGTGGACAAGCCGCTGATCCAGTACGCGGCGGAAGAGGCCATGGCGGCCGGCATCACCGATCTCATCTTCATCATCGGCCGCACCAAGCGGGCCATTGCCGATCACTTCGACAAGGCCTACGAGCTGGAGGTGGAGCTGGAGACCCGGGGCAAGATGAAAGCCCTGGAAGAACTTCGGGCCATGCTTCCCATCAACGTCAACTGCATCTACATCCGCCAGGCCGAGGCCCTGGGCCTGGGCCACGCGGTGCTGTGTGCCCAGCCGGCGGTCAACGACGAGCCCTTCGCCGTGCTGCTGGCCGACGACCTCATCGACGGCGAGCCGGGGGCCACCAAGCAGATGTGCGATCTGTACAGCTACTACCAGTGCTCCATGGTGGGGGTGCAGCACGTGGATCCTTCAGAAACGGGAGCCTACGGCATCGTCGCCACCTCACCCTTGGGAGAAAGGATCAACCGGGTCAACCAGATCGTGGAAAAGCCCAAGCCCGCCGAGGCGCCTTCCAACCTGGCAGTGGTGGGGCGCTACGTGCTGACGCCGCGCATCTTCCATCACTTGCGCCATATCGAGCGGGGCGCCGGCGGCGAACTGCAACTCACCGACGCCATTGCCGCCCTGTTGAAGGAACAGCAAGTGCTGGCCTACGAGTTCACCGGCAAGCGCTACGATTGCGGCAGCAAGCTGGGCTATCTGGAAGCCACGGTGGAATTCGCCCTGAAGCACCCGGAGGTGGCCACGGAGTTCAATGATTTCCTGAAAAGGCGTTTCTGCCAGCCGTGCCAGTCGGAGAAGACATCCGGCTAGTCATGCCTGCCCAGACGGGAAGCCCGTTTCGTTCCGGGCTTCCACTCGGCCCCGAGTGACGCGAATCCCGCTCAGGCAGGCAAAGAACCCATGCCTTCGAACATGCGTCCCCGAACCGCCCGAGAGTCTGGGCTCATCAGATACAGCAGTCTTTGGGCCAGTTCCTCCGGCTGGGGCAGGGCGGTTTTGTCCTCGCCCGGGTGGCTGCGGTTGCGCTGGGGTGTGTTCACCGGTCCGGGAATTACCAGATTGATGCGCATGGGTTTGTCCTCCCATTCGTCGGCCTGGACACGGAAATAGGCCTCCAAGGCGGCCTTGGAGACGGCGAAGCCGCCCCAATAGGCGGATGGGGCATGGCCGTGGGTCTCCCCCACCAGGATCACGGAGGCGTCGCCCGCGGCCTCCAACAAGGGCAGGCAGGCCCGGTTGATGGCCGCCGGGGCGGCGGCGTTGACCCGGAACAGCTTCAGCCACTCCTCCAGGGTATCCAGTGCCTGGGGCCGCAGGGCCTCGAAGGCGGCGGCGCAATGGAGGATGCCGTCCAGGCGGCCGAGCTGGTGGCCGATGGCCTGGGCCATGGCTTCGAAATCCTCCTCCCGGGCGGCCCCCAGGTCCACGGGAAAGATGGCGGGTTGGGCGCCGCCGGCGCCGAGGATCTCGTCGTAAACCTTCTCCAGCTTGGACACCGTGCGCCCCAGCAGAATGACGGTGGCGCCGTGGCGGGCGAAGGCCAACGCGGCGGCGCGGCCCAGGCCCTGGCCGGCGCCGGTGACGAGAATGACCCGGTGCTTCAGGAGGTCGGGGGCAAAGAGGTGGCTCATGTTCGGCAATCCAGGATCTGGCGGGCGCATTTTACGCCGCTGCGCACTGCGCCTTCGAGGGTGGCCGGGTAGTCGCCCGCCGTATAGTCCCCCGCGAGAAAAAGGCCAGGTAAGGGGGTGACATTGTCGGGACGGCCCAAGCGGGGAATGCAGGCGAAGGTGGCCCGCTTCTCGACGATGCGTTTCCACTCCAGCAGCCGGGGGAGGGGGCCCACCTGCCCAGCCAGCAGAGCCAGGTATTCATCCAGCAGCGTCTCTTCGGGCAAGGCCAGATGGGGGCCTTCGGCGCTGACCACGATGGCCACCAGACCGGGGTCCAGGTCGTGACGTTCGAAGGCCCAGGGTGCCTGGCCACCCCCCAGCCCCAGCATGGGGAAGGGGAATGGGACGGGCTGGTCGAAGCGCAGCCAAAGGGTCAGGATGGGTTGCCAGGCAAGGCTGGCCGTCTGCTCCAGGATGGCTTCGGCGCCGGGTAGCGCGCCCAGCAGATCGGGCAGGCGGGCAGGGTGGGTGGCGACCACCACCCGGTGGGTCTCGATGTCGGTTCCCACCAGTCGGAAGCCGGCCCCACCCAGGCTCAGGGACTCCACCTTGCGCCCGGTTTCCACCCGGCCGCCCTTGCCGGCGATGAAGGCCGCCGCCGCATCGGGCAACAACAGACCCAGATCCGCCCGGTTCATGACCAGGTCGCTGTCGGCCCGCTCCCCCGCCAGGCTGTCCCGCAGCACATTGCAGAACACCTGGGCCGAGGCGTGCTCCACCGGCGTGTTCAGGGCGGCCACGCAGATGGGGCCCCAAAGCTTGTCCACCAGATTTTCCGGTTGTTGCTGGCGACGCAGGAAATCTCCCGCGCACTCGTCCCAAGGCAGGCGGAAGGCCCGGTCCTTGAGGTAGTGCATGAGTCGGGCGGCGGCCAGCTTGTCCCGCCAGGCGAGGCCCTGGGCCAGGGTCAGGCCCACGACCAGGTTCAGTGGCGCGGGCAGCCTGGGCAGGCGCAGCAGGAAGCCCGGAAGCCGCAGCTCCAGGGGGCGGCGCTCGAGAAATGCCTGGGTGCCCAAGCGTCCCATCAGGGCGAGGGTCTCCCGATAGGCGCCCACCATGAGATGCTGGCCGTTGTCGATGGGAATGCCCTGCCAATCCACACGACGGGCACGGCCGCCCAGTTGCTTCGCGGCTTCGAACAGGTGGACGGGCAGACCGGCGGCGGCCAGTTCCACGGCACAGGCCAGACCTGCCCAGCCACCGCCGACGATGGCGACGGGGCTCTTCCCCTTCTGGTCGCTCATCCGGTCATCCAGGCCCGCCAGGCGATCCAGACCTTGCGCAGGGGCGTCAGGGAAGTGCGTCGGTCCAATACCTGGAAGCCGTCGGCGCGAATCTCCTCCAGCAAGGCATGGTAGATGGCGGCCATGATGAGGCCCGGCCGCTGGGCGGCCCGGTCCGCGGCGGGAAGCAGGGCGAAGGCTTCCTCGTAGGTCTTCATGGCCCGCTGGTATTGGAATTCCATGAGGCGGACAAAGGGCTCGCTCATGCGGGCGGCAAGGATGTCGGCTTCGCTCACGCCATGGGCCGCCAGTTCGTCCTGGGGCAGGTAGATGCGACCCCGGCGGGCATCTTCTCCCACGTCGCGGATGATGTTGGTGAGCTGGAAGGCCAGCCCCAGCCGGTTGGCGTATTTGAGGGTGGCCCGGTCGCTGACGCCGAAGATCAGGGCCGCCGCCTCCCCCACCACGCCGGCGACTCTGTGGCAATAGAGGCGCAGGGCTTTGAAGTCGGGATAGCGCACCTGGCCCAGGTCCATTTCCATGCCATCGATGATCTGGCTGAAAACGTCCTCGGGCAGATGGAACGGGCCGATGACCTCGGCCAGGGCCCGGGTCACCGGATGCTCGGGCCGCCCCGCATAGAGACGCGCCACCTCGTCCCGCCACCAGGCCAGCTTGGTCCGGGCCAGGGTGGGGTCGCGGCATTCGTCGGCCACGTCGTCCACCTCCCGGCAGAAGGCATAGAAGGCGTGGATGGCCCGGCGCCGGTCCTCGGGCAGGAAGCGGAAGCTGTAATAGAAGCTGGAGCCACTGGCGGCGGCTTTTTCCTGGCAGTAGGCGTGAGGGTCCATGTCAGTTGCGCGCGGCCCTGGCGCAGGTGCCGATCCCTCCCTTGGGGGAGGCCGAGCCATGGGGGCAAGGGGGGTGTTTCATTTCAGTGGCCACAACTGCCGCCGCAGTTGGCCGCCTGTCCGGATCCGGCGCGGCCCGGGAACAGCCCACGCCGGAGCATGTAGGCGGCATCCTTCCAGCCCAGCCTGGGGCGGTGGTGGAACATGTCCCCCCGGCTTTCATGCAATTGATACAGGATGCGCTCGCCGCCCAGGATGATGAGCCGCATCTCCAGGCCGATACGGCCCTTCAGGGCCCGACCCAGGGGAGCACCGGCCTGGAGCATGCGCCGGGCCCGCTCGATCTGCCCCTTCATGAATTGCTGCCAGAGGGCATCCACCCGGCCCTCGGCGATCTGGTCCTCGCTGATGCCGAACTTGGCCATCTCGTCCTGGGGCAGGTAGATGCGGCCCTTGCGGTAATCCAGCGCCACGTCCTGGAGGAAATTGATGAGTTGCAGGGCGGAGCAGATGCCGTCGGACCAGGCTTGATGCTTGGCATCGTCGTCGTGATAGAGCTTCAGCAGCAGGCGTCCGATGGGATTGGCGGAGCGGCGGCAATAGTCCATCACCTCGCCGAAGTGGGCGTAGCGGGTCTTGGTGCAATCCTGTTCGAAAGCCGAGAGCAGGTCATGGAAGAGGGAATAGGGCAGGTCGTGGGCCCGGATATGGGGCGCGAGGGTCTGGAAGACGGGATGATCCACCGCCTCGCCCCGTTCCAGGGCGTGGAGGTGGGCGTGGTATTCCGCCAGCCGGGCCAGGCGCCATTCAGCCGTGTGATCTCCCTCGTCGGCGAAGTCATCGGCGGTCCTGGCGAAGGCGTATATGGCCCGTACCGCCGGACGCAGTCGGGCAGGCAGGAAGACCGAGGCCACAGGGAAGTTCTCGTAGTGGCCGGCATTCAGCGGGTTGGCCCGATAGAGTGTGTTCATTTCAATTAAAACAATGAGTTACGATCTTTGTGGAGGGGTTGTCGGCTGGCGGCAGCGGGTCGGGTAGTTTACACTTGGACGTTTTCGCGAAAGTGGCGGAATTGGTAGACGCACTGGATTTAGGTTCCAGCGCCTTTGGCGTGGGGGTTCGAGTCCCCCCTTTCGCACCAACCCGGGTCGCATTGGAGCCATCCTGGCCCTGTTTGGCGCCTTTCCAACAAAGCGCGCCTACACGCGGTGAGCGAAGGCCGTTGATTTGATTGCGACCCGGCGACTTGTGTAACTGGCATGAATATTGATCGTTCAAGGAAAACCTTATGACTGCAACCGTGGAAACCCTGGAAGGCCTCAACCGCCGTGTCACCCTCACCCTCAACACCGAGGAGGTGGAGGCGGAAGTCCGCAAGCGTCTGGCGCAGGTCGCCCGCAACGTACGCATGGACGGCTTCCGTCCCGGAAAGGCGCCCATGAAGATGGTGGCAGCCCGCTACGGCAGCGAGATCCGTGGCGAGGTGATGGGCGACGCCCTGCAGAAGCAGTTCGGCGAGGCTGTGCAGGCCAACCAGATCGCGGTGGCCGGTTACCCCCGCTTCGCCCCCGGCGAGAACGGCGCCTTCGTCGCCACCTTCGAGGTGTTTCCCGAGATCAAGCTGGGCGATGTGGGCCAGATCAAGGTGAGCCGGCCGGTGGTGGAGGTGAACGACGCTGATGTGGACCGCACCCTGGAGGTGTTGCGCAAGCAGCGGATTCAGTACCACGCGGTGGAGCGGGAAGCCAGGGATGGCGACCGGGTCCACGTGGACTATCTTGGCAAGATCGATGGCCAGCCCTTCCCCGGCGGCGAGGCCAAGGACTTCCCTGTCATCCTGGGCGAAGGCCGCACCCTCAAGGACTTCGAGGGTAGTCTGAAGGGCATGAAGGCGGGCGACGACAAAACCTTCGACGTGGCTTTCCCCGCCGACTACTTCGCCAAGGAATTGGCGGGCAAGACCGCCACTTTCGAGGCCACCGTCAAGTCGGTGCATGAGCCGGTGCTGCCGGAAGTGGACGATGCAATGGCCCAGAGCCTGGGCATCCATGAGGGCGGTGTGGCCAAGCTGCGCGAGGAGATCCGTAGCAATCTGATGCGGGAAGCCAAGCGCCGGGTGCTCTCCAAGGTCAAGGAGCAGGTGATGAACGGCCTGTTGGAAATCACCTCTTTCGACGTGCCCGGCAGCCTGGTGGCCATGGAACGCCAGGCCCTGCGGGAAAAAGCCGTCAGCGACCTGAAGGCCCGGGGCCTGAAGGACCAGGACATCAAGCTTGGCGACGATATCTTCGAGGCCCAGGCCAAGCGCCGGGTAGCGCTGGGCCTGCTGCTGGATGCCTTGATCAAGGAACACAAGATCACCGCCAGCGAGGAACAGGTTCGCGCCATGGTGGATGAGTTCGCCCAAAGTTACGAAGACCCGGCCGAGGTGGTGGACTGGTACTATCAAGACCGCTCCCGCCTCAACGAGGCCCGGGGCCTGGCCCTCGAAGAGAACGTGGTCAACTGGGTGCTGGAACGGGCCCAGGTCACCGATGAACCTACCACCCTTGAGAAACTGATGGGGAACGCCTGATGAGCCATTGGACGCAGGAACCTTCCGGCCTGGGGTACATCCCCATGGTCATCGAGCAAAGCGGTCGCGGCGAGCGAGCCTACGACATCTATTCCCGCTTGCTGAGGGAGCGGGTCGTCTTCCTGGTCGGGCCGGTCAATGACATGACCGCCAACCTGGTGGTGGCCCAGCTGCTGTTCCTGGAGTCGGAAAACCCGGACAAGGACATCTACCTCTATATCAACTCCCCCGGTGGTGCCATCACCGCCGGCATGGGGATCTACGACACCATGCGCTTCATCAAGCCCGACGTCTCCACCCTGTGCGTGGGCCAGGCCGCCAGCATGGGCGCCTTCCTGCTCGCCGCCGGCGCCAAGGGCAAGCGTTTCGTATTGCCCAATTCCCGGGTCATGATCCATCAGCCCCTGGGAGGCTTTCAGGGCCAGGCAACAGACATCGAGATCCACGCCAAGGAGATTCTCTACCTCAAGGAAAAGCTGAATCGGCTGCTGGCCGAGCACACCGGCCAGACCATGGAGACCATTGAGCGGGACACGGATCGGGACAACTTCATGAGCGCGGAAGAGGCGGTGGCCTACGGTTTGGCGGATAAAGTGCTGGCCAGCCGGAACGACGCCGGGTAAACTTGAGTTAATTGATCGGGTATTTTCACAGGACGGCGACCATGGCGGACAAACAAGGCGACGACAAACTTCTTTACTGCTCCTTCTGCGGCAAGAGCCAGCACGAGGTGCGCAAGCTCATCGCCGGCCCGTCGGTGTTCATCTGCGACGAGTGCGTGGATCTGTGCATCGACATCATCCGCGAGGACGTGGGCAAGGACCCGGAAAAGGAAGCCGGCGACAAGCTGCCCACGCCCCAGGAGATCAGCGCGGTCCTGGACCAGTACGTCATCGGCCAATCCCTGGCCAAGAAGGCCCTGTCGGTGGCGGTATACAACCACTACAAGCGCCTGCGCAATCCGGGCGGCAACAAGGAGGACGAAGTCGAGCTGGCCAAGAGCAACATCCTGCTCATCGGCCCCACCGGTTCCGGCAAGACCCTGCTGGCCCAGACCTTGGCCCGCCTGCTCAACGTGCCCTTCGTGATCTCCGACGCCACCACCCTCACCGAAGCCGGCTACGTAGGCGAGGACGTGGAGAACATCATCCAGAAATTGTTGCAGAAGTGCGACTACGACGTGGAGAAGGCCAAGAACGGCATCGTCTACATCGACGAGATCGACAAGATCTCGCGCAAGTCGGACAACCCCTCCATCACCCGGGACGTGTCCGGCGAAGGCGTGCAGCAGGCCCTGCTGAAGCTGATCGAGGGCACGGTGGCCTCCATTCCCCCCCAGGGCGGGCGCAAACACCCCAACCAGGAATACATCCAGGTGGATACCACCAACATCCTGTTCATCGTGGGCGGCGCCTTCAGCGGCCTGGAGCGGGTGATCCGCAACCGCACCGAGAAATCCGGCATCGGCTTCGGCGCCGAGGTGAAGTCCAAGGACAACAGCAAGGACGTGGGCGAAATCTTCAAGATGGTGGAGCCGGAAGATCTGATCAAATACGGCCTCATTCCCGAGTTTGTCGGCCGCCTTCCGGTCATTGCCACCTTGGAGGAACTGGACGAGAAGGCCTTGGTCAAGATCCTCACCGAGCCCAAGAACGCCTTGGTCAAGCAGTTCCAGAAGCTGTTCAAGATGGAAGGTGCCGAGCTGGAGTTCCGTGAAGAGGCCCTTAGCGCCATCGCCAAGCGGGCGCTCAAGCGCAAGACCGGTGCCCGGGGCCTGCGTTCCATCATCGAGCACGCCTTGCTGGACATCATGTACGAACTCCCGGGCATGAAGGACGTGGCCAAGGTGGTGGTGGACGAGAAATGTGTCAGCGGCGAATCCAAGCCGCTGCTGCTCTACGCCGAGCAGGCCAAGGCCGCCGGCTGAAAATCCTTTGCCCCGCCGGGTTGAAATCCCGCCTGGCGGTGTCATCTAGCTCCAACCGATGGGCGGGCAGACCGCCGGAGAACCGCATGAGCCAGATCACCCAATTCACCGAAGCCATTACCCTGCCGCTACTGCCCCTGCGCGACGTGGTGGTGTTTCCCCACATGGTCATCCCCCTGTTCGTAGGAAGGCCCAAATCCATCAAGGCCCTGGAAACCGCCATGGATGCGGGCAAGCACATCATGCTGGTGGCCCAGAAGTCGGCGGCCAAGGACGAGCCCACCTTTGAGGATCTCTACGAGATCGGCGCCATCGCCAGCATCCTGCAGATGCTGAAGCTGCCAGACGGCACCGTGAAAGTGCTGGTGGAAGGCAACCAGCGGGTCCGGGTGGAGGAGTTTGTCGACGAAGGCTCCCATTTCCTGGCCCGGGGTCTTCCCCTCCCCGAGACGGGTGCCGAGGATTCCGAGATCGAGGCCATGCGTCGCGCCCTGCTGGCCCAGTTCGACAACTACGTCAAGCTGAACAAGAAGATCCCGCCCGAGATTCTCGCCTCCCTGGCCGGCATCGACGACGCCGGCCGGCTGACCGACACCATCGCCGCCCACCTGCCTCTCAAGCTGGAGCAGAAGCAGGCCATCCTGGAGATGGCCGACCTGAAGGCCCGCCTGGACCACCTGATGGGCTTCATGGAAACCGAGATCGACATCCTGCAGGTGGAGAAGCGCATCCGCGGCCGGGTCAAGCGGCAGATGGAGAAGAGCCAGCGGGAGTACTACCTGAACGAGCAGGTCAAGGCCATCCAGAAGGAACTGGGAGACGTGGATGAAAGCCAGGATCTGGACGAGTTGGACAAGCGCATCAAGGCCGCCCACATGTCCAAGGAGGCCACCAAGAAGGCCGAGGCGGAACTGAAGAAGCTCAAGATGATGTCTCCCATGTCGGCGGAAGCCACCGTGGTGCGCACCTACATCGAGACCCTCATCAACCTGCCCTGGAAGAAAAAGACCAAGATCAGCAAGAGCCTGGACAACGCCCAGGAGGTGCTGGACGCCGATCATTACGGTCTGGAGAAGGTCAAGGAGCGCATTGTCGAATATCTGGCCGTGCAACAGCGGGTGGACAAGCTCAAGGCCCCCATCCTCTGCCTGGTGGGCCCCCCCGGGGTGGGCAAGACCTCCCTGGGCCAGTCCATCGCCCGGGCCACCAACCGCAAGTTCGTGCGCATGGCCCTGGGAGGCGTGCGGGACGAGGCCGAGATCCGTGGCCACCGGCGCACCTACATTGGCTCCATGCCCGGTAAGATCCTGCAAAGCCTGACCAAGGTGGGGGTGCGCAACCCCCTGTTCCTGCTGGACGAAGTGGACAAGATGGGCCAGGACTTCCGCGGCGATCCGTCTTCCGCCCTGCTGGAAGTCTTGGATCCGGAACAGAATCACACCTTCCAGGACCACTATGTGGAGGTGGACTACGACCTGTCCGACGTGATGTTCGTGGCCACCGCCAACTCCCTCA
This sequence comes from uncultured Thiobacillus sp., assembly GCA_964646585.1. GTDB lineage: Bacteria > Pseudomonadota > Gammaproteobacteria > Burkholderiales > Thiobacillaceae > PFJX01. The sequence continues at coordinate 4,472 of CAZYEY010000265.1, read as the reverse complement.
ACATCCCCGCGCCTTTGCTGGATCGCATGGAGGTGATCCGCCTGTCCGGTTACACCGAGGACGAGAAGATCAACATCGCCCAGCGCTATCTGCTGCCCAAGCAGATGAAGAACAATGGTCTCAAGGACACGGAACTGCACGTGGCGGAGAGCGCCCTGCGTGACATCGTCCGCTACTACACCCGGGAATCGGGCGTGCGCGGCCTGGAGCGGGAAATCTCCAAGATCTGCCGCAAGGCGGTCACCGCCCAGACCCTGAAGAAGGCCAAGGGCAAGATCAGTGTCTCCTCCAAGAATCTGGACAAGTACCTGGGCGTGCGCCGTTACACCTACGGCATGGCCGAGAAGGTCAACCAGGTCGGCCAGGTCACCGGCCTGGCCTGGACCGAGGTGGGCGGCGAGCTGCTCACCATCGAGGCCTCCCTCATGCCCGGCAAGGGCAACATCACCCGTACTGGCCAGTTGGGCGACGTGATGAAGGAATCCATTGAGGCAGCCCGCACCGTGGTGCGCAGCCGGGCCAAGGGGCTGGGCATTCCCGCCGAGGCCTTCGAGAAGAACGACATGCACATCCACCTGCCCGAAGGTGCCACGCCCAAGGATGGTCCCTCGGCAGGCATCGCCATCACGACCGCCATGGTGTCTGTGTTCGCCGGCATTCCTGTGCGCTGCGACGTGGCCATGACTGGCGAGATCACCCTGCGCGGCGAAGTACTGCCCATCGGCGGCCTCAAGGAGAAGTTGCTGGCCGCCCATCGTGGCGGCATCAAGAAGGTGCTGATCCCGGAGGGCAATGTGAAGGATTTGGCGGAGATTCCGGACAACATCAAGAACCGTCTGGAAATCCAGCCCGTAAAATGGATCGAGCAGGTTCTGGAGGCGGCCTTGGAGCGCTCTCCGGAGCCTCTTTCCGAAGAAGCTGCCCCCGAAACTCCAGCACCGGTGCCGCCCGCGAGCGAGAACCCCGCTGTAATCAAGCACTGACGCGGGGTTCTCGCGGGAAACCGCTTGACACCTCATTTTGCCGGTTGCTATAAAACCCGCGCAGGCTTCCTCTGCACGCCATCATCCACTGAAAGGGGGATTTCGTGAACAAATCTGAACTGATCGACGCCATTGCCGTTTCCGCAGATATCTCCAAGGCGGCCGCTGGCCGAGCCCTCGATGGCGCCATGGAAGCAGTGAAAAAGGCCTTGAAGAAAGGTGAGATGGTCACTCTGGTGGGGTTCGGCTCCTTTTACGTGGGCAAGCGCGCCGCCCGTGCCGGCCGCAATCCCCGCACTGGCGCCACCATCAAGATCAAGGCCGCGAAAGTTCCGAAATTCCGTGCTGGCAAAGCGCTGAAAGACGCTGTAAACTAGCGGTCTTTCTGACGGGTGCTTAGCTCAGCTGGTAGAGCGTCGCCCTTACAAGGCGAATGTCGGCGGTTCGACCCCGTCAGCACCCACCAGCAGAATTTGCAGTTTGTAGTCAGAAGTAAAAAGGAGTGGTAGTTCAGTCGGTTAGAATACCGGCCTGTCACGCCGGGGGTCGCGGGTTCGAGTCCCGTCCACTCCGCCAACACCTCAAAGGCGAACGCGAGTTCGCCTTTTTTTTTGTTCCTGCCGGTTGCATTTGAACGAGTGATTGCGAAACCATGTTAGAAGCCATCCGCGAACGCGCCCAAGGCTGGATTGCCAAGGTGATCCTGGGCCTGCTGGTCATTCCCTTCGCCCTTTGGGGTATTGACTCCTACTTCTCCGGGGGGGGCAAGGAACCGCCAGCGGCCGAGATCGACGGCGCCAACATCAGTCAGCGGGAGTTCATCAAGGCCCTCAAGGAGCAGGAAGAAGCCTTAGGCGGCAGGGTGGACGAAAAGGTGCTGCGTCAGCAGGTCATGGATCAACTGGTGGATACCCGGGTATTATCCGCAGTTGCCCTCAAGTCCGGCTTCGCAGTGCAGGAGCCCCAGATCCAGGCCGTGCTTGGGAGCGTGGAAATATTCCAGGAGAACGGCAGGTTTTCCGAGGCGCGTCTGGAGGCTTTCCTGCGCAACCGCAACATGAGCAGGGGCGAACTGCTGGCCATGATCGGCCAGGATCTGCTGCTCAAACAGGTCCAGATCGGCTATGGCGAAGGTGCCCTGGCCGCCAGGCCTGTCGCCGAGCGTCTCGCCGCGCTGCTCAGCCAGCAGCGGGAAGTCAACGAGGTCATCTTCGACGCCAAGCATTTCCTGGGCGACGTGAAGGTGGACGACAAGGCGGTGGAGGCCGAATACCGTGCCCATCAAAATGACTATGCCACCCCTGCCCAGGTCCGCGTCCAGTATCTGGTGCTGTCCCAGAGTGCCTTGGAAGCGGCTGTCCAGGTCAGTGATGACCAGGTCCGCAAGCATTACGAGGCCAACGCCAGCCGCTACCAGGAGCCTGAGCAGCGTCGTGCCGCTCATATCCTGATCAAGGTGGACGAAGGCGCCGACGCCAAGACCCGTCAGGCAGCCAAGGCTAAGGCGGAACAACTGCTGGCCGAGGTCCGGGCGGCGCCTTCCAGGTTCGCTGAGATGGCGCGCCAGCAGTCCCAGGATCCCGCCTCTGGCGCCAAGGGGGGGGATTTGGGCAGCTTTACTCGGGACATGATGGTGAAGCCCTTCGCCGACGCGGTGTGGAACATGAAGCCTGGCGAGATCCGCGGCCTGGTGGAAAGTCCATTCGGCTATCACATCATTCGTCTCGATGCCGTGGTGCCCGGCGCCAAGCTGGGTTTCGACATGGTCAAGGCCGACATTGCCCATGAACTGAAGCAGCAGGAAGCCCAGAAACGCTTCGTCGAATCCGCCGAACGTTTCAGCAACCTGGTCTACGAGCAGCCGGACAGCCTGGCTCCCGCCGCGAAGGAGTTCAACCTGAAGGTGGCGGAGAGTGGCTGGATCGGCAAGGGCAAGGCGGAACCGGCCCTGCTGGCCAATCCCAAGCTGCTGGAAGCCCTGTTCCGGGAGGATGCCCTCAACAAGCGCCAGAACACCGAGGCCATCGAGGTGGCGCCCAACACCCTGGTATCCGCCCGAGTCATCGACCATCGCCCTGCCGGTGTGCGACCCCTGACCGACGTGGCCGACGAAATCCGCGCCCGCCTGACCAACACCGCGGCCCGAAACCTGGCCATGGAAGCAGGCAAGAAAGCCCTGGAGGCTGCCCGGGCCGGGCAGAGCCTGGCGGGGTTCTCCGCGCCCATGACCCTTTCCCGCATGCAGGCTCTGAACGTGCCCGCCGCTTCGGTCAAGGCGGTATTCCGCGCCGACGCGGGCAAGCTACCGACCTTCGTGGGAGTCGAGTCCACCGAGGGCTATCGCGTCTACCGCATCAATCGCGTGGTGGAAGCAGCGCCCGCCCCCGATCTGGCGGCCAAGATCCGCAATGATCTGCGTCGCCTCACCGCCCAGGAGGAGATGCGTGCCTACCTGGAGAGCGCCAAGGCCAAGGCCAAAATCAAGATCGCGCCCTCTGCGCTGGAACCCAAGGCGGAGTAGGTCTTCCACCGCCCAACAAAAAAAGCCGGACCAAGTCCGGCTTTTTTCATTGCCGCGAGGATTTGCTCAGTCGTCCACCGCCAACCCCGCAGTGCAGTTGAAGCCCGCGTCCACATAGGTGATTTCCCCGGTGATGCCGCTGGCCAGGTCCGAGAGCAGAAAAGCCGCAGTGTTGCCCACTTCCTCGATGGTCACGTTGCGGCGCAGGGGCGAGTGCCTTTCGCCCCAGGAAAGCAGTTTGTTGAAGTCGGCGATGCCAGCGGCGGCCAGGGTCTTGATGGGACCGGCTGACAGGCCATTGACACGGATGCCCTGGGGGCCCAGGCCGGCTGCCAGGTAATAGACGCTGGCCTCCAGGCTGGCCTTGGCCAGGCCCATGACGTTGTAGTGGGGCACGTAGCGCGTAGCGCCCAGGTAGGACAGGGTGAGCAGGGATGCGGGCCGTCCTTCCATCATGGGCAGGGCCGCCTTGGCCATGGCGGTGAAGGAATAGCTGGAGATGTCGTGGGCGATGCGGAAGTTCTCCCGGTTCACGAAGTCCTGGTAATTGCCGGCCAGGGCTTCCTTTGGGGAGAAAGCGATGGAATGGAGCAGACCGTCCAGACCATCCCATTGCTTGCCCAGTTCCACGAACAGAGCGTCGATTTCCTCATCGCTGGACACATCGCATGGCAACACCGAAGGGTTCGCGGAGAAGTCTCCGGCCAGGCTCAGCACCCGATCCCTGACCTTCTCGCCCTGGTAGGTGAAGGCCAGTTCCGCGCCTTCCCGATGGCAGGCTTTGGCTACCCCGTAAGCGATGGAACGGTTGCTGATCATCCCCGTGATGAGAATCTTCTTGCCGGCGAGAAAGCCCATGTCGCGATCCTGATATTTGAAACGGCCAAATTATACCTGTGAGGCTGCGAACACCGAACGACGGCGCTACCATGCTTCCTTCCTAGAGGAGTCGGTCATGGCGGCTAGAA
>CAZYEY010000264.1:0-6657 GCA_964646585.1 uncultured Thiobacillus sp. | reverse complement strand
GCCCAACGCCGAGCGGGTTTCCGTAGTGGGGGGCTTCAACAACTGGGACGGCCGCGTGCACGCCATGCGCTCCCGGGGAGGGTCCGGCATCTGGGAGCTCTTCATCCCCGGCCTGACTTCGGGCGATCTCTACAAATTCGAGATCCGTAACCGGGACAGCGGCGCCATCCTGGTGAAAGCCGATCCCTACGCCCAGTGCTTCGAGCTTCGCCCCGGCACCGCCGCCGTGGTGCCTGCCCCCGCCCGCCACGCCTGGGGGGACGGAGAATGGATGCAGACTCGTGCCAAGCGCGACTGGCTGCACGCCCCCATGAACATCTACGAGGTCCACGCCGGTTCCTGGCGCCGTCATCCTGATGGCCGCTTCTACAGCTGGCGGGAATTGGCCGAAACCCTGGTGCCCTATGTGGCGGATCTGGGCTACACCCACCTGGAACTGCTGCCCGTCACCGAGCATCCCCTGGATGAATCCTGGGGCTACCAGACCACGGGCTACTTCGCGCCCTCCTCCCGCTTCGGCTCCGCCGACGACTTCCGCCACTTCGTGGACACCTGCCATCGGGCCGGCATCGGCGTCCTCCTGGACTGGGTGCCGGGCCATTTCCCCATGGATGCCTGGGCGCTGGCCCGCTTCGACGGCACCGCCCTCTACGAGCACGAGGATCCGCGCCTGGGCGTACACCAGGACTGGGGCACCCACATTTTCAATTACGGTCGCGCCGAGGTGAGGGGTTTCCTCCTCTCCAGCGCCTACTACTGGCTGTCCGAATTCCACCTGGACGGCATCCGCGTCGACGCGGTGGCCTCCATGCTGTATCTCGACTACTCCCGCAAGGACGGCGAGTGGCTGCCCAACAAATATGGCGGCCGGGAAAACCTGGAAGCCATCGACTTCCTGCGGGAAATGAACGCCATGGTCCACGAGCGTTTCCCCGGCGCGCTCACCATCGCCGAGGAATCCACCGCCTGGCCCATGGTGTCCCGGCCCACCTACGTGGGCGGTCTGGGCTTCTCCATGAAGTGGAACATGGGCTGGATGAACGACACCCTGGCCTACATGAGCCAAGACCCGGTGTATCGCCGCTACCACCACAACAACCTCACCTTTGGCCAGCTCTACGCCTATTCCGAGAACTTCGTCCTGCCCTTCTCCCATGACGAGATCGTGCACGGCAAGCGCTCCCTGCTGGGCAAGATGCCCGGCGACGCCTGGCAACAGTTCGCCAACATGCGCCTGCTCCTCACCTACCAGGCTGCCTCCCCGGGCAAGAAGCTCAACTTCATGGGCAACGAATTCGGTCAGGGCCGGGAATGGTCGGAAAAGTGGGAACTGGACTGGGGCCTGCTGGAAACCCACTGGCACGCAGGCATCCAGCGCTGTCTTCGGGATCTCAACCGCCTCTACCGGGATCTGCCTCCCCTGCATGATCTGGATTTCCAGTCGGAAGGCTTCGCCTGGATCGACTGCCACGATGCCGACCAGTCCATCCTCACCTTCCTGCGCCGCGACCGCCAGGGCCGCAGCGTCATCGTCGCCTTGAACTTCACCCCGGTGCCTCGGGACGGCTACCGCATCGGCGCCCCCAGCCCCGGTTTCTGGCGGGAGATCTTCAACAGCGACTCGGCTTTCTACGGCGGCGGCAACCTGGGAAACGGCGCCGGCCTGATGACGGAAGACCAGCCTTGGATGGGCTATCCCCAGTCCCTGGTATTGACCCTGCCGCCCCTGGCCGGGGTGATCCTCCATCAGGACTGAGTCTTGACTGGTTTCGCCACCTGTCAGGTCCTGGCCGGCGGTCAGCGCCGGGTCATCCCCCTGGCCGACGTATCCGAAGCCATCGCTGCCAAGGAAGGCCTGGTGTGGATGGAGTTCAACGACCCGGACAAATCCGTCCTGGACCAGTTGCAGGAGGAACTGGACCTCCACGAACTCGCCGTGGAGGACGCCCTCTCCGCCCACCAGCGGCCCAAGCTGGAAGACTACGCTGGCGGCCTGTTCGTGGTGCTGCGCACCGCGCGGCTGTGGAACAACGCCATCGAATACGGCGAAACCCACGTCTTCTGCGCCCCCGGCTACCTGGCCATCATCCGCCATGACACCGGCCCGGGCTACGGCCGGGTGCTGGACCGCCTGGAAGCCTACGGCAAGCCCCCCAGCACCGGGCTGGCCCTGTACACCCTGCTGGACCACATCGTCGACGAACTGCGCCCCCTGGCTGCCCGGCTGGAGGATCGCTACGCCGATCTCGAAGCCGCCATCTTCGCCAGCGGCTTCTCCAGCGAAAACCTGCAGTTCCTGTTCGAGACCAAACGGGAGATACAGGGCATCATGGGCGCCATCCAACCCATCCCGGAGATCTGTGGCGACCTCATCCGTCTGCACCCGAACGTGGTCGAGAAAGACCTCCGCGCCTACTATCGGGATGTGGAGGACCACGCCATCCGCCTCATCCACAGCCTGGACCGGCTGCGGGAGATGATCGCCGATGCCATGCAGCTGTCCCTCGCCACGGCGGTGATGGAGCAGAGCGAATCCGTACAGAAGCTCGCCGGCTGGGGCGCCATCCTGGCCATCCCCACCCTGGTCTTCAGCCTCTACGGCATGAACTTCAAATACATGCCCGAGCTGGACTGGTCCTTCGGCTACCCCATGGCCCTGGCCGGCACCGGCACCGCCTGCCTGTGGCTGTATCGCCGCCTGAAACAGCGCGGCTGGATCTGATTTCCTGAAACTTCACACCACCACCATGCCCGACATCACCCTCTCTCCCACCTGGCAAGCCCTGAAGGAAGAACGCAAAGCCTGGAAGACCCTGCACCTGCGCAGTCTGTTTGCCCGGGACAAGAAACGGGCCGAGCGTTTCTCCCTGCAGCTGGACGACCTGCTGCTGGATTACTCAAAGAACCTGGTACGCCCCCAGACCATGCGCCTGCTGGTCAGGTTGGCCAAGGAAGCCGGGGTGGAAACCTTGCGCGACGCCATGTTCGCCGGCGAGAAAATCAACCTCACCGAGGGCCGAGCGGTGCTGCACACCGCCCTGCGCAACCGTTCCGGACGGCCTGTCCTGGTGGACGGCCGCGACGTGATGCAGGACGTGAAAGCGGTACTGGAGAGAATGCGCGCCTTCACCGACAAGGTGCGCACCGGCAAATGGAAGGGCTATACCGGCAAGCCGGTCAGCGACGTGGTCAACATCGGCATCGGCGGCTCCGACCTGGGACCGGCCATGGCCTGCCTGGCGCTCAAACCCTATGGCGGCAACATCCGCGCCCACTTCGTCTCCAACGTGGACCCCAGCCACCTGGTGGATACCCTGGAAGACCTGGACCCGGCCACCACCCTGTTCATCGTCGCCTCCAAGACCTTCACCACCCAGGAAACCCTGCTCAACGCCCAGGCGGCCCGGGATTGGTTCCTCGCCAGCGCCAAGGACGCCAGCGCGGTGGCCAGGCACTTCGTCGCCGTCTCCACCAACGAGGAAGCGGTGAAAGCCTTCGGCATCGACCCCGCCAACATGTTCGGCTTCTGGGACTGGGTAGGCGGCCGCTATTCCCTCTGGAGCGCCATCGGCCTGCCCATCGCCCTCTACGTGGGCATGGACGCCTTCGAGGATCTACTGGCCGGCGGCCACGACATGGATGAGCACTTCCGCACCGCGCCCCTGGACGCCAGCATGCCGGTGATCCTGGCCCTGCTTGGACTCTGGTACAACAACTTCTGGGACGCCCACAGCTACGCCGTGCTGCCCTACGAACAGCGCCTTTCCCGCTTTCCCGCCTACCTCCAGCAATGCGACATGGAGAGCAACGGCAAGCGCGTGACCCGGGACGGCAAGCCGGTGAAGCTCTCCACCGGGCCCGTCCTGTTCGGCGAGCCCGGCACCAACGGCCAGCATGCCTTCTACCAGCTCATTCATCAGGGCACCAAGCTCATCCCCTGCGACTTCATCGCCGCCGCCGAATCCCACAACGACGTGAATGGCCAGCACGCGGTGCTGCTATCCAATTTCCTGGCCCAGCCGGAAGCCCTGATGCGGGGCAAGACCGCCGCCGAGGTGGAGACCGAACTGGCCCAGGCGGGCCTGTCCAAGAAAGAGATCAAGGCCCTGGCGCCCCACAAGGTTTTCCCCGGCAACCGACCCACCAACACCCTGCTCTACCGCAAGCTCACCCCCCGGGCCCTGGGTCGTCTCATCGCTCTCTACGAACACAAGGTGTTCGTCCAGGGCGTCCTGTGGAATGTGAATTCCTACGACCAATGGGGCGTGGAACTGGGCAAGCAGCTGGCCAAGGTGATCCTGCCGGAGCTGACGGGCAAATCCGCGAAGGCGGGCGCCGCCCACGACGCCTCCACCGCCGCCCTCATCGCACGGCTTCGTTCTTCCTGAGGAAGTCCCGGGTCTTGACGCCCCAGAGCCAGACGTAGCGCAGACCGGAGAGGGCCACCACCACCGCCGTGACCTGGGCGAAGGGCTCGATGCCCGCGTCCAGCCCCAGATGCAGGGCCAGATCCGCCAGCGTGAAGGACACCAGGATGAACTCCAGGGCCGTGGCCAGCTTGCCGGACAGGGTGGGCCGCACGTCCAGATTGCCGGTCAGGCGCCGGTAGCCCTCCGCCCCGAGCAGGATGACGATGTCCCGCACCAGTACCACCCACAGCAGCCACAGGGGCAAGAGCTCGGTCAGGCAGAGCATGGACAGGGTGGTGAGCAGCATCACCTTGTCGGCGATGGGATCCAGCCAGGCCCCCAGCACGCTGCGCTGGTTGAGGAGCCGGGCCAGGTTGCCATCCAGCAGATCGGTGATCGCCGCGACCACGAACAGCCAGAAGGCGCCCTCCACGTCGTACTCCAGCAGCCGCCAGGCCACGAAGGGGGCCAGGACGAGGCGGGTAGCGGTGAGAAGGTTGGGCAGGGTCCGGATCATCTTGTGGAGGATAGGCCCAGTACCAGTCGGGCGTTGGCGCTGGTGGCAGCGGCGATCTCTTCCACCGGAACACCGCGAAGCGCCGCCAGGGTTTCGGCGATGCGCGCCAGTTCCGCCGGCTCGTTGCGGCCCTTGCCCAGCCATTCGGGGGGAATGTCCGGACTGTCGGTCTCCAGAACGATGGCATCCAGGGGCAGTTCCCGGGCCAGCCGGCGCAGGTTGGAGGCCCGCTGCCAGGTGAAGGCGCCGCCGAAGCCCAGCTTGAAGCCCAGCTTCATGAAGGCTTCCGCCTGCTGGTCGCTGCCGTTGAAGGCGTGGGCGATCCCCCCCTTCACGCCGATCCGGCGCAGATGCTTGAGGATCTGATCATTGGCCCGCCGGCAATGGAGCAGCACCGGCAGGTCATGGTCCCGGGCAATCTTGAGCTGCTCCGAGTAGTAGTGCTCCTGGGTGGCGAAATCCAGTTCTGGCACGAACAGGTCCAGGCCGATCTCTCCCACCGCCACGGGGCGCCAGGTCTCGATCTGGCGGCGCAGGGCATCCAGGTGGCTGGCATGATGGATGCCGATGTAGATGGGGTGGAGCCCCCAGGCCGGCAGGCAGCCGGGATAGCGGCGGCAGGCGGCGGCCACGTCGTCGAAGCTGGCCCGGCTCACCGCCGGCAGGATCTGGATCTTCACGTTCGCCGCCATGGCCCGGTCATAGGTCGCGTCCCGGTCCCGGTCGAACTCGCCGGCGTCCAGGTGGCAGTGGGTGTCGATCAATACCTCCATGGCGCAATATTGCCCGAAACAGATGCCTGGACGGCCATTTCCCTTCACAATCCGCCCGTGCATCCCCCGGTCGATAGGAGAAACCATGAAAGTCCGCCCCCTGCTCGTCGCTCTCGCCCTGACTTCCACCTCCGTCCTGGCCGCAGATCCCGCGCCCGCGCCGGCATCCAACCTTCCCCAGAGCACGGACGCCTGGGTCCGCTATCTGGCCGACTTTACCCGCAACGGTGAGATGCTGGCCGATCCCAAGAAATTCATGGCCGCCCTGTTCGCGGTCAGCGAGCCTTCCTTCGTCACCGGCGCCCTGAACGCAGCCATGGACCCGAACCTCTACACCCAGTCCGTGGCCAGCCTCATGGACCCCAAAGCCTATGGCAACTTCGCCCGGGCCATGGATCCCGCCGTCATCACCGCCTGGACCCAGGCCCTGGGGGATCCCCAGTTCTATTCCGCCCTCCAGACCCTCCTCACCGACCCCAACAAAATGATGCGCTGGGCCATGCTGCCTTTGGATCCCAAGCTGCTGGCGGCGGTGATGAACCTGATCAACCCCAACATGTACCTGCGCTGGGCCACCGCGCCCCTGAGCCCCCAAGTCGCCCAGATGGCCACCGCCCCGATGAACCCTGCCTGGTACGGCGCATGGACCGGCGGCATGATGGCGCCCCAGTCCTATGGCCCCACCATGAACACCTGGATGCGCGCGCCCGCCTACGGCGTGCCCACCATGCCCATGATGGTGCCCGTGCCCATGCTGCCCGGGGCAAAGTAGGCCCGGAGCCCCCATGAAGCCCGGCCTAAGGGCCGGGCTTTTCGTTGAACGATCTTGAATCCGGCCGGTCTGACGCCAAGTTGTCATCCGGCTGGAACATGCCGACTCATCCAAAAGGAACCCCACCATGAAGCACTTCTTCCTTGCCCTGTTCACCGTTTTTCTGGGCTTCGCCCTCACCGTACC
>CAZYEY010000263.1:0-3147 GCA_964646585.1 uncultured Thiobacillus sp. | reverse complement strand
ATCCTGGATGCCCGAACCTTCGCCGATCCCGGCCGCCTCGCCGCCGTCATCAAGTCCCTGCCCCTGCGCCTGGTGGCGCCCCGCCCCCTGGAGGAAGCCATCAGCAGCGCCGGCGGGGTGGAATTCGGCGCCCTGGACGAGGGCCTCATGGTCCGCGCCTTGCCCGGCGTCTTCTGCGCCGGCGAGATGCTGGACTGGGAGGCCCCCACCGGGGGCTACCTGCTCACTGCCTGCTTCGCCGCCGGCCGGTGGGCGGGGCGGGGCGCCCTGGACTGGCTGAAAAGGAGGATCTGATGCGCATCTGGGTGGACGCGGACGCCACGCCAGCGGTCATCAAGGACATCCTGTTCCGGACGGCGGACCGGAAGCACATTCCCACCACCCTGGTGGCCAACACGTCGTTGAAGGTGCCTCCCTCGCCCTGGATCAAGGCCCTCCAGGTGCCTCGGGGATTCGACGTGGCTGATGACGAGATCGCCAGGCGGATGGAAGCGGGGGATCTGGTCATCACGGCGGACATTCCCCTGGCGGCCCAGGTCATCCAGAAGGGCGGCCACGCCCTCAACCCGCGCGGCGAGCTTTACAGCCCGGAAAACATCCGGGAGGCCCTGAATCTGCGGGATTTCATGGCCAGCCTGCGCGACGCCGGCCTTGTCACTTCCGGTCCGCCGGCCTTCTCCCAGGCCGATCGACAGGCGTTCGCCAACCAGCTCGACCGCTTCCTGGCCAAGCGGGACTGAGGGGGGCAGAACGGCGCAGTTTCGATCAACGGATCGAGACGCGGCAGACCAGGCCAGGGGGAGGTGGTCCACGCCGGGAAATCGAACGAATCGGCGGCGTCAGGTCCCTTGGCGCAGCCGCGCCAGGTCGGCGGACTCGAGCCACTTCCAGGCGCCCGGCGCCAGGTCGGCGGGCAGGGCAAGGTTTCCCACCACGACCCGGTGCAGGGCCTCGACCCGGTTGCCGGCGGCGGCCACCATGCGCCTGACCTGGTGGTACTTGCCTTCGGTGATGGTCATTTCCAGGGCCCGCGCGTCTATCCGGACGCAATGCCGGGCGGCGAGGGGACCGGTCTCGTCGTGGAGCAGCACGCCCTGGCTCAGCTTCTCCAGCATCCCGTCCTCCACCGGATGCTTGCAGGCGACCCGGTAGGTCTTGCCCACCGCCCGCCTGGGCGAGGTATGGTGGTGGATGAAATCGCCGTCGTCCGACAGCAGCAGCAGGCCGGTAGTGTCCTGGTCCAGCCGGCCCACGCATTGCACGCCCCGGTCCACCAGGGGCGCCGGCAGCAGGGCGAAGATGCTGGGATGATCCCGGGGCTGGCGGGAACACTCGTAGCCGGCGGGCTTGTTCAACAGCAGATAGGCCTTCTCCCGGTATTCCCAGGCTTCGCCGTCCACGAGCAGCACCAGGCCCTCCGTCGGGAGTTCCTCGTCGGGGTTCAGGCGGGCGCGGCCGTCGACGGCCACCCGGCCGGCGCGGACCAGTTCCCGGCAAGCCTTGCGGCTGCCGAAGCCCTGGGATTGCAACAGACGGAAGAGCTGCATGGACGATCCATGGATCAGAGGGCCTGGCCGGACTTGCGGCAATCGCACTTCAGCTGGATTCCCTCCCCGGGACGGGCGCTGCAATTGAAGGCCTGGACGCCGGCATTGCCGCAGATCTCCCGGCATTGGCTTTCCCTGTTGGCGCAGGCGTTGACGTATTCCGGCGCCGGGGTCTCGCTGGAATTGAAGGAGATGCAGCCAGTGAGCAGCAGGGGCAAGGCAAGCAGGGCAAAGAATTTCATGATGGCTCCTGAGGGTGATCCTGCCGAAGTTTGCCTGTAATCGCTTGGAAACAAACGGGGACGAATGCACCAGCAGGGTGTTCCTTGTAGCCCCCGGATAAATAACCGTGATGCCGTGGAATTTCGGCCGGCGCGATAATTTCAGAATTTGTGATAACGGAGAACCACATGGTCCTGACCAAGCGCCCGCCCGCTGCGAAACCTTCCCTGACCCGCCGCCGCAGGCCTGCCGACGCGCAGACCGAAGCCTCGGCGTCCGCCGCCGACGCGGCCCAGGCCGCAGTGGTCCATACCCCGGAAGGAGAGGTGAAGGCGTCCCAGGCCACCCCCGGCCATGAAGCCAATCCGGCCGCTGCGGCGGAAATCGAGGCGGTCAGTCAGGAGCCGGTCGCCATGGCGGTTGCCCACGCCCCCCATGGCACCTCCGAAGAGAGCGACTACGCCCGCCTGCCTGCCAGCTATCCTTACCGCACCCGGATGCGCCGCAACGACTACGAGGCCCAGAAGGAGAAGCTCCAGATCGAGCTCTTGAAAGTCCAAAGCTGGGTCAAGGAAACCGGCCAGAAGATCGTCATCCTGTTCGAAGGCCGGGACGCGGCCGGCAAGGGCGGCACCATCAAGCGCTACATGGAGCACCTGAACCCGCGCGGAGCCCGGGTCGTCGCCCTGGACAAGCCCTCCGACCGCGAGCGCGGGCAATGGTACTTCCAGCGCTACATCCAGCACCTGCCCACCGCCGGCGAAATGGTCTTCTTCGACCGCTCCTGGTACAACCGCGCCGGTGTCGAGCGGGTCATGGGCTTTTGCACCCCCCACGAATACCTGGAGTTCATGCGCCAGACGCCCCAGTTCGAGCGCATGCTGGTGAACAGCGGCGTGCGCCTCTACAAGTACTGGTTTTCCGTGAGCCGGGAAGAGCAGCTGCGCCGCTTCATCTCCCGCCGGGACGACCCCCTCAAGCACTGGAAGCTCTCTCCCATCGACATCAAGTCCCTGGACATGTGGGACCAGTACACCGACGCCAAGAACGCCATGTTCTTCCACACCGATACGGCGGACGCCCCCTGGGTGGTGATCAAGTCCGACGACAAGAAGCGGGCGCGTCTGAACTGCATGCGCCATTTCCTCCACAGCCTGCCCTATCCCAACAAGGATGAGCGCGTCGCCCACGCTCCGGACCCCTTGCTGGTCGGCAGTGCCCAGCAGGTGCTGGCGGGGGAGGAGAACCTGCTGCCCCGCTTCACCACCTGAGGCGGGCGGCGGGGGGAGCGGGGGGAGGCGGCTCCATGCCCCCCTCGTGGGGTTTTGCCCAGCGCCCGTCGCCTCGCCACCTCTGACTCGGCCGACGAGCTACTCCT
>CAZYEY010000262.1:0-10206 GCA_964646585.1 uncultured Thiobacillus sp. | reverse complement strand
GGCGGCGGCCGACGCCACCGTGGCGGTGGCCGCCGCCAGCTCCCCGGACAAGACGGTGGCCATGAGCGGTCAACGACCGGTGGTGAACGACCCCATGGCCACGGTCTTCGCCGCCCCGGGCACCCGGAAACCCGCCCAGTCCAAGGGCCTCATCGCCGCCGTCGCAGGCGTTCTGGCCCTGGCGGTTGGCGCCGGCGCTTTCTTCCTGGTCCGAAGCCCGGAGCAGCCGGCGGCCCAGGCCCCCGCCGCCAGCCCACCAGCCCAGGCCATGGGCAGCATCAACATCGAATCCGATCCGCCCGGCGCGGTGGTTCTCATCGACGGTGGCAAGTTCGGCGGCGTCACCCCGGCACGCATCGAGGTGCCCGTGGGCGTCCATCAGATCACCATCCGCAAGGAAGGCCACAACCCCCTGGAATCCAGCGTGGAAGTCCAGGGTGGAAAAGAAACTCCGTTCCAAGCCACGCTGACGCCTATACAATGAATATGCAAGCCTTATCAATGAGTTGATCCCGCTTCGGGCAACGACTTACACCAGGAGGAAATCATGCGCATGAAACCCATCGCCCTCGCCCTCACCTTCATGCTCGGTGGCAGCGCCGCACTGGCAGCGCCCAAGAAAGGCGACCCCCTGCCTGCCTTCAACCTGGAATCCACCACGGGCGCCAAGGTCAGCCAGAAAGCCCTGGAAAGCACCGACCTGGGCATCGTCTATTTCTTCTCCACCCAGAACTGCCCGGTCTGCCTCGCCGGCCTGGAACAGCTGAAGCAAATCGCCACCAAGTACCCCAATGACGATCTGCGCATCCTGGCCATGGGCAAACAGGACCTGGCCACCCTCAAGAAGGCCCTGCCCGTCTCCGGCAAGAACATCCAGGTCCTGGCTGCCGATTCCGACACCCTGGCCCGTTACAACGCCCAGTTCGTGCTCCCCACCACCTACGTGACCGGCCCCGGCGGCCAGATCCTGAACGCCATGCAGGGCGGCGGCGCCTCCACCGAGGCCATGCTGGTGACCCTGGCCGAGAAGCAACTCCAGCGCAAGAAGCCCGGCATCGCCAAGGACATCTTCGATTCCGCCGAGAAAGCCGGAGGCGGCTCCCTGGCCCAGGCCGGCAAGGGCTACAGCCTGCTGAAGGAAGGCAAGCTGGATGAAGCGGAAAAGGTCTTCGCCGCCCTGGCCAAGAGCGGCGACAAGGAAGCCGCCCTGCGCGGCCGGGAGGGCCTGGCAGAAACCCTGTTGGCCCAGGGCAAGGCCGGCGACGCCCTGAAGGAGGCAGATGCCGTCATCGCCCAGGCACCCAAGCGGGTGGCCGCCAACCTGATCCGCGCCCGAGCCCTCAACCAGCAAGGCGACAGCGCCAAGGCCGAACAATCCCTGGCGGTGGCCACCAAGGATGACGCCGTCGGCGATTTCAGCTTCCAGCGTGCCGAGGCCAATCTGGCCCAGGGCAACCTGCTGAGCAAGAAGGCACCCCAGATCGCGCTGGCCTCCTTCAAGACCGCCGCCAAAGAGAACCCCCATTCCGTGGAGGCCATCAGCAACCTGGGGGCGCTGCAAACCGCCACCGGAGATCCCAAGCAGGCTCTGGAGACCTTGAAGAAGGCCCAGATGCTGGATCCGGGCGACAAGCTGTTGCACGGTCTCATGCGCCAGGCCCAGGAAGCCATGGCCCAGAAGCAGGATCTGGAACGCCAGCGCTATATCGACGAGACGGTGAAGGATCTGGCCACCCGCTTCAAGGAACAGCAGGCCCGCAAGGCCCAGGCCCCTGCCGACGACTGGACCACGCCGCCCCTGGTGGTGAGCGTGCTGGGCTTCCGGGAGGAAGGTCCCACATCGCTGACCGGGCGCATCGGCCTGGAGGGCGTGCTGCAACATGAATTGCAGGCCGCCCTGGCCGCCAAGGGCATCCAGGTGGTGGACCGGGCCCTGCTGGACAAACTGCTGGCGGAGCTGCGCCTGGGTTCTTCCGAACTGGCCGATCCCGACACCCAGCTCAAGCTGGGCCGCATCCTGGCTGCCCGCCTGACCGCCGCCGGCAGCGTGCGCAACGGGGAAAACCAGGGCCAGGCCAGCATGCGCCTGATCGACACCGAAACCACCGGCATCGCCCTGTCGGTCTCCGAGAAGATGGCCGGCGCCCCCGACCCGGCCGCCCTGGCCGAGAAAATGGCCGCCGAGGTGGCCAAGGCCATCCGCGACAAATACCCCATGAAGGGACGCATCGCCCTGGTGGACGGCGACACCGTGGCTCTGAACCTGGGCAAGAAGCATGGCGTGGCCGTGGGCCAGCAGTTCAATGTGCTGGGCAAACCCGAGCCGGTGGAGCTCAACGGCAAGATCCTGGGCTACAAGGAAACCAAGGTGGCCCAGTTGAAGGTCACCGAGGTCCAGGACGGTCTGGCTTACGCCAAGGCTTCGGACAAGACCGGCGCTCTGGAGAAGAACCAGCGGGTCATTCAGAAGGATTGAACCTCCATGCGTCGCCTGCTTTTCACCCTGACCGCCTTCCTTTTCGCCTTTTCAGCCCGGGCGGAAAGCACCCTGGTGCTGTGGGACTTCGACAACAACACGGTGGGCACCCTGGAGGCCATCCAGAGCGTGGAGCATCTCTCCCGGGTCCTGCCCGAAGCGCTGCTGGCCAGGCTTTCCAGAACACCTGGCCTGCGGCTCGTGGAACGGGTGCGACTGCGGGAACTGCTGGACGAACAGAAGCTGGGCACCAGCGCGGTGGCCGACCAGGATGCCCGCCTGAAGCTGGGCCGCATCCTGGGCGCCGGTTCCATGATCTTCGGCGAGTACATCGCCATGGGGCCGGTCATCCGGGTGGACGTGCGTCTGGTGGATACAGCCACCTCCCAGATCCTCCTGTCCGAGCCCCTCACCGGCGCCGAAGAAGATTTACTGGCCGAGATCGACAACCTGGCGGGCCTCATCGCCCGCCGCCAGGGCGCCCAATACACCACCGGCCAGGGCGGAACGCCCTTCCCGCCCCAGGCCTGGGCCCTGTACGAGACGGGATTGCGGCAGATGGACGAAAAGCAATTCGACGCTGCCGTCGAAACCTTCAAACAACTGCTGGGCCAACACCCCGGGTTCGCCCCGGCGGAACGCCAGATCGGCCTGGCCTTGGAACGTCTGGCGCGGAAGAACTGACCATCATGATTGCATCCTGGTATCTGGAAGGCGCGGCGGCGGGCGGCAACAACCTGCTGATTCCCATCGAGCACCTGCCCTTCCGGGTAGGCCGGGACGCAAGCTGCGAACTGGCGGTGGCTTCCAAGGACATCTCCCGCATCCACGCCCAGATCGAGGCCGACGGCCAAGGCGGCCTGCAGGTGGTGGATCTGGGCAGCACCAACGGCACCTTCGTCAACCGCCAGCGCATCGAGAAGGCTGCCTGCCTGAAGGAGGGAGACATCCTCCACTTCGGCACCTCGGAATTCCGGCTCAAGCGCAAGGCTGCGGAGAAGCACGAGGAAACAGGCGATCACACCATGTTCTTCAGCCGCAGCATGGACCTGCCGGAGAGTTTCCTGCTCCAGGAAAAGGAATTCCTGGAAATGCTGGATCAGAATCTGCTCACCGTGGCCTACCAACCCATCGTCCATTTCAGCGACCGCAGCATCGCCGCTTACGAGGTGCTGGGCCGTGGCAACCACAGCGCCCTGCCCCAGGCCCCCATCCGCCTGCTGTCCCTGGCCACCACCCTGGGCAAGGAAGTGGAGTTGAGCGAAGCCTTCCGCGCCGCTGGCGCCCGCGCCGCCGCCAAACGGCCGGAAAGAATCCGCTTGTTCATGAACAGCCACCCCAAGGAAATGTTCACCGAGCAGCTCTACCAGTCCATCGCCGCCATCTCCACACTGGCCCCCAACATGGAGATCGTGCTGGAGGTGCATGAAACCGCCGTGGCGGAAGTGGACAAGATGAAGGTCATGGCCCAGCGTCTGAAGGACATGGGCGTGCTCTTCGCCTATGACGACTTCGGCGCCGGCCAGGCCCGCCTCAACGAGCTGGCCGAGGTCCCCCCCGACGTGGTCAAGTTCGACATGGCCCTGATCCGCGACCTGCACCTGGCCTCGGAGAAAAAGCAGCAGATGGTGGCCCGCCTGGTCAACATCGTGCTCGACATCGGCTCCACCGCCCTGGCCGAGGGCGTGGAAGTGGAGGAGGAGGCCGCCCTCTGCCGGGAGATGGGCTTCCAGCTCTGTCAGGGCTACCTCACCGGGAAACCCCAGCTGGTCTGATCTTGCTTCGGTCCGACTTGCCGCGCACGTCCGGGCAAGGCCGTTCCTTTCTTTCGCACCCTCATGCCCCTCGCCATCCTCGACAAGCTGGAACTCGCCTACGGCCACTGGCCATTGCTGGACGGCGCCTCCCTGGTGGTGGACAAGGGCGAGCGGGTGGGGCTCATCGGCCGCAACGGCGCCGGCAAGTCCAGCCTCCTGAAGCTGGTGGCCGGGGAGATCGCGCCGGACGCGGGGGGGGTCTGGAAGAAGCCCGGCCTGCGTCTTGCCTTCGTCCCCCAGGAACCCGCCTTCAGCCCCGGCCACAGCGTGTTCGAGGCGGTGGCGGAAGGCGCCGGTCCGGCCCGGGGGCTGCTGGCCGATTACCACGCGGCGGCCCACGCCGCCGGGAGCGGCGAGGCGGCGGCCCTGGCGGAGCTGGAACGGCTCTCCCACGAACTGGAGGTCCACGACGTCTGGCGCCTCAACAGCCGGGTGGAGGAGACCATCGCCCGCCTGGGCCTGGACGCCGACGCCCCGGTGGACACCCTCTCCGGCGGCACCAGGAAGCGGGTCGCCCTGGCCCGGGCCCTGGCCTCGGAGCCGGAACTGCTGCTGCTGGACGAACCCACCAACCACCTGGATTTCACCGCCATCGAGTGGCTGGAAACCCTGCTGGCCGAGTTCCCCGGCGCTCTGCTGTTCATCACCCACGACCGGGCTTTCCTGGACCGGGTGGCCAACCGCATCGTCGAGCTGGACCGGGGCCAGTTGCGCCAGTATCAAGGCAATTTCACCGCCTACCAGGCCAGGAAGGCGGAGCTACTGGAGGTGGAGGCGGCCCAGAACCGCAAGTTCGACAAGTTCTGGAAGCAGGAGGAAGTCTGGATCCGCAAGGGCATCGAGGCCCGCCGCACCCGCAACGAAGGCCGGGTGCGCCGCCTGGAGGCCCTGCGCCGGGAACGCTCGGCCCGGCAGGAACGCCTGGGCCAGGTGGGCTTCGCCCTGGACGCGGGGGAGCGCTCCGGCAAGCTCATCGCCGAAGTCGACCACGTCAGCCACGGCTTTGGCGGCCGCACCCTCATCCACGACTTCTCCACCCGCGTTCTGCGAGGCGACAAGCTGGGCCTCATCGGCCCCAACGGCGCCGGCAAGACCACCCTCATCAAGCTCATCCTCGGCGAAATCGAGCCGGATGAAGGCCGTATCAAGCGGGGCACCCGTCAGGAGGTGGCCTACTTCGACCAGTTCCGCAACCAGCTGGACGACGACGCCACCCTCATCGACACCATCTCCCCCGGCTCCGACTACGTGGACATCGGCGGCCAGAAGAAGCACGTCATCGGCTACCTGGAGGAATTCCTCTTCCCCGGCGAGCGGGCCCGGGCCAAGGTCTCTGCCCTCTCCGGCGGCGAGCGCAACCGCCTGCTGCTGGCCCGGCTGTTCGCCCGGCCCGCCAACGTGCTGGTGCTGGACGAGCCCACCAACGACCTGGACATCGACACCCTGGAGCTGCTGGAACAACTGCTCCAGGACTACCCCGGCACCGTCATCCTGGTCTCCCACGACCGGGCCTTC
This sequence comes from uncultured Thiobacillus sp., assembly GCA_964646585.1. Taxonomy (GTDB): domain Bacteria; phylum Pseudomonadota; class Gammaproteobacteria; order Burkholderiales; family Thiobacillaceae; genus PFJX01. Next base: position 4,398 of record CAZYEY010000262.1, on the reverse strand, counting down.
CTGGACAACGTGGTGACCCAATCCATCGTCTTCGCCGGCGACGGCAAACTGCTGGAAATCCCCGGCGGCTACGCCGACTGGCTGGCCTGGCGGGCCCGGGCCCAGACCGAGACGGCCCCCGCCGCCAGGGTGCCGGCCAAGACCGCGCCCCAGGCTGCCGCACCCAGGCCAAAGAAATCCGGCCTCAACTACAGGGAACAGAAGGAATTGGAAGCCCTGCCCGGGCGAATCGCCGACCTGGAACGGGAGCAGGCCGAGATCGCCGGCAAGATGGCCGACCCGGCGGTGTACGCCGACCACGTCCGCTCCGCCGAACTCCACGGCCGGGCGGCGGCCATCGAGGAAAGCCTGCTGGAGCTGCTGGCCCGCTGGGAAGAACTGGAAGCCAAGGCTGCCGGCTGAGCCCAGGCCGCCGGCGATGGCATCAGCCCGCGGTGCCGAACCAGAACTCGTTGCCTTTGTCGAGGAACTCGTCGTGGCGCATGTAGTGGGTGCCGTCGCAGGAGAAGGTCAGGCTGATCATGCCGTTGAACAGATTGATAGAGGACATGCGCAGGTAGATGTTCTCGTCGGCCATGCGCAAGTCGCGCAGGTGGGCCAGGATGCGCGCCACGTCCTCTGGCGGCACCACCGCTTCGGCCGGGTAGGGTCGTGAGGGATAGACCAGGCAGATGTCCGGGTCGGAGAGGGCGTCCTGGTCCAGGATGCGGTAGCGGAAGGGGTCGTCCACCGTCCAGATGATGGCCTGGCTGCTGGAGAAGTGGACGATGCACTGGAACACGCCCCGCTCCGTGAGCAGTTCCTCCAGGATGGACAGGCCCTTTTCCATGTGCCGGTCCAGGGCGCTTTCGGCGCGGCATTGCTGGAACACCATGCCCCGAATGGAGGGATCCCCCTTCACCTGGCGCCAGTGGCCCGATTCTTCGTAGAGCTCCGCCGTCACCGGCAGGTCGCGCAGGTCGAAGTCGGCGCCCAGGTAGCCCAGAGGCCGGCCGTTGGCATCGCGCACGATTTGCAGGGCTGTGAGGGAGGGCCGCTGCTTCATCAGGCTGATATAGGCGTCAGACAGCAGGAAACCCCAGGCCGGCACAGCCTCCTGCATATAGGGCCGACGCGAGCGGTCGCGGCCGAAGTGTTCCGGCAGCAGGCCCTCGGTGCCCACGTTGTCGCAAATCTGGATACCGTCGAAACCCACGCAATAGAGGAAAGTGCAGTGGGGGATGCCGGGAAAGCCCGCCAGCAGCACCCCGTCCAGGGCCTGCCGGTCACCCCAGGCCGGCGCGCACTTCTCCGCCAGCTTCGCCAGGGGGTCGTGCAGCATTTGCGCCAGCTTCTCGCGCTGGAGATAGATGTGTTCCTTCCAGGAGGGCTTCATGGGGTATCCGGTGACCTAGGATGGCCGCAAGGGTAACGCGATCGGATGATGATTTTCCACGCGCTTTTGTGTGCCGCACAACGCTGGGGGTTGGCCTGCCCGACTGGGATCGAACCAGTAACCCCCAGCTTAGAAGGCTGGTGCTCTATCCAATTGAGCTACGGGCAGAAAGCGGGCCCGGCGCGGGGGAATCCGGGTCGGGGAATGATCGTGGTCGGGGTGAGAGGATTCGAACCTCCGACATCTTGCTCCCAAAGCAAGCGCGCTACCGGGCTGCGCTACACCCCGACGGGGCCTGGGACTGTACCCACGCACCGGGGAAAAAGCAACGCCGCCACCGTGGGCTTGGCTAGAATACGAGGCTTCCTCCACGGTTCCTTTCGCGCCATGACTGCACGCATCCTCGACGGAAAATCCATTGCCGACGCCCTGCTTCAGGACATCAAACGCCAGGTTTCCGAACGGGCCGCGGCTGGCCGGCGCATCCCGGGCCTGGCCGTGATCCTGCTGGGGGGCGATCCCGCCTCCAGCATCTATGTGCGCAACAAGCGCCGGGCCTGCGACACCGCCGGCGTGCTCTCCCTCTCCCACGACCTGCCGGAAAGCACCACCCAGGCGGAACTGCTAGCCCTCATCGACAAGCTGAACGACGACCCCACCGTGGACGGCATCCTGGTCCAGGCCCCCCTGCCCCGGCACATTGACGACAAGGCCGTGATCGAAGCGATCCGCATGGACAAGGACGTGGACGGCTTCCACCCCTGCAACATCGGCCGCCTGGCGGTGCGCGATCCCATGCTCCGCTCCTGCACCCCCTATGGCGTCATGAAGCTGCTGGAAGCCACCGGCGAGCCCCTGCGCGGCAAGCACGCGGTGGTGGTGGGCGCCTCCAACCACGTGGGTCGGCCCATGGCCCTGGAACTCCTACTGGCCGGCTGCACCGTCACCATCTGCCATTCCGCCACCCGGGACCTGCCCGGCCATGTAGGCCAGGCAGACCTGGTGGTAGCCGCCGTGGGCAAGCCCGAGATGGTGAAGGGCACCTGGATCAAGGCAGGCGCCATCGTCGTGGACATCGGCATCAACCGCCTTGACAGCGGCAAGCTGGTGGGTGACGTGGAATTCGCCGCGGCCGCCGAGCGGGCATCCTGGATCACTCCCGTGCCGGGTGGCGTTGGCCCCATGACCGTGGCCACCCTGTTGCAAAACACCCTGGAAGCGGCCTTGCGCCACGACGGCTGAGGCCGGGCAGGACACGGCAACCTTCAGCCTGGGGCTCGCAGTGGAAGGAAGGCAAGGTGGCCACGGACCCGGTCGCAAAGCGACGTGCCAGTGCCACCGTGCAACAATCCTGCCATGACCACTTCCCCCCTTCTGCGCCACCTCGGCCGTGTCGATTACGAGCCCACCTGGCGGGCCATGCAGGCATTCACCGCCGGGCGGGAGGTGGATACGCCGGATGAAATCTGGCTGCTGGAGCATCCGCCGGTATTCACCCTGGGCATGGCGGGCAAGCGGGAACATCTGCTGACGGACATCGGGGTGCCGGTGCTAGCCATTGACCGGGGCGGGCAGGTCACCTATCACGGTCCGGGTCAGGTAGTAGCCTATCTGCTGCTGGACCTGCGCCGACGCGGCTATGGGGTTCGGGAACTGGTAAGGCGCATCGAGGAGGCGGTCATCGGGTTGCTGGGGGACTACGGCTTGGCGGGGGAGCGTCTGGCGGGAGCTCCCGGGGTGTATGTGCGTCAGTCCGTGGCGAAATCCCCCCCGGCCCCGCTCTCCCATAGGGGGGAAGGCGCGGGGAAGCTGGCGAAGATCGCGGCCCTGGGGCTGCGGGTGAAGGGTGGCTGCACCTACCACGGGCTGGCCTTGAACGTGGACATGGACATGACGCCCTATCGGGCCATCAACCCCTGCGGCCATGCCGGGATGGCGGTGACCCGGTTGCGGGATTTCGTCCCGGAGATCACGCCGGAGCAGGTGGAAGACGGGCTGGCGCGGCGGCTGGTGGCAGAGGTCTATGGCCGGCTGGCGTGAGCCGCGGCTGAAGACATGGCAAGCCCCCACCGCCCCTCCTTTCCCCCATGGGGCACGGTAAACTTCCGCATCCGTTTCTTCCTCCGCCAGACCGGGTCCACCCCATGAAACCGCTCGCCCTCCGCTTCGTCCCACCCTTGCTGGCGCTGCCCCTCCTGGCGGGCTGCGTCAACGACTCCGCCTCCTACGCCTTTCCCGAGAAGAACCATGCCATCACCCTGATCCGGAACCAGGCCTGGCCCTGGGACGCGAACATGGAACTGGGCATCGCCGTGGCCCGCCAGCCCGACTGTGACGGCGGCTCCCGGGTGAAAGCCGTGCCCATGAAGGCCGAAATCAGCCTGTACAAGGCGCCGGACGAATACGCCGAACCCATCTTCATCCTGCGGGTGGACCAGCGGGATTACGCCATCAGCACCCAGTCCTGCCAGATACAGGAATTCAAGGAGCCACCACCGGACATGGGCACCAAACTGGGCAGCTTCAAGGAAAAGGACGGCAAGTTCGCCTTCGTGGCGGAAGGACCCTGAGCGTCCCATGCGCTACGCCGACCTGCGTGACTTCATCTCCCAACTCGAAGCCCGGGGCGAGCTCAAGCGCATCCGCGCCGAGGTGGATCCACGCCTGGAGATGACCGAGATCGGCGACCGGGTGCTGCGCGCCGGGGGACCGGCCCTGCTGTTCGAGAAGCCCAGGGGAAGCACGGTGCCGGTGCTCGCCAACCTGTTCGGCACGGTAAAGCGGGTGGCCTTGGGGATGGGAGAGGAGGACCCGGCCAAGCTGCGGGAGATCGGCAAGCTGCTGGCCTATCTGAAAGAGCCGGAGCCGCCCCGGGGCCTGAAGGACGCCTGGGAGAAGTGGCCGATGCTGAAGCAGGTCATGAACATGAGCCCATCGGTGGTCCGCTCCCCAGCCTGCCAGGAGGTGGTGTGGGAGGGCAGGGACGTGGACCTTTCCCGCCTGCCCATCCAGACCTGCTGGCC
>CAZYEY010000261.1:0-2985 GCA_964646585.1 uncultured Thiobacillus sp. | reverse complement strand
CGGCTGACTGGCAGGTAGGGTGGGCGCTCGGAGCGGAGGCTGGCCGCCTGCAGATCCCGATGGCCGCTGTAGCCTTACTGGTAAGCGGGGGAAAAAAGGCGTGCCACCCGGCACCAGGTGCCGGCCCGCAAGCCCTGCTGGAATGCGTCCAGGCTTCTGACCACCTGTTCGCGCCGATCCTCGCCGCCGGTCGCCACGCCGCCGGCGCATCCCGCCGCCAGCAGGATCAGGACGGACAGTATCCAGGCGACTCTCATTGCAGCCATAGGCGGCCTCCACGGGTGGATTGAATGCGGGCGCCTTCCGGCGTCATGACCACCGTGTCCTCCACGTTGGAGGATTCCTGGTGCTTCATATTCATGGCGTGGATGGTGCCGATGATGGTCACTGTGTAGCTGGCCCGGAAACGCCCGCCATCGATGGGCTGGACCTTGAGGTTGGCGATGCTGAACTGGATGCGGTCGAACACCCGGAAGCTGTTGGCCAGGATGTCCTCCAGATCGGTGAGGTCGGCGCCGTCGGCGGCCTTCCAGTCGTGGGCGAGGAAGCGGGTGAGGCGGCCAAGGGCCTTGGCCTGGTAAGCCTCGGCGAAATCCTGGTAGAGCCTGCGTACCGCCGCATCGCCACCCCGGCCCTGGTAAGCGGCCAGCTTGTCCCGTTGGCCGGCGAGCTGGCTCCACAGGCTGGCGATGCCCGAGTCGGCGCGCAACTGGTCGGCCTCCCCGCCGGGGGCGAGCAGGCTGTCCACCACGCCCAGCCAGACGCCCGCCTGGGCCGGACCGCCCCGGCCGTCCGGCGAGGCCAGGAAGGCATCGATGTCCCGGGCGGTCTGGCTCAGCGCCTGGGCCAGCCTGGCGATGCGCTTGCCGGTGAAATAGCGGGTGCTGATCTCGTTGACCAGATTGACCACCCGGTTATAGGCACGGCCGGCCAGGGATTTCGGCCCCAGCTTGCCGCCCCGGGTGGCCTCCTGCAGCAGCAGGACACTCTCCCGGTTGTAGACGTTGATGCGACTGATGAACTCCTCCTCGCCCGCGGCCATCAGGGCGGGGGCATCCTTTTCCAGCCTTTCCGCCAGTTCCTTCAGCTTTCTGCCCGGGACGATGGCCCAAGGGGCCAGGTGATCGGTCAGTTCGTGAAAGCGCAGGGCCAGCTTGGTATAGGTATCCAGCAACTGGAAGGCCCAGTCGGAGGGATCGAGCAGATCCTCCGGGGGCGGCAGGCCGGATTCGGAAATCACCGTGGGCGCCCCGATGGCCACGCCTTCACCGGCGATGCCGACCAGTGTCTGGCTCAGGGCGCGGGTTTTCTCGGCCAACTCCTTCTCCATCCGCGTCAAGGTCCGATACAGGTTGGTGTATTTGGCGTAGCCATCGTTGTAAAGGGCCGCCATCTTCTTGAGCTGGTCGCGCAACTGCTCCAGTTCCCCGGCGTTGAGGATTTTCCGGAGCGTCGGGTCGTATTCCGCCTCGCCCAGCACCATCCGCATCAGGAATTTCTCCGCGTATTCCTCGTTGGCCAGCAGCGGCACGGCCTCCTGCAAGGTGTGGATCATGGCGGAGGTGATGCCGGCGTCGCGCACCACCCCCACCAGGGTGCTGCCGGGCCGGTACTCATTGCGCGTCACCTGGCTCAATTGGTCCATGAGGGCCCAGGCCTTGCCCCAGAGTTCCATCAGGGGCTTCTCCGCCTGGAGGGCGGAGACCAGCCGCCGCCATGTCTCCTCCCGATCCCGCGCCGCCTTGGTCCAGCGGCTGGCCAGATCCCGGTTGATGGCGTATTGGGCGGAGTAGGCAGGCTCGAAGGTCTTCAGCCAGCCCAGAACCTCGGTGGACAGGGCGCCATTGGAGACGCAACCCCAGAAATGCACCTTCGGCTCCAGCTCCCTGGCCAATTGGGCGGCATCGAAGGCTGCAGCGCTGGCATCCAGGGCGGATCTTTCGCCGTTCTTTTGCGTCTGCTCGATCAACTCACGAAAACGTATGGCTTGTTCCAGACCCCGTTCGGCCGCCCTCAGCATGGAATATTCCGGCGAGCGGAAAGCTTCCGCGCTGAGCCCGCCGATCTGGATGGGCATCCAGTCCTCCACGACAGCCTCGGGGGCGAAGGGAAGGTAGTCGAACAAGGCATTGGCCAGTCCTTCCCCGGAGGTATCGCTCACCCGCAGCCGGTCAGGCCGGTTGGGCCATTTCTGGGTGACGATCTCCCGGCTCCTCAGCTCATTCAGACGGCGGATGAAGGGCTGAGCCTGCTGCTCGTCCGCATCCCGGACGCCCTGGCGAATGCGGTCGCGCTGCTCCACCACGCGCAGATAGGCATTCCAGACCGGCGCCACCCGCTGGGCGTAGCATTGGTGGTCGCCGCCACAGCCATTCCAGAAGATCTCCCCGGATTGGCGGAACCAGGCCTGCTCGGCGCCATAGCTGGCCGCCCACATCATGTTCTGGAACGTGCCACAGTCGAGCCTGTTGGCGCTCAGGCGGTTCCAGGCGTCGTCCAGCAGCCCGGCGGCGGCATCGAAGCTGCGGATGGCTTCCGCATTCACCTGGACCGGCTCGGTCCTGGGCAAGCTGGAAAAGAGGCGATAGGCCCGGGCCACCTCCCGGTTGCGCTCCCAGGAACGGATGTCCTCCTTGCGCCGCTCCACATCCTTCTCCAGTTCGGCAATGGCCTGGAGCATGACGCGCTGCCGCTCGGCCAATGCGCCCTTGAGCTGGTCGACAGCCCTCTCCGCCTTGGTGCCCGCGTCGAGGATGTACTCGGCCCGCTTCATGGCCAAGAGATCGTCGGTCACGCCACCGCCAGTGACGAAGCGCCGCCAGGCGCTGTCGTCCGCAGCCACCCCCGGGTTGTCGGCGCGGATCTTGCCGGCCATCTCCTGATCCGTCAGGGACATGACCCAGTTCAGGTGCTGCACCGCAGCCACCGCGCTCGCGCCCACCTTGGGCAGGACCGCCCGCACGCTGGTGTCGAACAGGTGGGGAT
>CAZYEY010000260.1:0-39039 GCA_964646585.1 uncultured Thiobacillus sp. | reverse complement strand
GCAATTCTCCGCCCCACGTCGCCGCCTGCGCATAGCAGTGGTGACGGAAACCTATCCGCCGGAAATCAACGGCGTGGCCATGACCTTGGAACGCATGGTCAAGGCGTTGCAAAGCCGTGAACATCAGATCCAGTTGATCCGGCCCCGCCAGCATGCGGCGGATTCCCCCGCCAGCGAGGAAAACCTGGAGCAGGTGCTGCGCCCTGGGGTGCCCATTCCCCGTTATGCCGGGCTGAAGATGGGCTTGCCGGCCAAATCGGCGTTGCATCGGCTCTGGTCCTTGCGCCGGCCGGACGTGGTGAACGTGGCCACGGAAGGCCCCTTGGGCTGGTCGGCGGTGCACGTGGCCAACAAGCTGCGCATTCCGGTGGCAAGCGACTTCCACACCAATTTCCATTCCTACAGCCGCCACTATGGCTTCGGCTGGTTGAAGAAGCCGGTGATGAACTATCTGCGTAAGTTGCACAACCAGTCCCGCGTCACCCTGGTGCCTTCCCTGTCCATGCGCCGGGATCTGGAGGCGGCAGGGTACCGCAACGTGGAGGTGGTGGCCCGGGGGGTGGACGCGCAATTGTTCAGCCCCGACCGGCGCAGCGCCGCTTTGCGCCGGTCCTGGGGCCTGGAAGAAGGTGACCTGGCGGTGATCCACGTGGGTCGGCTGGCGCCGGAGAAAAACCTGCCGCTGCTGATCCGTGCCTTCGAGGCCATTGCCGACAAGCGGCCCAGGGCCCGCTTGGTGCTGGTGGGCGATGGGCCGGAACTCGCGGCCCTGCGAGCCAGACATCCGGAATTCGTGTTCGCCGGCCCTCGCCGGGGGGAAGACCTGGCTGCCCACTATGCCTCCGGGGATCTGTTCCTGTTCCCCAGCCTCACCGAGACCTTTGGCAACGTGGTGCTGGAAGCCATGGCCAGCGGCCTGCCTCAGGTCTGCTTCGATTACGCCGCCGCGGCGGAGCACGTGCGCCATGGTGAGAACGGGCTGAAGGTGGCCTATGGCGACGAAGCGGCCTTCGTCGCCGCAGCGGTGAAACTGGCCACCATCGGCAATGTGACGGCCATGTCGGCCAAGGCTCGGGAGATGGCCCTGGGCGTGTCCTGGGATGCCATCTTCGCGCGCTTCGAGGCGGTGCTGGTGCGCCTTGTGCTGGAAAGCGAAGCCCGCCAGGAGAAGACTTTGTTCGGTCTGGAGTCGGCCTGACATGCCAGGTGCCGGCTTCTTGAACCGCTATGCCGATTGGGAACTGCGCCTGGCGCTGCGTCTGAACCGGGCCAACCACCGGGCCCTGGTCTCCGGCTTCTTCGGTCTGATCAGCAGACTGGGTGACGGCATTTTTTGGTATGGGCTGATGCTGGCTCTGCTGTTTCATGGCGGCCTGGACGGCGTCAAGCCGGTGCTGGTCATGGGGGTGGCTGGTCTCGGCTGCACGCTGCTCTACAAATGGATCAAATCCCGGACTTCCCGACCCCGGCCCTGTCAGACCACGCCGGCCATCCGCCTCACCACCCTGCCCCTGGACCGTTTCAGCTTCCCCTCCGGCCACACGCTGCACGCGGTGTGCTTCAGCCTGCTGGCCGGGTATTTCCAGCCCATGCTGGCACCATTCCTGCTGCCTTTCGCGGCACTGGTGGCCGCCTCCCGGCTGATCCTGGGGCTGCATTGGTTTTCCGATGTCGTCGCCGGGGCGGCCATCGGCGGTGCCATGGCAGCCCTGGCCATCCTCGTCGCCGGCTGAGCAATACCCGACGTTTTTTCTCGGGCTTGTCCGATACAGGGACGGCTGGCACACTAGCGCTCCATCACCATTTGCTAATGGAGCTTCCCATGGGCGGCCTCACCCAAGACACTCCCATTCCCACCGAGATCAAGCTGCACCAGCAGTCCCGTATACTGGAAGTGGCCTTCAACGACGGCAGCCGTTTCGAGATGCCCTGCGAATACTTGCGCGTCTTCTCCCCTTCCGCCGAGGTGCGCGGCCACGGCCCCGGCCAGGAAGTGTTGCAGGTGGGCAAGAAGAACGTGGAGATCAAGGCCATCGAGCCGGTGGGCCAGTACGCGGTGGCGCTGGTGTTCTCCGACGGCCACGATTCCGGCATCTATTCCTGGGATTACCTCTACGACCTGGGTCGCAAGCAGGACTTCTACTGGCAAGCCTACCTGCGCCGCCTGGAGGAAGCCGGCGAGTCCCGCGAACCCAAAGCCATGGTGTGAGCGCCGGCATCGCCGCGGCCATCGGCCGCGCCACCGGCCGGGCATTCCGGCTGGCATCCCGGCAGGCAGCGGGCGGCGGTTGCATCAACCAGGCGGAAATCCTCGCCGATGACGACGGCCACCGCTATTTCGTCAAGCTGAACGATGCCCGCCACGCCGACATGTTCGCGGCGGAGGCGGCCGGGCTGGAGGAACTGGAGAGCGCCGGCGCCATCAAGGTGCCCCATCCCCTGATCCATGGCGTGGACGGGCCCCGGGCCTATCTGGTGCTGGAATGGCTGCCCCTGGGGGGACGCGGTGACGGCGCCGGGCTGGGTCGCCGGCTTGCGGCCCTGCACCGGCATACCAGCCGGTCCTTCGGCTGGAAGCGGGACAACACCATCGGCAGCACCCCTCAGCCCAATCCGCCGGGGAGCGATTGGGTGGCTTTCTATGCCGCCCACCGCCTGGGCTACCAGCTCGACCTGGCCGCCCGCAACGGCATTGGCCGGCGGATCGTGGAACGGGGTGAAGCACTACGCGCCCGGCTCGCCGATTTCTTCCCCGGCTACTCCCCGCTCCCCAGCCTGCTGCACGGCGACCTCTGGGGCGGCAACTTCGGCTACGCCGGGGGCGAGCCGGTGCTGTTCGACCCGGCCGTGTACTTCGGCGACCGGGAGGCGGATCTGGCCATGACGGAGCTGTTCGGCGGCTTTCCGCCGGAGTTTTACGCCGCCTACCGGGAAGTCTGGCCCCTGGACCCGGGGTATGCCACCCGCAAGACCCTTTACAACCTTTACCACATCCTCAACCACTACAACCTGTTTGGCGGTGGCTACGGCGGCCAAGCGGGTACCATGATCGAGCGCCTGCTGGCGGCGGTGAAATGAATGCGATAACCGATTGCCCGATCAGCGTTTTTTGTGGATAATCCCGCGCTTTCCAGGTTTCCTATCCAGGACGCGCACCATGAAATCCGGCATCCATCCCGATTACAACGAGATCAACGTCACCTGCAGCTGCGGCAACACGTTCACCACCCGTTCCACCATGAACAAGGCCCTGCACGTGGAAGTCTGCTCCGCCTGCCATCCCTTCTACACCGGCAAGCAGAAGATCGTCGATACCGCCGGCCGGGTTGAGAAGTTCCGCCAGAAGTACGGCATGGCCAAGAAGTGATTCTTCACCGCCCACCCATGAAAGGCAGCCACTGGCTGCCTTTTTTGTTTAATCTTGCCGCCCCATGAATCCCACGCCCCGCGCCAATCAGTTCTGGCTCGTCCTGATGGCCGTGTTCTGGGCCACCCTGGGCCTGACCGGCCGGGATGCCTGGAAGGCCGAGGAAGTCCTGGCACTCTCGCCTATCCTGGACTGGCTGGATGGAATGCTGCCCGCGTCCCATTCTCCGGCCCCTCTCTACACCCTGGTGGCGGGCACTTTCGCCAAGCTTTTCGCGGGGTACTGGGACATCCAGGACGCGGCGCGCCTGGCCAGCGGCCTCTTCACTCTCCTCGCCCTGCTGTTCACCGGTATGGGCGCCCGGGCCTTGTTCGGCACTGGTTTCGGCGCCGCCGCCGTGCTGTCTCTGATGGGCGGCCTGGGCCTGATGCTGCGGGCCCATGCCTTGCTGCCGGAAACCGCCCTGCTCGCAGCCTGGGCCGCCCTGATCTACGGCGTGGTGGCGGGACGTACCCATCCCCACCGCGGCGGCGTGGTCATCGGTCTGGCCCTGGCGGCCCTGGGCCTGGGGTTGCGCGGTGTCCCGGATGTCCTCATCGGCCTGCTGCTGGTGTGGCTGCCCCAGCTTTCCCCCTCCTGGCGCAGCAAGGAATACCGGCGCGCCGCGCTCATTGGCAGCAGCATCGCTCTGGCATTGCTTGCTGCGGTCCTGGGCCTATTGACGCTGGGTGGCCTCCTGCCCGGCTGGTTGGCGGGCCACGGCTTCTCCCGTGATTGGGCCCTGCGCGACCCTGCCAGCGCCTATTCGGAACTGCCCTGGTTCGCCTGGCCCCTCTGGCCCCTGGCAGCCTGGGCCATCTGGCATAGCCACCGGCGTCTGGGTAGGACGCCAGAGCTGCATCCGCCTCTCCTCGCCTTGGCTCTGCTGGCCCTGGCTGCTCTCTTCCCCGCCTGGTCCCGGGACGGGGCATTGCTGCCCATCCTGCTACCCCTGGCCCTGCTCACTGCCTTCGCCGTGGAGCACCTGCGCCGGGGCGCGGCCCAGGCCTTCTATTGGTTCGGCGTACTGTGCTTCCTGTTCTTCACCCTGGCTTTCTGGGTCTACTTCTCCGCCATCGAGTGGGGCTACCCGGCCAGGCTTGCCGCCCGCGTGGCGCGGCTGACACCTGGCTACCAGCCTGGCAGCGTGGAGACCGGCATGATCTGGCTGGCCGTCGCGGCCACCCTGATATGGCTGGTCGCCATTCCCCTGTTTCCCCGGGCAAAAACCCGGCCCGTGCTGGTCTGGGCCACGGGCATGATCCTGGCCTGGACCCTGATCGCCACCCTGTTCAAGCCCTGGGTGGAGGCTGGCTGGGGCTATCGCCCCCTCATCATGGACATGGCCCGCCACCTGCCCCCCCAAGCCTGCCTCGATGTCCGCGTGGATCCGCCCATGGCCCTGATGTTGCGCCACCACCTGAATCCCCCCCGGCGCCCGGACTGCCCCTGGACCTTCACCCTGGTGACAGGCAAGCCGGCCAAGCCGGGCCGGGTGGAGGCCGAGGGGCAGGTGGTCTGGGAAGGCTTCCGTCCCCGCTACAAGACCCAGATCTACCGGCTGGAAAAACGTGACCAGGATTGAACCCGAACCCGTCACCGCCGTGGTTCTGGCAGGGGGGCTGGCCCGCCGCTTCCGGGGCGAGGACAAGGGCCTGCTGGAACTGGCCCGACGTCCCCTGGCGGGCTGGGTCGCGGATCGCCTCAAGGGCCGGGTCGCCGAAGTGCTGGTAAACGCCAACCGAAATCCCATCGCATACGCCCGCTTGGGCTTCCCCGTGGTGCCGGACTACCTGCCGGGGCACCCCGGGCCCCTCGCCGGCCTGCTGGCCGCCGCCCGCACCGCCCAGCAGGACTGGCTGTTGTGCGCCCCATGCGACGCCCCGTTCCTGCCCCTGAATCTGCCCCGGCAACTTTTTGAACACGCCCGCTCCAGCCAGGTCCCCCTGGCCCGGGCCGCCGACGAGGCTGGTACCCATTACGCCATCATGCTGGTCCATCGGGATCTGCTGGCCGACCTGGAGACCTATGTGGAGGACGGTGGCCGCCAGGTGCGGGCCTGGCAGGAGCGGCATCCCCATGAAACCGTCTACTTTGGCGACGATCCCTACGCCTTCCTCAACATCAACACCCCCGAGGACTTGAAAAAGGCGGAACGGGTGGCACATCGCTATCAGCCCTGACCGCCCTGCCATGAACCCCCTGCAACATCTGCTGATCGGCCTGATCCGGCTGTATCAGCTGGCCCTTTCCCCCTTCGTGGGCAACCAGTGCCGCTTCACCCCCACCTGTTCCCACTACGCCAGGGAGGCCATCGAAAGACACGGCGCCGTCAAGGGAACCTGGTTGGCTGTCCGCCGCGTCTTTCGCTGTCATCCTTGGCATCCCGGGGGGCACGATCCGGTACCGTGAAGAGTGAGTTGGCTCACCCCCAGGGTCACGGGCTTCTGTTATGCTGAGGCGAATATTTCCGTCGGACCACACAAGGGGGTAGGCAAGCGCCGTGTTTTCCTTCTTCCGCAAGGACAAACCAGAAGATCTGATGGCTTTCCTGAAGGAGAGCCTGCCGGAGTTCGGCCCGGGGCCGTCCTATACCCAGGCCAAGCAGCCCGCCGCCGATCCGGACTCCGGCATTGAGGTCCAGGAGGCCGTGGGCGGTCTGGCGCCGGAACTGGAGGAGGCCGCCGTCCTCTACGCCAATGGCAAGATCGGTGAGACCGCCGCCCTCCTCAACCGCTATCTGCTGGACCAGCCCGACAGTCGCGACCCCGAGCCCTGGTACATGCTGTTCGATCTTTATGAAGCCAGCGACCAGCCCGCCCCCTTCGAGGACGCAGCGGTGGATTTCGCGGTGAAATTCGAGCGCTCGCCCCCTACCTGGACACCCCGGGGCAAGCCCAGTGCGCCACCTCAGGCTGCTCCGGTCATGAGCTATGGCGAGAAATATGGCGGTCTGGAACGGGTCAAACAGCCCCGCTTCTTTCAGGATGCCGAAAAGGCCCCCTACGTCCGCCTGGATTTTTCCAAGACCCAGTCGCCGGACGAGGAGACCGCCCGCGCCCTGCTGGCCGACATCCTCCGCCTCAACGAGATGAAGAAGCCGGTGGAGCTCATCGGCGGCCCCGGCTTCGCCGTGCGCCTGGATGCCGCTCGCCAGGGCGGCCGCCTGACCGAGGCCGGCTGGTTTCTGCTCCTGGCAGTCCTGCAGCTGTTGGGCAAGGAGGAGGATTTTGAACGGGTGGCAGTGGACTATGCCGTCACCTTCGAGGTCTCGCCGCCTTCCTACGTTCAACCGCTTCCTCTGCCCAGCCGGACGACCGCCGAGACCCTGTCGGCGGCCACGGGATCCGTTTTTCCCCTCTCCGGCACCCTGGCCCCGGGCAGTGAGAGCCAATTGCTGGCCCTGAAGGACTTCGCCAAGGGTAAATCCCTGGTGGAAGTGGATCTCTCCCAGGTCTTGCGCATCGATTTCGCCATCGTCGGCCTGCTGCTGGAAACCCTCATCGAGATCTCCCAGGGCGGCGGCAAGGTCGTCTTCAAGGAAGGCAACGAGTTGGTGAACACCCTGCTCCAGATCGTTGGCGTCAGCCAGTTCGCCACGGTGCAGGGACGCACCCGCGCGTGATGGAACAGTTCCACGGCACCACCATCCTCTCGGTGCGGCGCGGCGAGTCCGTGGCCATGGGCGGGGACGGCCAGGTCACCCTGGGCAACATCGTCATCAAGGCTGGCGCCCGCAAGGTGCGACGGCTCTACCAGGACCGCATCCTGGCCGGTTTCGCCGGCGGTACCGCCGACGCGTTCACCCTGTTCGAACGCTTCGAGGCCAAGCTGGAAAAGCACCAGGGCCACCTGGTGCGCAGCGCCGTGGAACTGGCCAAGGACTGGCGCACCGACCGCATGCTGCGCCGCCTGGAAGCCATGCTGGCGGTGGCCGACAGGACCGGCACCCTCATCATCACCGGCGCCGGCGACGTGCTGGAACCCGAGCAGGGCATCGCCGCCATCGGCAGCGGCGGCGCTTATGCCCAGTCCGCCGCCCGGGCCCTGCTGGAGCATACGGACATGGACCCGGAGCGCATCATCCGGGAAGCCATGGGCATCGCCGCCGACCTGTGCATCTACACCAACCGCAACCTCACCCTGGAAGCCCTCACCTCCTGAGCTGGCGCTTTGCCAGCTCCCTCTGCCGGGCATGGTGTCGAAACTTCAAGCCCGCCCAGCGGCAGACCGATGCACCCATTTTCGTGTTGCGGCCCTTGCGCAGCGGGCAGGAAAGCAGAATCCATGGTCAACGCGGTTTTTTCGCTTTTCCGAGAATCATCCGTCGCGTGTTGGCGTCGACGTTGAATGGCAACCCGTTACACTCATCAGTCATGCCGAAATCACTGTTTCTTGCATCACAGTCGCCGCGTCGGCTGGAGCTGCTGCGTCAGGTGGGCCTGGGGCCCACCGTTCTGCCATTGCGCACTGCCCCCGGCCGCGCCGACGTGGACGAGACACCCTATCCCGGCGAGCCCGCCGGGGATTACGTGCAGCGCCTGGCGCGCATGAAGGCGGCTGCCGGCGTCATCGCCCAGGTCCGCCGCCGCCTGCCCCCTTGGCCCATCCTGGCTGCGGACACCACGGTGACCCTGGACGGCCACCTGCTGGGCAAGCCCGCCGACGCGGCGGAGGCTGAGGCCATGTTGCGCCGCTACTCCGGACGCGCCCACAGCGTGTTCACCGCCGTCGCCGCAGCCCACATGGGAAAACTGGAAGTGGTGTTGTCGGAAAGCGTGGTGACCTTCAAGACCCTCGCCGAGGCGGAAATCCGGGCCTACGTGGCCGGCCGCGAGGGCCTCGACAAGGCTGGCGGCTACGGTATCCAGGGGCGGGCGGCCCTGTTCATCGAACATCTCTCAGGCAGTTATTCCGGCGTCATGGGACTGCCCCTCTACGAGACATCCGAATTACTGAGATCCGTGGGCTTCGACATCCTATGAGCGAGGAAATCCTCATCAACGTGACCCCCCAGGAAACCCGGGTCGCGGTCATCTACCTGGGGGCGGTGCAGGAACTGCATATCGAGCGCACCAGCCAGCGCGGCCTGGTGGGCAACGTCTATCTGGGCAGGGTGAGCCGGGTGCTGCCGGGCATGCAGTCGGCCTTCATCGACATTGGCCTGGACCGGGCCGCCTTCCTGCATGTGGGCGACATCGTCGAGGCTCGCTGCGACAACTGCCCACGTCCCATCGAGAAGGTGCTGCACGAGGGCCAGAGCATCCTGGTGCAGGTCATCAAGGATCCCATCGGCGCCAAGGGGGCCCGGCTGTCCACCCAGATCAGCATGGCTGGCCGCTTTCTCGTCTATCTGCCCCAGGAGACCCGTATCGGCATTTCCCAGAAGATCGAGGATGAAAGCGAGCGGGAACTGCTCAGGGAGCGCCTGACCCGGGTGCTGCCCCAGGACCAGCACGGCGGCTTCATCATCCGCACCATGGCCCATATGGCCGAGGACGCCGAGCTGGCCGCCGACGTGGAGTACCTGCACACCCTGTGGGATGCCATCCAGGCCCGCTCGGAAAACCGGCCCGGCCCGGCTTTGATCTATCAGGAACTGGACCTGGCTCACCGGGTGTTGCGGGATTTTTCCACCTCGGAGACCACCCGCATCCTGGTGGATTCCCGGGAGACCTTCCAGCGCATGGAGGCCTTCGCCTCGGAGTTCACCCGCAACGTGGCAGGCAAGATCAGCCACTACGCGGCCGAGCGCCCCCTTTTCGACCTCTACGGCGTTGAAGACGAGATCGAGAAAGCTCTGGGGCGGCGGGTGGACCTGAAGTCCGGGGGCTACCTCATCGTGGACCAGACCGAAGCCCTGACCACGATCGACGTGAACACCGGCAGCTTCACCAGCGGCCGCTCCTTCGACGAGACCATTTTCAAGACCAACCTGGAGGCGGCCCAGACTATCGCCCGGCAGCTGCGGCTGCGGAACCTGGGCGGCATCATCATCCTGGACTTCATCGACATGGACAGCCAGGAACACAAGGCCGCCGTGCTGGCGGAATTGTCCAAGGCCCTGGCCCGGGACCGCACCCGAATGACCATCAACGGCTTCACTTCCCTGGGCCTGGTGGAGATGACCCGCAAGCGCACGCGGGAGAGCCTGACCCGGGTATTGTGCGAACCCTGCCCCACCTGCCAGGGCCGGGGCCAGATCAAGACCGCCCAGACCATTTGCTACGAGATCCTGCGGGCCCTGATGCGGGAAGCGCGTCAGTTCAACGCCCGAGAGTACCGCATCATGGCCTCCCAGACGGTCATCGACCTGTTCCTGGACGAGGAATCCCAGAGCCTGGCCCAGCTATCCGACTTCATCGGCAAGCCGGTGTCGCTGCAAGTGGAAAGTCTGTTCAGTCAGGAGCAGTACGACATCATCCTGCTCTGAGGAGGAAAACTGCCCGGATGGCCGGGTAGCGAGGGATCAGGCGGCGGGCGCGGCGGATTCGTCGCCCAGGGCGCGGAAGGAGATGCCGGTGAGCAGGGAAAACTCCTTGGCGATGGCCTCGATCTGGTCCACCTGGTGCTTGATCTTGACGATTTCCTTGCTCACCGTGGCGCTGCGCTCCTGGATCGAACCCAGGTTGGCGTGGACCTTGTTCAGGTTCTCCAGCCGGTGCTCCAGCTGGGCCTTGTGCTCAGTGATGCGCACCACGATGGGATCCAGGGTCAGTCGCAGCCAGGTTTCCGTCTCGATGCGCACCTGCTGGAACAGGATGCGCGCCTGGGTCACCAGGGCGATGTAGAACTTCTTCACCATGAACCGCTTCTCCAACATGATGTTGAGCGGATCGGAACAGAATTCCTGAGTGCTCACCATCAGTTCGTCCAGGCGGGCGCGGTAGCGGGACAGGTCCAGCACCGGCGGGTCCATCTTCTCCAGGCCATGAATCTCATGGAAGCGCTGGTAGGCGGAGTTGAGGAGTTGCTTGATGCCGCCGCACTGTTGGTGGGCGAAGTCGAATTCCGCCCCCATGCGGCGGATCAGGAGGTGCATGCCCTTGATGAGGCCGGCGGTGGTCCAGCTGTCGTTGATGGCCATCATGGACTCCTCGATGATCTTGTCCATGCGGTCGTCGTCCAGCCGGGCCAGCAGTTCCCAGCCCTGCTGGGCCACCACCTTGCGGGTGACGTTGAAGTTGCGGGTGGTTTCGTCGTAGACCTGCTTGTCGTAGAGCATCTTTTCCCGCATCTGGCCCACGATCTGCTGGTTCTTGCCGGACAGGGCCTGGAGGTCGAGGAGATTCTGGCGGGCGGCCTGGATGCGGTTGTGGGCGGTTTCCCGGGCCTCGGTCAGGAGGGGCCCCACCTCCCGGGTGACGGATTCCCGCATGATCTTTTCCCGGGAGGGGATGATCTCCCGGGCCAGCATGACCTCCAGAGCCTGGATGCCGGAACGCTTGAGCAGGTCCTGGTCGCCCCGGATCTTGCCCACCAGGGCTTTCTGGGCGGAGATGGCCATGACGCTGGCGGGGGAGATGTTGAGCTGGGTGGCGGTGGATTCGATCTGGCGCTGGATGGTGCGGCCGATCTCCTCCGGGGTCTTGAGGTCGTCCCAGAGCATGTCGATCTTGTTCAGCACGGCGTAATGCTGGCTGGCGTGCTTGGAAACCCACTTGTTCCAGATCTCGAAGTCGGACTGGGTGACCCCGGTGTCGGTGGCCAGCAGGAAAAGCAGGGCGTGGGCGTTGGGGATGGCGGAGATGGTCAGTTCCGGTTCCGCCCCCATGGCGTTGAGGCCGGGGGTATCGAGGATGGCCAGGCCCGACTCCAGCAAGGGGTGGGGGTAGTTGATCATGGCGTAACGCCAGGCGGGGATCTCCACCCGGTCCTGGTCCTTCACCATGTAGCCCAGGTTGGGATCGTTCTCATCCCACAGACCCAGGGCGCGAGCCTCCACCTTGAAGACGATCTTGGTTTCCGCCAGCTTGCGCATGGCGGTGACCATGGCGTCGGGATCGGTGACATCCAGCTTGATGGTGCTCCATTCCACGGGCAGCCGCTTCAGCGCGTTGATGCTGTCGTCGCGAAAGCGGGTCTCGATGGGCAGCAGGCGAATGTACGGCTCGGTATCCGCGTCGTAGTAGATCTCCGTCGGACACATGGTGGTGCGGCCAGCGTCCGAGGGGAGCAGACGCTGCTTGAAATCGGAGAAGAACAGGGCATTGATGAGCTCGGTCTTGCCACGGCTGAACTCGGCGAC
The DNA here is from genome assembly GCA_964646585.1 of uncultured Thiobacillus sp. GTDB lineage: Bacteria > Pseudomonadota > Gammaproteobacteria > Burkholderiales > Thiobacillaceae > PFJX01. The sequence goes on along the minus strand of CAZYEY010000260.1, from coordinate 27,385 downwards.
GAAAGCCACCATGAGCCGATCCCGCTTCAGGTTCTCGGTGAGGTCGTATAAGCGCAGCAGAAGCTCGGGCTCGGCCTCGGTATAGTTCTCCAGCCATTCCTTGTAGGCCGAAATCACCTTGACCAGCCGGTCCCGTCGGTTCTTGAACCGGGTGATGCCGCTTTCCAGACCGTAATTCATCAGGTAACTCCCAATAGCCGTCTCTTTGCTTCCTCCGGGCTGGTCGCGGCCCAGACCACCTTGCGACGGGATTTTTGACCACGCAGGATTCTAACCTCCTTCCGCGCCAAGCCAAGGCATCCGGCGAGGAATTCCATCAGGGCTTCGTTGGCGGCGCCCTCCACCGCCCGGGCCGCGATCCGCACCTTCAGGCATTCACCGTGGAGCCCTGCCAGTTCGTTGCGGGCCGCGCCGGGTTGGATGTGCAGGGCGATCTCCACCCCCGCGCCACAGGTACGCAACCAGTCGGTCACCGCACCAGACCGATGGCGTAGCGTTCCAGGGCCGAAACGGGGGCGATCAGGAGCAACTGGATGACGACGAGGGCCACCAGGGGGGTGACGTCCACCCCGCCCAGAGGCGGCACCCGCTTCTGAAAGGGCGCGAGCACCGGGCGGGCCAGGGCGTAGAACACCGGGGCGAGGGGCGAGAAGGGATTGATCCAGGACAGGATGGCCTGGATGAGGACGAACCCGATCAACACATACAAGGCCAGGCGCAGGGCCGAAGCCAGGGCCAGCAACAGGAATCCCGGCAGCACCGCAGTGCCCGCCAGGGCGAAAGGATACCCCGCGACCCAGTGCACGCTCAGTACCATGAGCACTTCGGCCAGGAAGAACAGGACCAGACTGGCCCAGTCCAGGCCCAACAAGCCCGGGACGAGCCGGCGCAGGGGGCGCACCGCGAAATCCGTCACCTTGACCACGAACTGGGCAAAGGGATTGCGGAAGGGCACCCGCGCCCACTGCATCCAGAAGCGCAGGAAGAAGGCGCAGGCCAGCAGATCGAACAGCGTGCGCAGGAGGAATTGGGCGGCGTCGGCGAACATCAGTCTTTGCCCAGCAAGTCGCCCAGTTCCCGGCCGCGCTCGGCGGCGGCCCGCGCCGCCCGGGCGATGGCCTGCTTCACGCCGGCTGCCTCCAGGGCCAGGATGCCTCGCTCGGTGGTGCCGCCCTTGGAGGTCACCCGCGCCCGTAATTCGGCCGGAGGAGACTGGTCCTTGATGGCCAGGGCGGCGGCGCCAAAGAAGGTTTGCAGGGTGAGCAGCCGGGCGGTTTCCGCCGGCAGACCCAACTGGACGCCGGCCTCCTCCAGTGCTTCGATGAGATAGAAGACGTAGGCCGGCCCGCTGCCGGAGACGGCGGTGACCGCATCGATCTGGGCTTCATGCTCCACCCAGACGGCCTGGCCCACGGCCTCCATGATGCGGCTTGCCTGGTCCTTCTGGGCCTGGCTCACGCCGGGCAGGGCGTACAGGCCGGCCATGCCCGCCCCCACCAAGGCCGGCGTGTTGGGCATGGCCCGGGCCACGGCGGGATGGTTGCCCAGCCAGCGGGAGATGTCCCCGGCCCGCACGCCGGCGGCGATGGAGAGCACCAGTTGTTCCGGGCGCGGCTTCGACAGCCCACGCAGGAGGGCGGCAAGCTGCTGAGGCTTCACCGCGAGCACCACCACGTCGGCGTCCAGCGACTCGGCGGCGCTTTCCTCCACTGTCACGCCGAACTGCTGGGCCAGCCAGGACCGGCGCTCGGCCAGGGGTTCTGCCACGACGATGGAGTCGGCGGCGAAGCCCTTCCTGAGCAATCCTCCGACCATGGCGGCGGCCATGTTGCCGCCCCCGATGAAGCCTAGTTTCATGATGTGGTTCCTGAAGTTCTATGGGTAATGCCGGGCACCGAAGATGGCGGTGCCCACCCGCACCATTGTCGCACCTTCCAGGATTGCATCTTCCATGTCGTCGGACATGCCCATGGAGAGGGTGTCCAAGTCCAGCCCGGCACGCCGGGCCTGAGCAAGAAGATCGGCGAGGACGCGAAAGCGCGCCTGGCGCAGGGCGTGGTCTGGGGTGGGCTCGGGGATGGCCATGAATCCCCGCAGCCGCAGCCGGGGCAGACCGGCCACCAGGCCCGCCAGCGCCAGCGCCTCTTCCGGGGGGACACCGCTCTTGCTGGCCTCGCCGCTGACGTTCACCTGGACGCAGACGTTCAAGGGAGGCAGATGGGCCGGCCGCTGTTCGGCGAGCCGGTGCGCGATCTTGTCCCGATCCACGCCGTGGACCCAGTGGAAACGCTCGGCCACGGGACGGGTCTTGTTGCTTTGCAGGGGGCCGATGAAATGCCATTCCAGGGGCAGATGGGCCAGGGCGTCGAGCTTGGGCAGGGCTTCCTGGACGTAGCTTTCGCCAAAACAGGATTGGCCGGCCAGGTGTGCCTCCAGGATGGCCTCGACAGGAAAGGTCTTGCTCACCGCGATGAGCCGGGCACAATCGGGACCTCGTCCCGAGGCGGCACAGGCGGTGGCGATCCTGTCCCGGCAAGCTTGCAAGGCGGTCGCGATTGCGCCCATAATGCCCCGCGCTCCCTCGGAAAATCACGTAACTCGGGGAATTATAATGGAAATTTCCGAGCTCCTCGCTTTCTCGGTCAAGAACAAGGCTTCCGATTTGCACCTATCGGCAGGATTGCCGCCAATGATCCGGGTGCACGGCGACATTCGCCGCATCAACGTCCCGCCCCTCTCCAACCAGGAAGTGCGCGCCATGATCTACGACATTATGAGCGACGCCCAGCGCAAGATGTACGAGGAGCACCTGGAGGCGGACTTCTCCTTCGAGTTGCGCGACGTGGCCCGTTTCCGGGTCAACGCCTTCAACCAGGAGCGGGGCGCCGGCGCCGTGTTCCGGACCATTCCCAGCGTGGTGCTGACCCTGGAACAGTTGGAAGCGCCCAAGATATTCAAGGACATCTCTGACACCCCCCGGGGCATCGTGGTGGTGACCGGCCCCACCGGCTCGGGCAAGTCCACCACGTTGGCGGCCATGGTGGATTACATCAACGAAAACCAGTACGGCCACATCCTCACCATCGAGGATCCCATCGAATTCGTGCACAAGAGCAAGAAGTGCCTCATCAACCAGCGCGAGGTGGGACCTCACACCCACGGCTTTGCCGAGGCCCTGCGCTCTGCCCTGCGGGAAGACCCGGACGTGATCCTGGTGGGCGAAATGCGCGACCTGGAAACCATCCGCCTGGCCCTGACTGCGGCGGAAACCGGTCACCTGGTGTTCGGCACCCTGCACACCTCGTCGGCGGCCAAGACCATCGACCGGATCATCGATGTCTTCCCTGCGGCGGAAAAAGAGATGGTCCGCGCCATGCTGTCCGAGTCCCTGCGAGCGGTCATCTCCCAGTCTTTGCTGAAGCGCAAGGACGGCAGCGGGCGGGTTGCGGTCCACGAGATCATGATCGGCACCCCCGCCATCCGGAACCTGATCCGCGAGGGCAAGGTGGCCCAGATGTATTCCTCCATCCAGACCGGCCAGGCCCTGGGCATGCAGACGCTGGATCAGGCCCTGGTGGATCTGGTGCGGCGCAATGTGGTGGATTCCGCCGACGCCCGCGCCATCGCCGTCAACAAGGACATGTTCCCGTAACCCAACCGGCGGGCCAGCGCTATGGATGCATTGACGAAAATCTACGAGTGGCTGCGGTTCATGGTGGCTCGCAAGGCCTCGGACCTGTTCATCACCGCCGGTTTTCCACCCGCCTTCAAGCTCAACGGCAAGGTCATACCCATCACCAAGCAAAGCCTGACGTCCACGGACAGCGCCATGCTGGCCAAGGCGATCATGTCGGAAAAGCAGCACGCCGATTTTCTCGCCACCCACGAGGCCAACTTCGCCATCCACGAGCCGGAGATCGGCCGCTTTCGGGTGAACGTTTTCGTGCAGCAGGGGCGTACCGGCATGGTGCTGCGCCACATCAACACTACCATTCCCAAGCTTGAGGATCTGCACCTGCCTCCTGGCCTGAAGGACATCTCCATGATGCCCCGGGGTCTGGTCATCGTGGTGGGCGCCACCGGCTCGGGCAAGTCCACCACGCTGGCGGCCATGGTGGGCCATCGCAACCAGAACGCCCAGGACCACATCGTCACGGTGGAAGACCCCATCGAGTTCGTCCATACCCATGGCAAGAGCATCATCACCCAGCGGGAAGTGGGCATGGACACTCTGGACTGGGAAGCCGCCCTGAAGAACACCCTGCGCCAGGCCCCGGACGTGATCATGATTGGCGAGATCCGCGACCGGGATACCATGCAATACGCCATGGCCTACGCCGAGACTGGCCATCTGTGCCTGTCCACCATCCACGCCAACAACGCCAACCAGGCGCTGGACCGCATCCTCAGCTTTTTCGCCAAGGAACGGCGGGAACAGTTGCTATTGGACCTGTCCCTGAATCTGCGGGCCATCATCTCCCAGCGCCTGATCCCGCGCACGGACAACAAGGGCCGCATCCCGGCGGTGGAAGTCCTGCTCAATTCCCCCCTGGTCACCGATCTGATCATGAAAGGCCGGCTGGACGAGATCAAGGACATCATGTCCCGCTCCCGCGACCTGGGCATGCAGACCTTCGATCAGTCCCTGTTCGACCTCTTCAGCATCGGCATCATCACCGGCGAGGATGCCCTGCGCAACGCCGACTCCTTCAACGATCTGCGCCTCAAGATCAAGCTCCACCTCAAGGACGGCAGCGGCGACTCCCCCCTGGGCGGGCTGGAACACCTGGACATCGTCTGATCCGGCGGGAGGCGCCCGCGGCTTCGGTTACAGGGTCTGATCCAGGTGGTTCTTCACCAAACCCACCAGTTGATCGTCCCGCCCCTCGAAGAAATGGTCGGCCTTGGGCGCCACGATCTGGGTGGATTTCTCATGGCCGGTCAGTCCCTTGGCCCGGGACTTCGCGGCCTGGAGCACGGCGGGCAGGTCGTTCTCCCCATAGAGGTCCAGCACCGGAAGCCTGAGCTTGCTGTAATCCAGGGCGGCGGCCGCGCCAATGGCCACCCAGGCGGCCAGACCATCACCCGGATACTTCTCGAAATAGCGGGCCGTCATGCGGCAACCCATGCTGTGGGTGACCAGGGCGATCTTCTCGTAGCCCTTGGCCTTCATGAACTCCACGGCCACCTTGATCCGCTCGGCGGCCTCGTCGAAGGTGGGCGGGTAGTCCTCGCCCTTCGCCTCCGCCTTGAGCACCGGCATCTGCACCGACAGGGTGGCGTAGCCTAGGTCCGGCAGGCGCTGGCGCAGGGGGGCGATGAGACCCCAGTCGGGATGCACCCCCATGCCGTGCACCACGATGATTCCCGCCTTAGGCTTGGCCGCCTCGGTATACAGCGTCAGGAACTTGTGGCCCTGGGCCAGTTCCAGCCAGACCGGATCGCCCGTGAGCACGGCGGGCAGGATCTCGTCCGCCCATTTCTTCTCCCGGGCGTAGTCGGCGGCCAAGGCGGGCAGCGCCATCGACAGAGCAAGGAATAGTGCAAGCAGGCGCATGGTTCGACTCCTCTCGTTGGATGTAACGAAATGCCGTTCAGCCAGTCAGCAGGCCATACGCCATGCGAGCGGCGATGAGGTATAGCAAGCCGGCGAAGATTTTCTTGATCACCTGCACGGGCCAGCGGTGGGTGGCCCGGGCGCCCAGGGGGGCAGTGGCCCAACTGCCGGTGGCGATGGCGATCAGGGCTGGCACGTAGACGAACCCCAGACTGAATGGCGGCAAGCCTTCCACGCTTTGGCCCGAGATCATGTAGCCCACCGTGCCGGCCACCGCAATGGGAAAACCGATGGCCGAGGACGTACCGATGGCGCGGCGCAGGCCGGTGTTGCACCAGGCCAGAAAAGGCACGCTCAAGGTACCGCCGCCGATGCCCACCCAGCTCGACACCAGGCCGATCACACCACCGGCCAGACTCATCCCCGGCCAGCCGGGCACGCCACTGACCGGCTTCGGCTTGAAGCCCAGCAGCATCTGGGTGGCGGCATAGAGCAGGAAAACGGTGAAGAAGGCCCTCAGGCCGGTATCCGGCAACCAGACGGCGGCCAGGCTGCCCAGCAGGGTTCCTGCGACGATACCGGGCACGATGCGGCGCACGGTGGTCCAGTCCACCGCGCCGTGGGCGTGATGGGCGCGCAGGCTGGAAATGGAGGTGGGCACGATGACCGCGAGGGAGGTGCCCAGGGCAAGATGGATGTTGTAGGCCGGCGGGAAACTCTGGGACGCGAAAGCCCAGGACAGTACTGGCACTATCAGCAGCCCTCCACCCACGCCCAACAGGCCGGCGACGAAGCCGGCCAGCAGGCCCAGGGCCAGGTAGGCGAGCAGGAACGGGTCCATCTCATACCTTGAGTTTGGCGAGGATGAACTTCCACTCGTCCGGGTCCACCGGCGTGATGGACAGACGGTTGCCTTTGGCCAGGATGCGCATGTTGGCGAGCTGGGGCAATTCGCGCATCTGAGCAATGGACAGCAGGGGCGTCTTCTGCTTGAACCGGACCTCCACGTTGAACCAGCGGGGGTTCTCCCGGGTTGCCTTGGGATCGAAGTATTTCCCCCCCACCTGGAACTGGGTCTCGTCCGGATAGGCGAGCTTGCTCACCTCCGCCAGGCCGGCGATGCCAGGCTCGTCGCAGGAGGAGTGGTAGAACAGCACGCCGTCGCCCACTTTCATCTGATCGCGCATGAAGTTGCGGGCCTGGTAGTTGCGCACCCCGAACCAAGCCACATGGCCGTCCCGGGCGAGATCGTCGATGCTGTATTCCGAAGGCTCGGATTTCATGAGCCAGTAACGCATGGAGGTTTCCTTGGAAATGGACGTCGGCGCATAATCCGACAAAATCACTCGGCTATCCAGCGGGGGATCGCCATGAACGACCTGAACGTGGGCGCTATTGTCAGCGCCGTCCAGAAAAACTGCCACATCTCCGACGCCCAGCACGCCGGCGATCTGACCCTGTGCACCTTCCTCCTGAAGATGCGTGAGCTGTATCGCTGGGAGCACGACATCCCCCTGACCCGGGAGATGCCCAAGAGCGAGGTGGGGGATTGGATGAACGAGCGGGAGCGGCTGTGGGAAACCATGGAGTCCGCCGATTTCGAGGCCCTGCCCTTGGAGGATGCCCGAGTGGATCCCTTCGACGTGGAGGCCGCCAACCACCGCCTGGCACCCCACGGCCTGGTCTATTCCGGCGGCTTCGGCCGTTCCTGCAAACCCCATTTCTTCCTCGCCAGCCTGGAACGCAGGGAAATCCGGGATGGCTTCCAGGTCTACGTGGCCGGCTGCGAATTCGCCCGGGATCTGGAGGCGCCGCCGGGCATGCTGCTGGACCGCAGCATCTTCGTGCGCACCGAGTCCCTGAAGCGCTGGCTATGGGAAAAGTACGAGGAATGGCGCTGGAACAAGCGTAGCGCGGCCATGGGCCGGGCGGTGGCCTGCCATGGCTTCGAACGGGACGAGGCGGCCGCCCTGGAAGCCATGACCCGCGCCGAGACTGAATCAGTCATCCTGCACGAACTGGGCGAAGCCCGGGTGGGCGAATTGCTGGGCGAGCCCTGGGCAGCCCTGCTGGCTACCGTCATGCGTTCCCGGGCCGAGATCGTGGCCCGGGCGGTGCGCGACCTCTACGCCGACTGCCTGTCCACCCTGCCGGGCCTGTTGGAGCGGGACGATCCGGCCACCCTGCATTTCTTCTTCGCCAACTTCGTCGGCATGCGCCGCAAGCTCTTTCCTGAGCTGGCAGCCGCCTATCGGTTCTGGGTGGAGACCGGGGATCCGGCAGAACTCCAGAACGTCACCGGCCAAGGGCTGGAACGCTGGTCGGCACTGGCCGGGGAATTCCTGGACCTGCACGCCCGTCTGGGGGATGCCGCGGGGGCCGAGATCGAGGCCTGGCTGGACCGGGCCGCGCCGGCTCACTGAGTGGTGGACTCAGGAGGACTGGATCAGGGTGCCCACGCCCTGATTGGTCATGATCTCCAGCAGCAGAGCATGTTCCACCCGGCCGTCGATGATATGCACGGATTTCACGCCACTCCTGGCAGCATCCAGGGCTGAGGCGATCTTGGGCAACATGCCGCCGGACAAGGTGCCATCCGCCACCAGGGCATCGATCTTCCTGGGGGTGAGGCCGGTGAGCAGGTTGCCGGCTTTGTCCAGCACGCCCGGGGTGTTGGTGAGCAGCACCAGCTTCTCCGCTTTCAGCACTTCCGCCAGTTTGCCCGCCACCACGTCGGCGTTGATGTTGTAAGTCTCGCCATCCGGGCCGACCCCGATGGGGGCGATGACCGGGATGAAGTCGCCGGAATCCAGGAAGGCGATGAGGCTGGGGTCGATCTGGGTGATCTCCCCCACCTGGCCGATGTCGATGACATCACCCGGCCTATCCTTGTCTTCCATCATCAGTTTCTTGGCCCGGATGAAGGTGCCGTCGACACCAGTCAGGCCCACCGCCTTGCCGCCGGCCTGGTTGATTAGGTTGACGATGTCCTTGTTGACCTGGCCGCCCAGCACCATTTCCACCACATCCATGGTCTCGGCGTCGGTCACCCGCATGCCTTGGACGAACTCCCCCTTCTTGCCCACCCGCTTCAGAAGATCCTCGATCTGGGGGCCGCCGCCGTGGACCACCACCGGGTTCAGGCCCACCAGCTTGAGGAGCACCACATCCCGGGCGAAGGCGGCCTGGAGCTTGGGATCGGTCATGGCGTTGCCGCCGTACTTGATGACCACGGTCTTGTCCCAGAAGCGCTGAATGTAAGGCAGGGCTTCGGCGATGACCTGGGCTTTTTCGGTGGGGGTGAGGTTGGCGATGGACATGGTGGCCCCGTTGGCTGATTGACTTGGAAATTCTACAAACAAAAAGGGCGGCCGAAGCCGCCCCGCCATTCCCCAGGCCTCATTCGATGGTGAGTTTCCGGGTCGGCGCCACCGCCTTCTTGGGCAGCGTCAGCTCCAGCACCCCGTTCTCGAATTTGGCCTTGGCCGTGGATTCATCTACCTCCTGGCCCAGGCTGAAGCTGCGGTACACCTTGCCGAAGTAGCGCTCGCTGCGCAGCACCCTGTCCCCTTCTTTCTTTTCACTGGTCCGCTTCACCTCGGCGGTAATGGAAACCGTGTTGCCTTCCAGGCTGACGTGGATATCCTCCTTGGCGACGCCGGGCAGCTCGGCATGCACGGTGTAATCCTTCTCGCCTTCCTTCACGTCCATGCGGATCGATTGCATATCGGGCATATCGCCGGAAAAACGCATGGGCCTGACGAAATAGCCCTTGAACAGATCGTCCAGCATGTCGTCGATGGCAAAGGGATCTCGACGGACGATGTTACTCATGATGCCCTCCTTTCCGTTGGTTTCGACGCGGGGCTTATTGCCCCTTCCACCTTCAATATGGGGCGTTCCAGTGGACATTCAAGCGTTTTGCAGACATGCGCATCCCATTAATTCATAAACAAAAATTTACTTGCGGGCGATGATGGGCAGCCCTAAATTCCGCCTCGCCGGCCAACGTATTGCCCAGCGCAACGGGGCTTCCAGGCAACCACCCAAACGAAATTCCAATTGCTGTCCACGAGGAGAATGTCATGAAGCAGACCAAGCAAACCGCCCTGACCCTGGCTCTGGGTTCCGCCATCGCCGCATCCCTGGCCGCCGCCCCCGTTTCCGCCGCAGAGAATCCCTTCGCAGCTCAGTCCATGGACAAGGGCTACATGGTGGCCGATGCCGACAAAGCCAAAGAGGGTAAGTGCGGCGCCAAGAAGGACAAGGAAGGCAAATGTGGCGGCAAGAAGAGCGCCGAGGATGAGGCCGCCAACAAGAAGATGATGAAGGAAGGCAAGTGTGGCGAAGGCAAGTGCGGCGCCAAGAATCTCAAGGAAGGCAAATGTGGCGAGGGCAAGTGCGGTGGCAAGAAGTAAGCGGCCATGCCTGACATCCTGCGGCTGAACGGCGCGGGACTCGGATTTCGGCGCGACCTCATCCCCGCGCTGAAATCCGGGGTTCCACCCGGCATCGGTTTCTTCGAGCTGGCGCCGGAGAACTGGATCGACCTGGGCGGCCGCCATGCCCGCGACCTGCGTCAGTTCACCGAACGCTACACCTTCGTCTGCCACGGCCTGTCCCTGTCCCTGGGCGGCATGACGCCCCTGGATGAGGTGCTGCTGCACAAGATCAAGGCCTTCATGGCCGAGCACCGCATGCCACTGTACACCGAGCACCTGTCCTACTGCTCGGACCATGGCCATCTCTACGACCTGATGCCCATCCCCGCCACCTGGGAGGCGGTAAAGTATGTGGCCGGGCGCATCCGCCGGGTCCAGGACATCCTGGAGCAACGGATCGCCATCGAGAACGCCAGTTATTACGTGGCCGCCCCCATCAACGAGATGGACGAGCCCACCTTCGTCAACGCGGTGCTGGAGGAGGCCGACTGCTGGCTGCACCTGGACGTGAACAACATTTACGTCAACAGCGTCAACTTCCGCTTCGATCCGCTGGAATACCTGAAGCGCATGCCAGCCGAGCGCATCGTCTACATGCACATGGCCGGTCATTACCAGGAGGCGCCCGATCTGATCATCGACACCCACGGTGCCGAGGTGATCGATCCTGTGTGGCAATTGCTGGATGCCGCTTACGACCTGCTGGGGGTGCATCCCACCTGCCTGGAGCGGGACTTCAACATTCCTCCCCTGGCCGAACTGATGTCCGAAGTGGAACACATCGCCCGGATTCAGGCCGCCCATCACCACCGATCCGCCCGTGCCGCCTGAACCCATGGAATTCCAGCACTACCAGCGTGCCTTCACCGCCCACATCCGGGATCCCCGTGCCGCAAGACGTCCCAAGGGCGTGCCGGCGCGGCGCATGAAGGTCTACAACACGTTGCTCTACAACAATCTGGAGAGCTTCCTGCTCTCCTGCTTCCCGGTTTGCCGAAAGATCCTGGGAAAGCGCAGGTGGGACCGGCTCGTGCGCACCTTCTTTCGCGACCATGCCTGCCGCACCCCCTATTTCCGCCAGATTCCCGAGGAATTCCTGAAATACCTCCAGGATGAGTGGGCGCCGGCGCCGGAGGATCCCGCCTTCCTGCCGGAGTTGGCCCACTACGAATGGGTGGAACTGGAACTGGATACCTCGGACCGGGACGCGGACCTGCCCCCTTACGATCCCGCCGGAGACCTCTTGGCGGGCCGGCCCCTGCTCAACCCGGTGCTGCGGGTTCTGGCTTACCGCTGGCCCGTCCACCGCCTCTCCCCCCGCTACAAACCCGCCGAACCACCAGCGGAACCCACTTTCACCCTGGCTTTCCGCGATGCCGGGCACCAAGTCCGCTTCACACTCATCAATTCCGCCACCGCGCGGTTGCTGAACCTGTTGCAGGACATGCCCGGCCTAACCGGCGCTCAGGCCATCGCCGGCCTGGAAGAGGAAATGTTCCTGCCCACGGAAACCTTGCGGGCACATGGCGCCGCGTTGCTGGCAGATCTCCGCACCCGTGGCGCCATCCTCGGTACCCTGTCCTGAGCAGCACCACTTTGGTGCACCCCTCCCGGGGTCGCTGCTGCCTGTCGCGAGTTTTTAGACTTGTCCGGTTCTGTAGCATTTGAATTGCCTTTTTTGGCAGGAGTCGCGACCGCCCGAAGGCTGTTGCACGGGGAAACCATCCATGAGGAAGGGGACGAGTTCGAGGCTGTCAATCAGCGTGCAATTTTGACCACCTGTCAGCGTTGAATTTTGACCAGGGTCAGCGGGCCTGATTACGGTGTTTGAAGCGGAAGGAGTCGTTGCCAGTTTCCAGGGTGTCGCAGTGGTGAGTGAGCCTGTCCAGGAGCGCGGTGGTCATCTTCGCGTCGCCGAAGACCTGGACCCATTCCGCGAAGGCCAGATTGGTGGTCACGATCAGGCTGGTGCGTTCGTAGAGTTGGCTGATGAGATGGAAGAGCAAGGCCCACCGCCGCCGGAAAGGGCAGGTAGCCCCTCATCCAGAATCACCGCATCCATCTGGGTCAGGTTCCGGGCCAGGCCCCCAGACCGGCCCTGGGCCTTCTCCCGCTCCAGCTGATTCACCAGATCCACCGCATTGAAGAAGCGCACCCGCTTGCCGGCGTGAATGGCCGCCACCCCCAGGGCGATGGCCACATGGGTCTTACCCGTACCGGTGCCCCCCACCAGGATCAGGTTATGGGCCGCCTCCATGAAGGTCCCCGTCGCCAGTTGCTGAACCTGGGCCTCGTCGAGGCTGGACTCCCGCCAGTCGAAACCGGCGAAGTCCCGATGCGTGGGGAACCTGGCCACCCGCAACTGATAACGCAGGGAACGGGTCTGCCGATCCACCTGCTCGGCCTGGATCAGCCGCTTGAGCCAGACCTCGGGACTGGGCGGGGAGCGCGGCTGCTCAGCCTCCAGTTCGGCCAGGGCCGTGGCCATGCCGTAGAGATGCATGGCCTTCAGGGACTGGATGGACTCGGTCAGCATGGTGATCTCCCGCGCAGGGCATCGTAGCGGTCACAGTTGGCGGCGGGGGCTTCCTTGAGCATCAGGGCGGTCACCACGGTGGAGAGGGGCGGTGGCGGGGCCACCAGACGGGCCACGTGGTTGAGGATGACCGGTGCTGTGACGGTGCGGTGTTCCAGGGCCCGTTCACAGGCCGTGGTCAGGATCTCCGTGCCGTGTTCCCGCAAGGCCAGGAGGACCTCCACGAAGGCTTTGTCCCCCTGGGGCAGCTTGAGCAAACGATCCTTCACCGCCAGGAGAGGGGCTGGCAGCTTCCAGCCCAGGAAGGGGGCGCCATGGCGCAGGGCCCCGGGCTTCTTCTCCAGCACCGGCAGGTAATGCCAGGGGTCGAGGATCAGCCGTTCCCGCCCGAAGCTGCGGGCATGCTCGGCGATGAGCCGGCCTTCGGCCACCACCCCGACCCGATCCGCCCAGGCCCGCAGGGACACCCGTTGGCCGGCAAACTCCGCCGGGACGCTGTAGCGGTTCCGGTCATCGCTCACCAGGCAGGTGCTGGACACCCGGCAGGGCTGCTCGAAATAGCCGTCGAAGGGGGCGGTCAGGGGGCGCAGCCGGGCCTGTTCCTCGGTGAACACCTCGGCAATGCTGCGGTCCTTCTGCTCGGGGTGGGCACGTTTGGCCAATTTGCCCCTTCTCCCAGCCTGAAGCCGGCGTGCACGCCACCGGTTCGAACAGGAAATGGTTGGCCAGGGCCAGGAAGCGGCGGTTGAACTGGCGGTCCTTGCCCGTGAGGATGGTCTGGACGAGGGTCTTGGGGTTGTCGTAGACCATGCGCTCGGCCACCCCGCCCAGGAAGTGGAAGGCCCGGTTGTGGGCGTCGAAGACCATCTCCTGGGATTCCCGGGGGTAGGCGGCCAGGAACAGCTGCCGGCTGTGGGTGAGGCGGAAGTGGGCGAGCTTGACGGTTTGCACCACGCCGCCCAATTCCACCTGTTCATGGTCCCAGTCGAACTGGCAGGTCTCGCCCGGCGGGAAGCTCAGGGGCACATAGGCATCGACGGCGGGGGTGGGGGCTTTGCCCTTCCAGTGCTTCACGAAGCGTTGGACGCTGTCGTAGGCGCCGGCATAGCCCTCCCGCTGGAGGTCCTCGTACAGCCGCCGGGCAGTTCGCCGGTGGGCCTTGGGGCGTTGCCCGTCCTGTTCCAGCCAGGTCTCCAGTTGCTGACGGTGGGCCCCCAGCCTGGGACAGGGTTGATGTTCCCGGTGGTAGGCCGGCTCTTCCTTGGCCTTGAGGGACTTCTTGACGGTGTTGCGCGACAGGTTCAGGTCGCGGGCGATACGGCTGATCGATTCCTGCTTGACCAGGGCTCTTCGCCGCAGCTTCAACAAACTCTCCATGCTGATCACTCCAGGTTGCTCCGCCTAAAGGGCGGCATCTTGACTCAACCAGGGTGGTCAAATTTGCACGCTGTTTACCCCGGTTGCCTGGTCAGAGTTGCACGCTGATTAGCAACCGTGAGATGGCGTTCGAAACCCTGCCGCCATGCGTTGTGGGGTGCAAACCGCCGCCCGGAAACCCGCATGGTTACCCGGTGTGATGCGTAGGCCGACCTGCGCAGAAACAGAGAAAAGAGAGGAATTCGGGAGCGTGAGAGGGCGAAATCGGCGCCTTTCGGCGATGATCGAAATTCGTACCGCCCTTGATGCCCCGCCACGGCTGGCCCTTCGCGGGCATGAAAAAGCCCGGAGCAAGTCCGGGCTTTGGTGTTCTGGTGGACCGAAAGGGGATCGAACCCTCGACCTCCGCATTGCGAACGCGGCGCTCTCCCAGCTGAGCTATCGGCCCGTGTGGGCGCGAAGTATAGCGAAATCCCGTTCCCGGTCCCAGCTGGCTATGCCTTGCGCCGGGCCGACAGCCAGAGCGCCACCCCGATCAGGATCATGGGCAGGGACAGCCATTGGCCCATGCTGATCACTTCCGATTTTCCGAAGATGCCCGCGTCGGGTTCGCGGAAATACTCGGCAATGAATCGGAAGCCGCCATAGCCAATCAGGAACAAGCCAGAGGTTGCGCCCACGGGGCGGGGTGCGCGGCTGTATAGCCAGAGGATGAGGAACAAGGCCAGCCCTTCCAGACCGGCCTGGTAAAGCTGGGAGGGATGGCGCGGCACATCGTCCACCTGGGGGAAGACCATGGCCCAGGGCAGGGCCGGATCGGCGGCGCGGCCCCAGAGTTCTCCGTTGATGAAGTTGCCGATGCGGCCGAAGCACAGCCCAAGGGGAACCAGGGGGGCGACGAAATCCCCGACTTCGAGGAAACGCCGGTCGTGCCTGTGGGCATGCCAGGCCAGGGCCAGCAGCACGCCCACCAGACCACCGTGGAATGACATGCCGCCCTTCCACACGGCGAGGATTTCCAGGGGACGCTCGAGATAATAAGCAGGCTCGTAGAAAAGCACCTGACCCAGGCGGCCACCCACCACCACCCCCACCACGCCCCAGAACAGGAGATCATCCAGTTCATGATGGGTCCAGCCCTGGTCCGGCCGGGTTTTGATGCGCCACCGGCCCAGCAAAATGAAAGCGGCGAAGGCCAGTACGTACATCAGTCCATACCAGCGCACGGCCATGGGGCCAATGGCCAGGGCGACGGGATCGAACTGGGGATGGACGAGCATGACGGTGCCCTGGGCTAGAATGGCGCGAATTATAGCCAGCAGAGGTTTCAGCCATGCCCCAATACCGCTCCCGCACCTCCACCCACGGCCGCAACATGGCTGGCGCCCGCGCCCTGTGGCGGGCCACCGGCATGAAGGACGGCGATTTCGGCAAGCCCATCATCGCCGTGGTCAATTCCTTCACCCAGTTCGTGCCGGGCCACGTGCACCTGAAGGATCTGGGCCAGATGGTGGCCCGGGAGATCGAGGCGGCTGGCGGCATCGCCAAGGAATTCAATACCATCGCCGTGGACGACGGCATCGCCATGGGCCACGGTGGCATGCTCTACAGCCTGCCCTCCCGGGAACTCATCGCCGACAGCGTGGAATACATGGCGAACGCCCACTGCGCCGACGCCCTGGTGTGCATCTCCAACTGCGACAAGATCACTCCTGGCATGCTCATGGCGGCCCTGCGCCTGAACATCCCGGCCGTGTTCGTCTCCGGCGGTCCCATGGAGGCGGGCAAGGTGCAATGGCACGGCCAGTTGCGCAAGGTGGACCTGATCGACGCCATGATCGAGGCGGCCGACAGCAAGAACAGCGACACCGAGGTGAACGACATGGAGCGTTCCGCCTGCCCCACCTGCGGCTCCTGTTCCGGCATGTTCACCGCCAATTCCATGAACTGCCTCACCGAGGCCCTGGGTCTGTCCCTGCCGGGCAACGGCTCCCTGCTGGCCACCCACGCTGACCGCAAGCAACTGTTCCTGCGTGCCGGCGAGCTGATCGTGGATCTGGCGAGGCGCTATTACGAGAAGGACGACGCCAGCGTGCTGCCCCGCAGCATCGCCACCTTCGCGGCCTTCGAGAACGCCATGTGCCTGGACATCGCCATGGGCGGTTCCACCAACACCGTGCTGCACCTGCTGGCGGCGGCCCGGGAGGCGGGGGTGGACTTCACCATGAAGGACATCGACCGGCTGTCCCGCAAAGTGCCCCATCTGGCCAAGGTGGCCCCCAGTACCCAGCAGTACCACATGGAGGACGTGCACCGGGCCGGCGGCGTCATGGCCATATTGGGCGAACTGGACCGGGCCGGCTTGATCCACCGGGAATGCCGTACCGTGCACAGCAAGACCCTGGGGGGGGCGTTACAGGTCTGGGACGTGATGCAGGCCCACGACCTTTCCGTGTTCGAGTTCTATAAGGCTGCCCCCGGCGGCGTACCCACTCAGGTGGCGTTCAGCCAGGATCGGCGTTATCCGGAACTGGACCTGGACCGGGGTGCCGGCTGCATCCGTGACAAGGCCCACGCCTATTCCCAGGACGGTGGCCTGGCGGTGCTCTACGGCAACCTGGCCTTGGACGGCTGCATCGTCAAGACCGCCGGCGTGGATGCCAGCATCCTCAAGTTCAGCGGTCCTGCCCGGGTATTCGAGAGCCAGGATGCGGCGGTGGAGGCCATCCTGGGGGATCGCATCCATCCTGGCGACGTGCTGGTGATCCGTTACGAGGGCCCGCGCGGCGGACCCGGCATGCAGGAGATGCTCTATCCCACCAGCTATCTGAAATCCAAGGGCCTGGGCAAGGCCTGCGCCCTCATTACCGACGGCCGCTTCTCCGGTGGCACCTCGGGCCTGTCCATCGGCCACGTTTCGCCCGAAGCGGCGGAGGGCGGCACCATCGGTCTGGTGGAGGAAGGCGATACCATCGAGATCGACATTCCCAACCGGGGCATCCATCTCAGGGTGGATCCGGAGGTCCTGTCCCGACGCCGTTCCGTCATGGAGCAGAAGGGCGCGGACGCCTGGAAGCCCGTGAACCGTGACCGCCCTGTGTCCGCCGCCCTGCGGGCCTATGCGGCCATGGCTACCAGTGCCGCCAACGGCGCGGTGAGGGATGTCTCCCAAGTGGAAAGGAAGGGGTGACGGTGGCCTTGCTTCCTGCCCCGGGGGTACCTTGAGTGACCTCCCCCTCCCCAGATCCCGATATGCCAGGGACCGGCGAGGATGCCCGGACGGCGGGCCACCGCTTCGTCAGCTGGCCGGGCTTCCTGCTGCTGGGCGTATTGGTCAATCTCCTTTTCCTGTGGGGCATCCGAGGCGGCATGGCGGATCCAGGCGTGGCGGCCTGGACCAAGGCGCTGAGCTGGCTGCCCTTCAATCTGATCGCCACCATGTTCTATCTGGTGTGCTACGCCAAGGTGGCGGGGTGGCTCCTCAGGTTGCCGGCCCTGGCCATGATCGTCCTCAACTGGCTTGCCTTCTTCGCTGCGTGAAGGCGGCCATCCCATCCACATTCCCTTCCATCCACCCAGGAGACCCGGCATGACTCTCGCCGACCTCAACGCCCGCTTCGGCATCAACGACCAGCTCAAATTCATCGAAGGCCCTGGTGGCCTCACCTTCGCCGAGATCGACAATGCCCAGGGCACCGCCTATGTCTGCCTGCAGGGCGCCCATGTCACCACCTTCCGGCCCAAGGACCAGGCCGAGCCCGTGGTCTGGCTGTCGGATTACGCCAAGTTCGCCCCCGGCAAATCCATCCGTGGCGGCGCCCCGGTGTGCTGGCCCTGGTTCGGCCCTCACGCCACGGAAAGCGGCTTCCCTGGCCACGGCTTCGCCCGCACCGTGATGTGGCAGCCCACCACCAGCGCCATCCTGGATGGCGGCGAGACCCGCCTCACCCTCATGCTCATGCCCAACGAGCAGACCCATGCCCAGTGGCCCCACGCCACCCGCCTGGAACTCACCGTCGCCGTGGGCGCCAGCCTCAAGCTGGATCTGGTCACTACCAACCTGGATACGGAAGCCGTCACCATCGGCGAGGCCCTGCACACCTATTTCCATATCGGCGACATTGCCGAGATCCAGGTCACCGGCCTGGAAAACACGGTGTATCTGGACAAGGTGGCCGGCGCCACCCGCCACACCCAGAGCGGTCCGGTGACCTTCGGCGGCGAGGTGGACCGGGTATACGTGGACACGGAGGCCACCTGCGAGATCGTCGATGCCCGGCTCCGGCGCCGCATCGTGATCGCCAAGTCCGGCAGCCGTTCCACCGTGGTGTGGACCCCCTGGGCGGAGAAGGCCGACAAGATGGGGGACTTCGGTCCGGATGGCTGGCGGCGCATGGTCTGCGTGGAATCCGCCAATGCCCTGGAAAACGTGGTCACCATCCCGGCCGGGGAAAGCCACCGCATGAGCGTGACCTACAGCGCGGTGCCCTTGTGAAGCGCTTGATGGGGGCCAAATTCATCGGGCCCGCTTCGAGTTACAATGCCGCCCCTCCTAGTTAGTTGATTTCACAGCGAATGCAGCTTTTCGCCTGCGGCGTGAACCACCACACCGCTCCGGTCGCCATCCGGGAGCGGGTGGCCTTTCCACCCGACATCCTGCCCAAGGCCCTGTCCGACGTGACGGGCCAGCGCCCGGGGTCTGGCAAACTCGCGCGGGAGGCGGCGATCCTCTCCACCTGCAACCGCACCGAGATCTACTGCAACACGCAGGAACCCGAGGGGGTGGCCGAGTGGCTGGCCAGCTTCCACGGCCTGCCGCCCAGGGAGGTCAAACCCTATCTCTATCTGCTGCCCCAGCAGCAGGCGGCGAACCACGCCTTCCGCGTCGCCTCCGGGCTGGATTCCATGGTCCTGGGAGAGACCCAGATCCTCGGTCAGATGAAGCAGGCGGCGGAGAAGGCGCACCACGCCGGCACCCTGGGGCTCTTGCTCAACAAGCTGTTCCAGCGCACCTTCTCGGTGGCCAAGGAAGTGCGCACCGCCACCGAGATCGGCGCCAACACGGTGTCCATGTCTGCCGCCGCCGTCACCCTGGCGGAACGCATCTTTCCCTCGATTGCCGACCAGGCCGTGCTGTTCATCGGCGCCGGCGAGATGATCGAGCTGGTGGCCACCCACTTTGCTGCCCGCAGGCCCCGCCGGCTGATGGTGGTGAACCGCACCATCGAGCGGGCCCGGGATCTGGCCAACAAGTTCGGCGGCGAGGCGGCGGCCCTCACCAATCTGCCGGAACTGCTGCACGAGTTCGACATCCTGGTCACCTCCACCGCCAGCCCCCTGCCCATCGTCGGCCTCGGCCTGGTGGAACGGGCGGTGAAGGCACGCAAGCACCGGCCCATTTTCATGGTGGACCTGGCCGTGCCCCGGGACATCGAAACCGAGGTGGGCGAACTGGATGATGTATTTCTCTACACTGTGGACGACCTGGGTGAGGTGGTCCGGGCCGGCCAGGACAGCCGCGCTTCCGCCGTGACCCAGGCCGAAGCCATCATCGCCGCCCGGGTCAACGAATTCATGCACTGGATGGACACCCGCCAGGCGGTGCCGGTGATCCGTTCCCTCCGGGACCACGGCGAGCGCCTGCGCCGCCACGAACTGGAAAAGGCCCACAAGGCCCTGCTCAGGGGGGACGATCCACGGGCAGTGCTGGAAGCTCTCAGCCGGGGGCTCATGAACAAGCTGCTGCACGATCCCAGCCATGCCCTCAACTCCGCTGGAGAGACCGAGCGGGAGGAGCTGGCCCGGTTGGTGTCCCGGCTCTACAACCTGCACGGAGAGTAGGTTGGTCAGGCGCGCAGCGCCGTAACCCGACATCCACGCCGTGTCGGGCTAGGGGATAAGACCGTTAACCCGACCTGCCCAAGATCCCGATGAAGCCATCCCTTCAGTCCAAACTCGAACAGCTTGCCCTGCGCCGGGAGGAACTCGACCGTCTGCTGGCCGACGAGCGGGCCACGGCGGATCTGGCCCAGTACCGCAAGCTCCATCAGGAACACGCTGACATCACCCCGGTGGTGGAGCATTACCAGGCCTGGCAGCAGGCCCGGGCCGATCTGGCCACCGCCGAGGAGCTGCTGTCCGATCCGGAGATGAAGGCGTTCGCCCAGGAAGAAGTGGAGGCGGCCAAGGCCCGCCTGGCCGATCTGGATGCCCGGCTTCAGATCCTGCTGCTGCCCCGGGATCCCAACGATGAGCGCAACCTCTTCCTGGAGATCCGCGCCGGTACCGGCGGCAACGAGTCCGCCCTGTTCGCCGGCGACCTGTTCCGCATGTATGCCCGCTACGCCGAGCGCCAGCGCTGGAAAGTGGAGGTGGTGTCGGAAAGCGAGGGCGAGGTGGGCGGCTACAAGGAAATCATCGCCCGCATCGTGGGCGCCGGAGCCTATTCGAAACTGAAGTTCGAGTCCGGCGGCCACCGGGTCCAGCGTGTGCCAGAAACCGAGGCCCAGGGCCGCATCCACACCTCCACCTGCACCGTGGCAGTGATGCCCGAGGCCATTGATGCCGGCGAGATCGACATCAACCCCGCGGACCTGCGCATCGACACTTTCCGCGCCAGCGGCGCCGGCGGCCAGCACATCAACAAGACCGATTCGGCGGTGCGCGTCACCCACCTGCCCACCGGCCTGGTGGTGGAATGCCAGGACGACCGTTCCCAGCACCGCAACAAGGCCCAGGCCCTGTCGGTGCTCGCCGCCCGCCTCAAGGACCTGCGCGACCGGGAACTCCAGGCATCGGTGGCCAGCACCCGCAAGAGCCTCATCGGCACCGGAGACCGCTCCGACCGCATCCGTACCTACAATTTCCCCCAGGGCCGGGTCACCGACCACCGCATCAATCTCACGCTGTACAAGCTGAACTTCGTCATGGAGGGCGAGCTGGACGAACTCATCAACGCCCTCACCGCCGAGCACCAGGCGGAGCAGTTGGCGGCCTTGTCAGGCGAGGACTGATTTCAGCCGCCTGGTCATGACGCTGTCCGAATACCTGGAGCAAGCTTCGTCCCGCCTGGCCGGGGCCCTGTCCCTCGAACGCCGGGAAGCAAGGATCGAAGTTCGGGCCCTCGTGGGCCATGCGCTGTCGGTAGATCATTCCTGGCTGATCGGTCATGACCGGGATGATCTGGACGCCACCCAGATGGATGCCATGACCCGTTTGCTCGATCGCAGAGCGCGCGGCGAGCCCGTCGCCTACATCCTGGGGGAGAAGGAGTTTTACGGCCATCGCTTTCGGGTCACCCCGGATGTGCTCATTCCACGTCCGGAGACGGAGTTGCTCGTGGATGCCGTACTCGAGCGCTTCGCCGACAAGGACAACGTGCGCTTGTTGGACTTGGGTACTGGCAGCGGTTGTATCGCGATCTCCATCGCCCTTGCCCGCCCGGGCTGGCACGTGGTTGGCGTGGACAACAGCGAAGCCGCGCTGGCGGTGGCCATGGAGAACGGCCAGCGCCTGGGCGCCCGGGTAGCCTGGCGGCTGAGCGACTGGTTCGCAGGCTTACAAGGTGCCCCCTTCGACTTGATCGTATCCAACCCACCCTACATCGCGGCGCAGGATGCGCATTTGGCGGAGGGGGATGTGAGGTTCGAGCCACGGACGGCCCTGGTCGCCGGGGAGGAGGGGCTGGATGACTTGCGCGAGCTGATCATGACCGCGCCAGAGCATCTCACCCCGGAGGGCTGCCTGGTATTGGAGCATGGCCATGACCAGTCCGAGGCCTGTCGCATGTTGATGATTCAGCTGCGATATCGAAATATCGTCACGCTACAAGACTTGGCGGGGATACCCAGGGTCATATGGGGCCGCAAGCCAAATTCCTGACTTGTCGAAAATCTTTACAATCCTTTTTGTCTTCCCCGTCATCGTTGGGACATTTGGCCTGTTTATCCATTGAAAACAAGGCACTGAACGTATTCGCTCTGGGTGGCGCGATAATTGCTAGTACTGTGTATACCTTTGCTTCGCGACCTACCGTCTGTTGGGGAATGTCCTTCCCCGGTAAGTCGGATGGGCCAGTGACCTAAACTGGGTTTATCCACGGGGGGTCGCTCGAACACATTATTGGAGTACGTCATGACCGACAAGGACAGCAATCTCGATCAGAACGCCTTGGCGCGCGATTCGCACCAAGACGCAAATGGGGCCAAGCAAGTGGCTTCCGGACGTCGCCGCCTGATCAAGCTTGGTGGTGCTGCGGTGCCCGTGGTGCTCACCCTGGCCAGCCGTCCCGTCCTGGCCTGGCACTGCAAATCGCCCTCTGCCTGGGGTTCCGAGCAGATCAACCCCAATACAAGCCTGAAAACCAATCCGGGCCACAATTCCTACGCCGATGAAACATGGACCATCACGAACTGGCGGGATAACACCGCGAGATCCACAGTGGGAACCACGAGCAAGCCGTGGACGCAGCTTTATAAAAAATACCCATGTTTGAAGAACGATGCCTGCAATACGGCTCAGACCGGGTTTGCCTGGGACAGCATCACCGTAGCCCGACTGTTCGCGAAGGTGCCCATTGCCCGGCCCGCCGGACTCACCGACTCGACCACGATCAAGACCGTGTTGACGTCGGGTACCGATTTCCAGAAATACATCATCTGCGCCCAGCTGAACTACCTCCTGCTGTCAACCATACCCAATAACGATATGGATTTGTGCATCAGCTTCGAGGAACTCAAGAAAATGGCCACCGGCCTCTATTCGCCCCCCAATATGCCCTCGGTGACGTGGACGACGACGGATATCGTCAACTACCTCCACAATAACTGGTTCACCCAACCCTGATACGCGTTGATATCGTCTCGAAAACAGCATGTCTCAGTGGTCCGGGATCGAGACGGGAAAATTGCGGGTGCGTCGTTGGGCCTCCCCGGGAGAGGCAGTGGTATTTCGATGTGACAGTGGGGATACCCACTTGTTGGATCCCCTCCAGGCCGAGTTGTTGAGTAAGCTGAACCACGGGACTTATTCCGCTCCGGAACTTCTGGACAGCCTTGAAGACCTGCTCGAATTTGATCGCAGGGAAGCTGCGCTGGAATACATCGAGGCCGCTTTGCTAAAGTTGCGGAACCTCGGCCTCGTATCCAGCCTCCCCCTTTGATCATCGCCGACCTCCCCACGGCGGAACTGCGCAACCGCCTCCATCGGGGCGAGCTCTTGCTCGACATCCATCCTTTCGTGGCCCGTCTCCGCTCGGATATTCCTTCCATCAGCGAGGACATGGCGCGGATGTATGGCGGATTCGAGGTGCTGGAGCCCGATGCTTTCGCGGATTTCCACGTGGAAGTCTCGCGGGATCGCGGCCTGCGCCGCTGGGTGCGGCCTCACGCCCGCTTTTATTTCGACGGACGTCCCTCCTTCATTCCACTTCCGGTTCACCAGGCATTTGCCATGCTGGAGTGGGGGTTGAACTGGTGTGTGGCTGCCCATTCCCATCAATTCCTGATCATCCATGCCGCGGTTGTCGAGCGCGACGGGCTTGCCGCCCTGTTGCCGGCCCCGCCCGGCTCCGGCAAGAGCACCTTGTGTTCCGGCCTGATTCAGAAAGGGTGGCGGCTGCTGTCCGATGAGTTGGGCCTATACGACATGGAGAGCGGCCTGATCCATGGCATGGCGCGGCCGGTGAATCTGAAGAACGCTTCCATCGAGGTGATCCGGCGTTTCGCGCCGGATGCCGTGATGACCCGTCCCATGCCGGACACCACGAAGGGGACGGTCTGCCTCATGCGTCCGCCCGGGGACAGCGTGGCGCGGCGACGGGAGCCCGCCAGGCCCGCCTGGATCGTGCTACCCCGCTATGTCAGAGACGCCCCTCCGAGCATGCTGCCCTACGATCCCGCCCGTGCCTTCATGCTCCTGGCCGAGCAGTCCTTCAACTATGACATCCATGGGGTCAGGGGATTCGATGCCATCGGCGACCTGGTGGACCGTTGTCGCTGCCTGGAATTCTCCTATGGCCACTTGGATGACGCGGAACCGGCCTTCCGTCGACTCTTGGAGGCGCGATGACATGATCGCCCGGGATCCCATCGTCGCCGCTTTGCTCAGCCCCACTGACACGCTCGACCTCGACGGGCGCGGTTGGGATCTGCTGGTGCGACAGGGCAGACGTGCCAATCTCCTGGCCCGCCTCGCCCATGAGATCGAGGCCGCCGGCCTGATCGGCGAGGTACCTGTCGCGCCACGTCAGCATCTGACATCGGCGCTGCTCATGGTGGAGCGGCAACATGTCGCGATGCGCTGGGAAGTGGAGTGCATAAGGCGTGCGCTGGCAGGGCTGGACGCCCCGGTGATTCTGCTCAAGGGGGCCGCCTATGTCATGGCCGGACTGCCAGCCGCCTACGGCCGTACCTTTTCCGACGTGGATATCCTGGTGCCCCGTGACCGACTGGAAGCCGCCGAGAGCAAACTCATGATCCACGGCTGGCAAGGGGGGCACCACACGGATTACGACCAGCGTTACTACCGGCGATGGATGCACGAGATTCCACCCATGCGCCATGTGCGGCGGGGCACCACGATTGACGTGCACCACACGATCCTTCCGGCTACGGCCCGCATCAAGGTGAATACCCCAGCCCTGATCGACGTGGCCGTGCCCCTGACGGGCCATCCCGGGTTATTCGTGCTGAAACCCACGGATATGCTCTTGCACAGCGCCACCCATTTGTTTCATGAGGGAGAACTGGGCAACGGCCTCAGGGATTTGTTCGACCTGGACAGCCTGTTCCGCCACTTCGGGGCCCAGGAGGGATTCTGGGATGCCCTGGTCCCCAGAGCCATGGAGTTGGGCTTGTCACGGCCGCTGTACTACGCGATCCGCTACACGAAGCGGCTGCTGGATACGCCCATTCCGGAAAAGATCGTCGAGGCGGCGCGGACGGGGAGCCCCGCCAGGGCGGTGGGGGCAGTCATGGATGCATGCTACGCACGGGCATTTCGCCCGCATCATGCCAGTTGCCGTGATGGGGGAAGCGATGCGGCCCTGCTCGCGCTCTACATCCGGTCCCACTGGATGCGGATGCCGTTTCCACTGCTGGTCGCCCACCTTATCCGGAAGGTCCTTGCCCGGCCGAAGTTGCCGGAATTGGAACCTGGCCTGGGCAAGGATGCAGGGCCGGCGGGGTGACTGCCTTTTCAAGACTCGCTTTTCTGGTGGTACCCCACCACCACCTCCACCTCCTTCTTCGAACCCAGGATCACCGGCACCCGCTGGTGCAGGCCTTCCGGCTGGATGTCCAGGATGCGCTCATAGCCCGTTGAAGAAGCCCCGCCCGCCTGCTCGACGATGAAGCTCATGGGGTTGGCCTCGTACATCAGGCGCAGCTTGCCGGGCTTGCTGGGGTCCTTGGTGTCCCGTGGATACATGAAGATGCCGCCCCGGGTGAGGATGCGGTGCACCTCGGCCACCATGGAGGCCACCCAGCGCATGTTGAAGTCCTTGCCCCGGGGGCCTTCCTTGCCCGCCAGGCATTCCTCCACGTAGCGCTGCACCGGCGCTTCCCAGAAGCGGCGGTTGGAGGCGTTGATGGCGAACTCCTTGGTCTCCTCGGGGATGCGCATGTCGGGGTGGGTGAGCAGGAACTCGCCCACTTCCCGGTCCAGAGTGAAGCCGTTCACACCGTGACCGGTAGTAAGCACTAACATCGTGGAAGAACCATACAAGGCATAGCCAGCGCAGACCTGCTTGACGCCGGGCTGGAGGAAATCGGAGGCCGTAGCGGCGCGGTTGGCCACCGGGGCCCGCAGGATGCTGAAGATGGTGCCCACGGAGATGTTGATGTCCACGTTGCTGGAACCGTCCAGGGGGTCGAACACCAGCAGGTATTTACCCAGCGGATACTTGTTGGGGATGGCATAGACCTCGTCCATCTCTTCTGAGGCCATGCCGGCCAGGTGGCCGGCCCATTCGTTGTGGCGGATCATGATCTCGTTGGTGATCACGTCCAGTTTCTTTTGGGTCTCGCCCTGCACATTCTGGGAATCCAGCGCCCCCATGACGCCGATGAGCGCCCCCTTGTTCACGGCATTGGAGATGACCTTGATGGAGGTGACCAGGTCGTTCAAGAGGGCGGTGAACTCGCCGGTGGCACCGGCGATATGGCGCTGTTCCTCGATGATGAACTGGGTGAGGGTGGTGCCGATGTGCATGATGGAATCCCGGTGAATATTAGAACCCCATGATTCTATAGTATTTATTGTGTTTATGGGAGCAGAAAAACGGCTTATTGACTGGTAAGCTGGTCGGAGCGGGTGAAGGTCCAGGTCCGGGTGATGCAGAACACGTCCAGCCGCATCCTGGTCATCTGGGCCCGCATCTCGGCGGAGAACGCAGGGAAGGGCGCCGACATGCGCACGATCTTCAGGGCTGCCGCGTCGAGGATCCTGGAGCCGGAGGACCGCACGATGGCGGGCGTGTTGCCCTCCTCCTCGTAAAGCACACCGTCGGGCCGGATGCAGGCCTCCATGATCAGGCTGCCGTAGACCCGCTCCCGCCGGGCCGCCTCGGGGTAATTGAGGTTGCCCACCCTCTCCACCTTGATGCGCCAGTCCTCCACGTACTGGGCGAAGGTGAAGCCCTGGGCATTGATGCCGTACTGGCCCCGCCGGGGGCGTTTCTGGTACTCGTCCATCTGCTGGTCGATGCGGGCCTGGAGCTTGGCCATCTCCAGGCTACGGGCGGCCAGGTCCACCGGAGCCGGAACCGGCGCGGGCGGCCGGGGTTCCGCCACCACGGCGGGTTTCTGCTCCGGCACCTTGTAGTCGGACTTGATCTGCTTCATCAAGGCCTGGGTCTGCTGCTCCAGGGCCTGGACCCGGGCGTTGAACTCGGCCTCCGCGCTCATGGCCTGTTCCCGCTCGGAGACGGGCAGGGGCGACTTGGCCATACGGTTCTCCGCCACGTTGCCGCCGCCCTCCAGGTCGTGCTGGGCGAGCACGTCGGCCTTGACCGGCTTGTTCTTGCTCTTGGCGTTGACCAGAACCACGTCCAGAGGCGGGGTGGTCTTCTCGAACAGCTTGGGGTTCGCCGCCTTGAACTGCATGCCGAAGATGAACAGCACGTGGACGATGGCGGAGATCAGGACGGCCTTGGTGAAACGGTCGTCCCAGTCCGCCGAGGTCTGGGGCGCATAGGGGATGGGGGCGAAGGCCCCCTTCAGGCGTTCGACGGGGCCAGATAACGGCATGCGAGGTCGATGTCCAGGAGGTCGATGGCCTCCACCGCCACCCGCACCCGCTCACCGGGGTTCAGGGTGGGGGCGCCGGTGACCTTGGCCACCAGGGTCAGGGTAGCGAAGCGGTTCTGCTTCTCCAGCCAGACCGTGGCGTCGGCTCCCGCCACCCGTTCCTGCTGCTACCCGCGCCGGCCCAATCACCGCCCCATGCGGCCGTTGTACTTGCCACAGCCGTCGG